>JBKPSZ010000212.1:0-12259 GCA_046735265.1 Acidobacteriota bacterium | reverse complement strand
AGCTCGTCCACGCGGCGGAACGTCGCCGTCGCCTGGGACGGGTCGGGCAGCGGCGGGCGTTTGGGCGGGCGAGCCGGAGCGCGCCGGCTCGCGAAGAGGCCGTACAAGTCGGGAGGCTGCCCCGCGGCGAGCGAGAGATAGAGGAGCATCGCCCGGCCTTTCGATCCCTCGCGCTCGAAGCACCGCGCGCGCCAGTAGTCGAGACGTCGCCGCAGATCGACCGCGCCGTAGAGGGCTGCGAGAGACTCGATTCGGCCGCGAGCTCCCGCGAAGTCCCTCTCCCGATAAAGACCCCAGGCGAGCTTCCACAGCGGCTCGAAGCCAGCTCGCGTTCCCGGCGACTCGGCGACGAGCAGGCGCGCCTGGGAGAGGCCGGCTTCGAAATTCTCCGCTTCGTAGGCGAGTCGGATCCGGCGCTCCCGCGCCGTCGCGCGCACCGAGGGCGGCGCCTGCGGAACCGCCAGCGCGTCGAAGCGCTCGTCCAAGGTCGCGATCCGCTCTTCGCGCGACGCCGCGCCCCGCGCCGGCAACCGTTCGAGCGCGAGCTCGGCGACGAGGAGGCGAGACTCGAAAGAGGGAGCGCTTTCGTCCTGCGGAATCTTCGCCGCCGCGGCGAGGGCGGCGGAGGTCTTCCCGAGGCGCGCCTCCGCCCGGGCGAGCGCGAGAAGGTTCGCGCCGCGCTCCGCGGCGGGCCACCGGGAGACCGGGTCGCGGGAGAGGAGTGCCACGCCGCGCTTCGCGTCGCCCGCGGCCACGAGAGAGCGCCCACGACGGGCGCAATCCTCCGGCGAGAGACGCCCCTCCTCCGCGCGGAGCGCCGCGAGCACCGGTGCCTCGAGCGACTCGTCGCGATCCGCGCCCGGCGACTCGAGGAGGATCTGCCGGGAGAGGGCGCGCACCGCGAGGCGGTCGTCGAGCCGGAGCGCCAGGCGCAGCCTCTCCGGGGCGAGATCGAGGCTCGAAGCGGGGCTCACCGCGGCCGCCCGCGCGAGCACCGCCGCGGCCTTCGCCGGGGAACCGCTCTTTTCGAGCCGCGCGGCGAACTCGAGCGCCGTCCGCGTCCGCCACGCGTAGGGCTCGTCCCTCGCCTCGAGGTCGCGGTACTCCGAAAGAGCCTCGTCGACGCGGCCGGCCTCCGCCAGGTTTCGTGCGAGACGCTCGCGCCGGTAGGTCTCGAGGCCGATCGGCGACGCAGAGACAGAAGAGAGGCGCTGCGCCGCGGAGCCGCGGTCCCCTCGGCGCTCGTCGTCCAGCGCGAGCAGGATCTCGACGCGCGCGTCCCACGCTCGCTGCCCGGCGCGCTTCCGGATCTCGGCGAGGATCGGCTCGGCTTGCCCGCGATTGCCCGCCTCGAGAAGGTCGGCGGCGCGGGCGAGCTCGGCATCGTAGTCGGAGGAGACCTTGAGGACTCCGACGTCCGCTTCGAGCGACAGAGTCGCAGCGAGGAAGACCGTCGGTCCAATCAGCGATCGAAGGATCGAAAGATGAGGAAATCGGAAGATCGGTCGGCCCGAGACCGGACCGACCGGAAAAAAGGCCTTCAAGGCGGGAATGGAGTCGTGAGTTGCAGGGCGAATCGGCGGATCAGCGGCACCGTCGTCCGAGGATCCGATGATCCGTTCACCCGATTCCTCTACATTCCGAGCGACTCCGCGCGGCCGTCGGCCAGGGTGCGCACGAGCTCCTCGTAAAAGAAGTTCGTGTTGGAGCGAACGTCTTCCGGAATCCGCTCGTCGTACATCTGGCGGCTTCGGTCGATGTCCTCCTTCAAGCGCTCGTAGAGATTCCCCTGCTCGCGCCCCTCCTGAACCGCTCGCTCGTTGTAGAGCTTGATCTCGGACACGAGGAGCTTGGCGAAGCGCCGCGCTTCTTCGCGCCGCTCGTCGCCCTCCGCTCGCGCGAGAGGACCGGCGAGCCGCCGGCCGGCGGCGGGCGCCGGCGCCGCGGCCGAATCCGGCTTCCACGCCGGTGCAGGAGCCGGAGCCGGGGGAACTTCGGGCATCTGGACGGTCGCGGCGGGAGATTCCCAGGACGCCGGAGCGGCGGGCGAAGTGGTCGGGACATCTTCCCAGCCGGTCGAAGCCGGCTCGGGCTCGCGCGCCGGTGGAGGCGGCGCCGGCGGCTCGGGTGCAGGCGACGGATGCTCCACGGCCGGCGGCGGCATCGGCGCGAAGGACGGAGCGGACGGCATCGGGGGCGCGAGCGGAACCTCGCGGGGCCGCGGAATGCCGAGGTCGGAGATGTCGCCGTCGACGCGGCGCTCGGGAGGCGCCGGGATCGGCCGAAGCGGCGGCGTCGGCCGGAGCTTCCTCGCGGCGAGCCGGTCCACCACGAGACCCGCAAGGAACGTCAGAACCGCGAGACCCTCCGGATCGAAGTGGGATTCCTCGCCGGGCAGCACGTCCGCGTAGACCGCGCCGGAGACCTTCTCCTTGACGACCATCGGAACGAGGATCGCTTCCAAAGCATCGCCGGCTTCCAGCCGCGCCGAGACGGCATTGCCCCGAGCGAGCCGCTCCGGAGCGCCATCGAGGACGTTCCCGAGGGCCGGGTCGGGCAGCGTGAAGGAAACCTTTCTCACCGCCTCGTCGTCGAGTCCGTGCTCGGAGAAACCGACCGCCTTCCAGACGCCGAGCGACGCACCCTTGGCCACCAGCAACGCCACCCGCGAGGCGCGGCGGCGTGCGACCTCGAGGAACCGATGGAGCGTCTCGACCTGGTTCGCGGCCGCGTCGAGCGTCCGCGCCTCGTCGAGCGACAGAATTCCGCGGCTCGGGGCCGGCTCCGGCTTGCGCTCCGCGAGCATGTCGGCCGGAACGATTCCCGAAAAATCCTGCTCGAATCGCTCGAGAAATCCCACCCAGCGCCGGTCGGACTCGAGTCGCAGCCGGTCGAACTCGTCGCGGAGGGCGGCAAAGCGCTCGGACAGACGACGCTCGATCTCGGCTTCCAGCCGACCCAGAAGCTCTTCGTCTTGCATGTAGGCGCCATTATCCGGGCTGCGCCGAGGGAGTCAACTCGAAGCCCATCTGAGAGATCCGAGACGATCGGGGGTCCGAGCGCGACTCGTGAGCGCCGGTCTCGGCACCGCCGGCGAGGGACGAGCCGTTGGGTGCTGTCCTCTTAAGCGACTCAAAAGAAAAGAGATCGATTGACAGGGAAGAGGAGGCGAAAATATCATCATGGGCTCTCTCGAAGGCCAGGGTGAAGGGGGTGACAGTCCGTGCCTCTCGTCCACGTCAAGGAAGACGAGTCATTCGAAAACGCGATGCGGCGCTTCAAGAGGAAGTGCGAGAAGTCGGGCATCCTCTCGGAGCTCAAGAAGCGGCAGCACTACGAGAAACCGAGCGCCAAGCGCAAGCGCAAGATGATTCAGGCGCGCAAGAAAATGCTTCGCAAGCTCGCCGAGGAACGGCGGGCGAACATCTAGTTCCTCCGGACTCCCCCTTCGCGGCGGACGGCGTCGCCTCGGACCTCGAGCTCGACGTCGTCCTCCGCCTCGTCTCCGCTCTCGCCAGGACCTCCCCGGGACGAGCCGCGATTCTCCGATCGGCGCCCGCACACGACGAGAGCTCCGTTCGAAGCGGCCTCGAAGAGACGGCCGAGGTGTGGGAGCTCCGAATCTCCCGCGGCCGGCTGCCGCTCTCCGGGCTCGTCGATCTCGCACCCACGCTCGAAGCGCTCGAGCGCGCGGGCGGCAACGCCTCGTCCGAGGACTTCCGTTCCGTCCTCGCCGCGGCCCGCGCCGCCGAAGCCGTGCGCCGCTTCCTCGAAGCGACGGAGTCGCGCGCTCTGTCGGCGCGCCGCGACGCGCTTCCGCGGTTCGACGCGCTTCTCGAGAGAGCGCGCCGGCTCTTCGACGCGGACGGAGCTCTGCGCGACGACGCCTCCCCGCGACTCTCCGAGCTGCGCTCGCGGCTGCGGCGGAGGCGCAACGAGGTGGCGGATCGGATGACTCGCCTCCTCGAGCAGAGACGGGACGTGCTGGGAGACGCGGTCCTCGTGCAGCGCAACGACCGCTACTGTCTTCCGGTTCTCGCCTCGGCGCGCGGGCGGGTACCCGGCATCGTCCACGACCGCTCCGGCTCGGGCCAGACGGTCTTCGTCGAGCCGATGGAGGTCATCGAAGCGAACAACGAGCTCGCCTTGATGTCGGGGGAGGAGCGGCGCGAGGTCGAGCGCATCCTGACCGAGTTCGGCCGGGCGGTCCTCGAAAGAGCGCCCGACCTCGAGAACGCCGTCGGGACGCTGGCGGAGCTCGACGCGCTCGAGGCGAAGGTCGAGTTCGGCGAGATCAGCGGGGGGCGGATTCCGGAGATCTCGGAGGACGGCTCGTGGACGCTCGCGGGCGCTCGCCATCCCCTGCTCGACCCGCTTCTCTCGGCGCTGCGACGCCGGGTCTTGGGCGAGACGCGACCCGAGCGCCCGGTCGTCCCGCTCGACCTCGAGCTTTCGAAGGACCGCCGGCTCCTCGTCGTGTCGGGGCCCAACGCCGGAGGAAAGACGGTCGTCCTCAAGACGGCCGGGCTCTTCTCGCTGCTCGCCCAGTCGGGATTCCCGGTCCCGGCCTCGGCCGGCACCCGACTGCCGCTCTTCGTTTCGATCCGCGCCGAGATCGGAGACGCGCAGGCGATCCTGGCGGACCGCTCGACTTTCTCCTCCTCGATGGAGATCCTGGCCGGGATTCTCGCGGAAGCGGGGCCGGGCACGCTCGCGCTCGTGGACGAGATCGGAGGCGCCACCGACCCGGAGGAAGGCAGCGCTCTCGCGGTCGCCTGGCTCGAGGCGTTCCTCGCGAAGGGGGGACGCGCCGTCGTCACGACGCATCTGTCGGCGGTCAAGACATTCGCCGGCTCCCGCTCCGACGCTTTCTGCTCGGCGATGGAGTTCGACGAGGCGACCGGCGCCCCCAACTACCGTCTTCATCCGGGGCTGTCCGGGCGCAGCCACGCCTTTTCGGTGGCTCGCGAGCGCGGGATCCCGGAAGACGTGCTCGGCCGGGCGCGCGACATCCTGGGCGAGGCCTGGCGGCGCCGGGAAGAAACGGAGACCGAGGCCGAGAGGGCGCTCGAGCGAGTGCGCCGGCTCGAGCGCGAGGCCGAAGCGGAGCGCCGCCGCGCCGAGGAAGAAGGAGAACGGCTCGCCGAAGAGCGCGAGGCCGTCCGGCGCGAGCGCGCCCGGTGGCTCGAAGAGGGGAAGAAAGGGTTCGATCGGGCGCGCGTGGAGCTCGAGCGGGAGGTCGAGCGCGAGCTCGCGCGCCTCCGCGAGGACGCTTCGCGTCTGTCGAAGGCCTCGGCTTCGCGGCTCCTCGAGAGCGCGGAGAAGGGGGCCGAGGCGGCCGGGCCCGTGCTCGAGGAGGCCCGGGAGGCGTTTCGCGCCCGCGGGGAGCGCCTCGAAGTGGGCGGCCGCGCGCGCCTTTCCGGCGGCCGCTCCGAAGGGACGGTCGTCGCCCTCGAAAAGGAGGGCGCCTGGGTCGAAGTCGGCGGCAAGCGGATGCTCCTCCCCCGTGAGGCGCTCGAACCGCTCGCTCCCTCCCGCCCGTCGAAAAGACCGGTGCCGCCGGCCGCGGCGACGACTCGCGGTCCCTCCGTTTCGGCGCGAACGGGAGAGGTCAACGTGATCGGCCGCCGCCTCGACGAGGCCATCGAGGAGGTCGAGCGCGCCTTGGACGCGGCGATCCTCGCCGGCGATTCCCATCTCCGGATCGTCCATGGACACGGGACGGGAAGACTTCGCGACGGGCTTCGCGAGCACCTGCGGGCGCATCGGGCGGTTGCGACGCTCGCCGCTGCCCCTCCGCGCGAGGGAGGCAACGGCGCGACGATCGTGGAGCTCAAATGACGGCGTGGCTGCCGAAGGCTTTCCACGCCGTCATCCCGAGGCCCGAAGGGCCGAGGGATCCCGATCTCTCGCGAGAAATGGCCGGTGGAGTTCGGAATCCTTCCTTGTCCAGGATGAATACTTGTTGTTTCGGACACGCCGACCCATGAGCGATCTCGACATCAACGACCGCGTGCTCGCGGAGCTTCGGAGCGCGGCCGACATCGTGGAGGTCATCGCCGAGCGCACGACCTTGAAGAAGGCGGGGCGCTCGTGGAAAGGGCTCTGCCCTTTTCACAACGAAAGAACGCCGTCCTTCACCGTGGACCGCGAGAAGGGCCTCTACCACTGCTTCGGATGCGGCGCCGGTGGCGACGTCATCCATTTCGTGCGGCAGATCGACCGCATGGACTTTCCGGACGCGGTCGAAGCCCTGGCTTCCCGTTTCGGCGTCTCCATCCCCCGCCGCGCGAGGGGGCCCCGGGAGGACGCTCGCGAAAAGCTGCTCGAGGCGGTCGCCGCCGCCCAGCGCTTCTACGCCGCCGAGCTCGCGAGGCCGGGCAACCCGGCGATGGCCTATCTCGAAGAGCGCGGCGCGCCGTCGGAGCTCGTCCAGCGCCTCGGCCTCGGCTTCGCTCCCGACTCGTGGGACGCTCTCTCCCGTCATCTCTCGGGCGCCTATCGCGAGGGGATCCTCGTCGAGGCGGGACTGCTTCAGCCCCGCGCGGAGGGGAAAGGCGCCTACGATCGATTCCGCAACCGTCTTCTCTTCGTTCTTCGCGACGACCGGGGCCGCCCCGTGGGCTTCGGCGGCCGCGCGCTCGTGGCCGGGCAGGAGCCGAAGTACGTCAACTCCCCCGAGTCCCCTCTCTTCCAGAAGAAGCGGACCCTCTACGGGCTCGCGCAGGCCCGCGACGCGATTCGCAAGCGCGAGCGCGCTGTGCTCGTCGAGGGCTATTTCGACCACCTGGCGCTCCTGCGGGCGGGGATCGAGGAGACCGTCGCCTCGATGGGCACCGCGCTGACGCCGGAGCAGTCGGAAAAGCTCCGGCGGCTGACCGATCGCGTCGTGCTCTGCTACGACGGGGACGAGGCGGGGCGCGCCGCGACGCGGGCCGCGATCGCGCTGTGCCTCGCGCAGGGGCTGGCCGTCGGCGTCGTCCGCCTGCCGGATGGAGAGGACCCGGACGACGTTCTCTCGAGCGCGGGCCCGCGCGATCTCGTCTCGCGCGTCGATGGAGCGCAGGACTTTCTCGGCTGGCTCCTGGACGACCGGAGTCCGAACGCGCCTGGCCTCGCCGCCACCGAGCGCGCTTCGCGGATCACGGCGATCCTCGAGATCCTCCGGGCGATTCCGGACGCGATCCTCCGGCACGAGGAATGCCGCAAGGTCGCGGCGGCGGTTTCCGTGCCTCTCGAGGTCCTCTGGGAAAGGATCCGCCCCCGGTCCGCCGCCGGTCGGGAACCCCGGATCGACCAGGGAACGCCCGCGCCCCGTCCCGTGTTATCAGACGGTGGAATTCCGGAAGCCGAACGCGCGTTGCTTCCGATCCTGGTGCGGGGGGGTGAACATATCCCATTGATTCTAGGACGCTTGAAAGACGATTGGCTGACGAACACCGACGTCCGGAGCGTCGTGGAAGCGACCCGCAGGGAATTCCGGGGATCGGAAACTGTTGATTTTCAAGGACAAATCGCACACCTTAATGACCAGGCCCTCCGGTTGGTGGCGCGAGCGGCGGTCGAGGAAGGCGAGCAGACGTCCCATCGGCGGGTGATCCAGGTCCTCGGGAAGCTCGAGACAAACTATCTGGAGAGAGAACGCGCCGCTCTCCTGGGCGCGATCCGGAGAGCATCCGACGAGAAGCGTCCGGGAGAGGAAATCGAAGATCTGATGCGCAAGAAATCGGTGGCGGACCGGCGCATCGCGCAGCTGAAGCCGTCGTTGAAAGGAAGCGAGCTTGGTGATTGAGGAACGGCATCCCGAAGTCGGAAGTCTCCTTCGCGTGGGGAAGGAGAAGGGCTATCTGCTGTACGAAGAGATGCAGACGGTCCTCTCCGACGAGGTGACCGGAAGCCCGGAGGATCTGGAAGAGGTCTACCTGAGGCTCTTCGAACTCGGTGTCGAGATCGTGACGGATCCCGACCGGGCGGCGCGACGGCGCGCGGCGTTGGAAGCCGAGTCGGCCGAGGAGGCGAGGGAAGCCGTCGAGAAGACCAACGACCCGGTCCGCATGTACCTGCGGGAGATGGGGACGGTCAAGCTGCTCGATCGCGAGGGCGAGGTCCGAATCGCCAAGCGGATCGAGCAGGGCGAAGCCAAGATCTATCAGGCGCTCGCGAACAATCCGATCGTGCTCGAGGAGATCCTGAAGCTCCTCGAGAGCGCTGGCCGCGACACGCGCATGGTCACCGAGCTCGTC
This sequence comes from Acidobacteriota bacterium, assembly GCA_046735265.1. GTDB lineage: Bacteria > Acidobacteriota > Thermoanaerobaculia > UBA5066 > Gp7-AA6 > DATBFU01. The sequence continues at coordinate 4,016 of JBKPSZ010000212.1, read as the reverse complement.
AATCCCTCCGACGAAGAGGAAGAGGAGGAGATGGACGACCGGGCGACGCGCCGCATCGAGAGCGTGCTCGGCACTTTCAAGAAGATCGGCGCGCTCGACAAGGACATCAAGCGGATGAAGTTCAAGGCGCGCACGCTTCGGAGAGGCTCGAAGGCCCTCGCGCGCGTCGAGAGCTCGATCGACAAGCGGATCGCCGAGATGGCGAACCTGATCCGCAAGGCGGACTTCACCCCGGCGGTCCTGAACCGCGCGATCGGAATCCTGCGGGACATCGACCGGCAGATGTCGGTGCCGGAGTCGACGATCCGCCAGGACACGTTGACCCTGAAGCGCGAGAAGAACCCCACCCGGCTCGACTTCTACAAGCGCCGGATCGCTAAGTACCGCAAGGGTCTGCGGGAGCTCGAACAGAAGTTCGGTGTCACGCACGAGGACGTCAAGAAGACGCAGCGCATGGTGCGCGAGGGCGAAGAGGAGGCCGACCAGGCCAAGCACGAGCTCATCGTTGCGAACCTCCGCCTGGTCGTCTCGATCGCCAAGAAGTACACGAACCGCGGCCTGCAGTTCCTCGATCTGATCCAGGAAGGGAACATCGGCCTCATGAAGGCGGTCGAGAAGTTCGAGCACCGCCGCGGATACAAGTTCTCGACGTATGCGACGTGGTGGATCCGCCAGGCCATCACGCGGGCCATCGCGGATCAGGCGCGCACGATCCGCATCCCGGTCCACATGATCGAGACGATCAACAAGTTGACGCGCACCTCGCGCTCGCTCGTGCAGGAGCTCGGGCGCGAGCCGACTGCTGAAGAGATCGCCAAGCGGATGGACATGCCGGTCTCGAAGGTCCGGAAGATCATGAAGATCGCGCAGGAGCCGATCTCGCTCGAAACTCCGATCGGCGAAGAGGAAGATTCGCATCTGGGCGACTTCATCGAGGACCGCCAGGTTCTCTCTCCCATCGACGCGGTCCTCGTCTCGAACCTGCAGGACCAGACTCGCCGGGTCTTGAAGTCCTTGACTCCACGCGAGGAGCAGGTGTTGAAGATGCGCTTCGGCGTCGGAGACGGGTCCGAGCACACCCTCGAAGAGGTCGGACGCTCCTTCAACGTCACACGAGAGCGAATCCGGCAGATCGAGTCGAAGGCCCTCCGGAAGCTGCGCCACCCGTCGCGCGCCAAGAAGCTCCGGCCGTTCCTGGAAACCATTCGGTAAGCGCCCGCGGCGCCGATTTCCCGGGCCCGCTTCCGCGTTGCGGGAGGCTGCCCTTTTCTCGTTTTGAGATATAGTGCCCGGGAACCGGGCGCCGGGGTCCATAGCTCAGCGGTCTAGAGCCACCGGCTCATAACCGGTTAGACCTCGGTTCGAATCCGAGTGGACCCACCAGACCGGGGGTCACGAAGGGGTTTGGGGAGCTTTGAGGAGTCGACGAACCGAAAAGCGACACAATCGAGCGGCGATCCGAAACCATCAGGGGTGTCCTGCCATCGGGATACCCCTTTTGTTTGCCTCCGCGGAGACCGCTCGACGATGAACTCCCTCGAGCAGCTCTACCGCCTTCAGGACCGGATCCAGTTCGTGCGCGAACGGGTCCGGGAGCGAGATACCGTGCCCGCCGACCTCGTCGAGGTGGACCGGGAATACCGCGAAAAAGTCGACGCCGTCGCGAAGCTCAAGGCGCGTCTGACCGAGGCGGAAAAGGAGGCGCGCAAGGCGGATTCCGAACTCGCGGACTTGAAGGAAAAGCAGAAGAAGTTCCAGACGCAGCTGCGGAGCGTTCAATCGTCGCGGGAGTACTCCGCGGCTCTGAACGAGATCGACGCGGTCGAGAGGGTCATCCGGACGACCGAGGACCGGCTCCTCGTCCTCGAAGAGGAGATCGAATCGGCGCGCGGCGAGCTCTCGACGCGCGAGGAGAGCCTGCCCGCCGAAACCGAGCAGCACGAGGAGAGACTGAAGGACTGGCGCGCGGCGCAGCGGGCGATCAACGAGGAGCTCGCGGCCGCGGAAACCGAGATCCAGAAGCTCGAATCGGAGATTCCTCCCCGGGACCGGTCGGAATTCCATCGCCTTCTCGACAAGAAGCGCGGCCTCGCGATCTCGCGCGTCATCCAGATCGCAACCTCCTACTCCTGCTCCGCCTGCCACGTGAAGATCCGCCCCGCCGCGCTCCAGGTGCTCAAAGCCGGCCGCGAGATCGTCTACTGCGACAGCTGCAAGCGGATCCTCTACTACGACTCGCACGCGTCGTGACGCGGGGCAACGGCGGAAGGCGAGCGGCGCAGAAAGATCCGATCTCCCTTCGCCCGACGCGCTTCCTCCTCCGGCGTTCATGAAGTTTCGCGCCTACATCGACGGCGCCGCTCGGGGGAATCCCGGACCGGCGGGCGCGGGCGTCTGGGTCGCGCCGGCCGAAGACCGCGAGCCCGAGGAGCACTACCAGGCGCTCGGGCGGACGACGAACAACGTCGCCGAGTATCGCGCGCTCCTTCTTGCTCTCACGCGCGCGGAAGCGCTCGGAGCACAAGAGGTGGAGCTCTTCTCCGACAGCCTTCTGCTCGTGCAGCAGGTCAACGGCGCCTACCGAGTCAAGGCGGACCACTTGAAGCCCCTCGTCGCCGAAGCCGTCCGCCGCGCCAAGGCGTTTCGCCGTTTCACCATTTCGCACGTTCGCCGGGAGCAGAACCGCGACGCCGATCGGCTGGCCAACCTCGGCGCCGACGCGAGCGAGGCGCCGGCGTGAGACCTCGCGGGCGCTAGCCGAGGACTCTACGGACCTCCCATCGGACGAGATCTCCCGCAGGCGAAACGAGGCGCTCTCCGCGATCGCGCGGGCGGCCGGGCGAGCCGAAAGAGATCCGGCGGGGGTCGCCCTCCTCGCGGTGACCAAAGGACACGGGCTCGAAACGGTCCGAGCGGCCGCCGCCGCCGGTCAGACTCTCTTCGGCGAGAACCGGGTCGCCGAAGGCGCCGCCAAGATCGGCGCGATCCGGGAGGAGTTTCCGGCCCTCACCTGGAAATTGATCGGATCTCTGCAAACCAACAAGGCACCGGCGGCGCTACAATACTTCTCAGCTTTGGAAAGCTTAGATCGGCAAAGACTTGTGGAGCGCCTCGAGCGTCTTCTTTCCGGGGGAAACCGGCGGTTGCCTGTCCTGATCGAGGTCAATCTCGGCGAGGAGGCGACGAAATCCGGAGTCCCGCCGGGCGAGGTCGAGGCGCTGGCCGAGGCCGCGCTCTCCGCGCCGCACCTGGACGTGCGGGGCCTCATGGCCGTGCCTCCCTTCGAGGAGGATCCGGAGCGGTCGCGCCCGCACTTCCGGCGCCTCTCGGAGATGGCGGCCCGGCTCCGGGATCGCTTTGGCGCCGCGCTTCCCGAGCTCTCGATGGGGATGAGCCACGACTTCGAGGTGGCCGTCGAAGAGGGCTCGACCGAGGTGCGTCTCGGGACCCATCTCTTCGGAGCGCGGGACGCGTCATGAACGTCGGAGGTTCGGCGCTCGGCGCTCTGTTCGACGTCCTGCTCTACGCCCTTCAGGCGCTGCAGATCGTCGTCATCGTCGCCGCTCTGATCTCCTGGGTCAGCCCCGATCCGCGCAACCCGATCGTCCGCTTCCTCTATGCCGTGACCGAGCCGCTGTTCCGGCCGTTCCGAAAGCTCGTGCCGCCCTCCCGCACCGGCGGCATCGACCTGTCCCCCATTTTCGTCATCCTGGCGATCTATGTCTTGAGCCGATTTCTCTCGCGAATGGCGATCTCGGCCCTCTGAGCGCCACAAGGAGGTCCGTCCATGTCCCGTTTGACGCCTCTCGAAATTCAGAAACACGAGTTCTCCCGCAAGTGGAAAGGATTCGACACCGTCGAAGTCGAGTCCTTCCTCGCGATGGTCGCCGAGGAGATGGAAGAGCTCGCGCGGACCAATGCGGAGCTGGACAGCCGGGTGCGCCAGCTCGTTGAGGAGAACGAGGAGCACCGCGAGCGCGAGCGGATCCTGAAGGCGACGCTGCTCACCGCGCAGC
>JBKPSZ010000211.1:0-2497 GCA_046735265.1 Acidobacteriota bacterium | reverse complement strand
TCTACCAGATGTCCCAGTTCTACGAGCCCCGGGCCGCCGGCGGCGTGCGGTGGAACGACCCCGCTTTCGGAATCGCCTGGCCGTTCGAGCCGACCGTCATGGCGGAACGCGATCGGACGTATCCCGACTTCGATTCCGGGGCCGGCCGTCGGTGAGCCTCGCGTCGTTCCGCTCGCCGACCGACCTCGAGGTCGCGGCCCGCGAGATGAAGGCGTGGATCGACGAGCTATACCCGATCTGCCGGAGCATCACCGGAGACGGGCTTCGCGAGACGCTGCGCGCCGTCGCCCGCCGCATCCCGATCGAGATCCATGAGATCCCCTCGGGCACGCGCGCTTTCGATTGGACGGTCCCGGACGAGTGGAACATCTCCGACGCCTTCGTGCTGGACCCTTCCGGACGGCGCGTCATCGACTTCCACCGCTCAAACCTGCACGTCGTCAACTACAGCGAGCCGGTCCGGACGAAGCTCTCTCTCGCGGAGCTCAAGAAGAAGATCTTCACGCTGCCGGACCATCCGGACTGGATTCCCTACCGCACGTCGTACTACGAGCGGGGCTGGGGATTCTGTGCGAGCCAGCGGCTCGTGAACTCCTTGCCGGAAGGGGACTACGAAGCGATCATCGAGTCGCGCCTGCAACCCGGATCGTTGACCTACGGCGAGCTGCACCTGCCGGGCGAGACGGACGACGAGGTCCTGATTTCGACACACTGCTGCCATCCGTCGCTCGCCAACGACAACCTGTCCGGAATCGCCCTCTCGACGTGGCTCGCGCGGGCCCTCGCGAGCGTGCCGCGCCGGTACGCCTACCGCTTTCTCTTCCTGCCCGGCACCATCGGCTCGATCGCCTGGCTCGCGGCCCACGAGGAAGCGGCATCCCGGATCCGGCACGGTCTCGTCGTGGCCTGCGTCGGCGACGCGGGGAAGATGCACTACAAGAGAAGCCGCCGGGGCGACGCCGAGATCGATCGCGCCGCTGTGCACGTCCTCTCCCGCTCGGGACGGGACTTCCGTGTCGTAGATTTCGTCCCCTACGGCTACGACGAGCGGCAGTACAACTCCCCCGGCTTCGACCTGCCCGTCGGAAGCCTGACGCGCACGCCACACGGGCAGTTCCCCGAGTACCACACGTCGGCGGACGAACCCGCGTTCGTGAAGGGAGAAGCGCTCGCGGAATCGCTCGACACGTATCTCGCCGTCGTCTCCGTGCTCGAAGGCAATCGGAGGTACCGGAACACCAACCCGAAATGCGAGCCGCAGCTCGGGAAGCGCGGCCTCTATCGCGCGATCGGCGGGCGTCCCGACCCGGGCCGGCACGCGATGGCGATGCTCTGGGTCCTGAATTTTTCCGATGGCCACAACGACCTTCTCGCCATCGCCGACCGCGCGGGCATGCCCTTCGACCTCATCGAAGAAGCGGCCCTGCGGCTCGACGAAGCGGGGCTGCTCGCGCGTTCCACTTCCGTGCCATCCGCTCCGGTGCGGTAAAATCGCACGATTCGGAGAAACCAATGAAGGTGGTTCTCTTCTGCGGCGGGCTGGGAATGCGTCTCCGAGAGTACTCGGAGATCATTCCGAAACCGATGGTCAACATCGGATACCGTCCAATTCTTTGGCACGTGATGAAGTACTACGCGCATTACGGGCACAAGGAGTTCATCCTCTGCCTCGGCTACAAGGCCGACATCATCAAGAACTACTTCCTGAACTACAACGAGTACCTCTCGAACGACTTCGTTTTGACGAAGGGGGGTAAGGACCTGGCCCTCCTCCACAGCGACATCGACGACTGGAAGATCACGTTCGTGGACACGGGCCTGACTTCCAACATCGGCCAGAGGCTGCTGGCGGTCAAGAACTACCTCGACGGGGACGAAGTCTTCCTCGCCAACTACACCGACGGTCTCTCGAACTGTCCCCTTCCGAAGCTGATCGAGACGCGGGCGCAGCGACGGAAGACCGCGATCTTCCTCTCGACCCGGCCCGGGATCACGTTCCACATCGTCTCGACCGGCAACGACGGCGAAGTCCGAGACATCGTCGATGTCTCGAAGTCTGAGGTCTGGATCAACGGCGGCTACTTCGTCTTCCATAGGGACATCTTCGACTACATCCGTCCGGGCGAAGAGCTCGTGCAGGAGCCGTTCCGCCGGCTGATCGACAAGAACGAACTGATCACCTGGCGCTACGACGGCTTCTACCTCGGGATGGACACCTTCAAGGAGAAACAGCTGCTCGACGACATGTACTCTCGCGGCGAGACGCCGTGGGAGATCTGGAAGAACTCTGGCGCGGCGTCGAAGTAGAGGCGTGGCGAAGAACCTGAGTCCTGCGCTTCCTCTTTGGGAGAACGCCGCGATCGACGTCGAGCGCTGGCGGAGCCGCGCCCACGAGGTGATCCCGGGAGGTGCGCACACCTACGCCAAAGGGGACGACCAGTTCCCGGCGAACGCGCCTCCGTTCCTCGTCCGCGGACAGGGGTGCAGGGTCTGGGAC
>JBKPSZ010000210.1:0-7561 GCA_046735265.1 Acidobacteriota bacterium | reverse complement strand
GACATTCAGGTGAGCGGTCGCGGCGTCGTACTGGCGCGGGGCGGTGTGTTCGGCGCCGGCGTTTCGCGCATCCTCGAGCGCCAGCCGCGCCTGGGCAATCTCGGGGGGAGGAGGAGGGGCCGACGCGCATTTCACCAGGAGAAGGACGCCGGCGAGCGATGCGATGACGAGTAGGCGTTTCATTGGCTCCTCCCCTCCGCCTGGGTTTGCTCCCGAAGCTGTTTGATCTTCGCCTCGAGCTCGTCGGCCTGCTGCTTCAAGCGGGCGGCTTCGGCGTGGGAATTCTCCGCCCGGGCGCGAGCCTCAGCCGCGGAAGCGAAAGCATTCGCCTCCTCGAGCTGTGCGCGGGCCTCGGCGCCGTTTCCCAGGTCCGAAGCCTGCCGGGCATTGGCGAGCGCCTTCTGAGCTCGGGCGAGCAGGTCCGGGGCCCGTTCCGCCGCCCCCGCGTTCTCCGCCCCGCGGATTGCGACTTCGGTTTCGGTCACCCGACCCGGCTCGAGCGGAGGTCCACTCCCGGACGAGGCGCAGCCCGCCGCGAGAACCGTCAGGGGAATAAGGAGAAGGAGAATCGGACGCGCCATAAAACGCTCCTTTTCGGGCGAAATCCTCCGAGCTTCCCGGTTGAGGGGCGTGCATCCCTGATGCCAACGTCTCGGCTCCGGCCCGTCCGAAGAATGCCGAGCAAGACGATTCCGCCACCTCCGCGCGTCTCCTGCTTCGCCTCACCCTCACGTCCTCTCCAGGAAGCCACGTACGAGCGCATCACAGGGGACCCTATTTGGAGGGGACACGCCTGCCGTTCTTGAGCTGTTTCTTCGCGGCGCGCGTGAGGATGACGGCCATCACGACCGTCGCGACGAGTCCGGCACCGAGGAGCGCCCACTCCCATGGGCTCAAGTCGCCGTTCTCGCCGAGGCTCTTCCCTGCCGCTCCGAGATAGACGTAGAAGAACGATCCGGGCAGCATCGCCACGGCGGTCGTCGCGATGTAGGGGACGAAGTCGACCGAGGTCAGACCGAAGAGGTAGTTCGAGAGCGAGAACGGGACGATCGCCGAGAGGCGGAGCAGCGCAACCGTCTTCCAGCCGTTCTTCCCGATCGCCGCATCGATCGCGCCGAACCTCGCGTTGCGCTGCGCAAGCCTCGCGACGGGGTCGCGTGCGAGATAGCGGGCAACGAGAAACCCGATGGCCGCGGAGGCCGTCACGGCGGTCCAGACGACGGCCATGCCGCCGGCGATCCCGAAGAGGTATCCGGCGGCGAGAGTCAGGATCGAGCCCGGGATGAAGAGGAGCGCCGCGACGACGTAAAGGGCGAAGTAGACGACCCCGCCGAAAACACCCATTCCTTCGATCCGATCCTCGAGTCCATGCAGCCAGTCCTCGAGCGGCAGGAGGTGCCACGACGCGATGAGGGCCAGGACGGCGGCGCCCGCCGCGATCCATTTCCACTTCGACTTCTCTCCGTCGGACGTCATCTTCTTCTTCGAGGTCATGGCTCGAGCCAGGTTCTCGTCTCCTCCGGGTGCGGCCGGCTCGAAGGCCTGCCGTCCTCGCGGCACCAGTCGTCGCGGTCTCGATCGAAAGGCACCGCAAGAATCCTGCCGAGCGTGCCCCGCTCCGGCCGCTCATGCGCCGGGACGCCGACCGTGACCGCGTTCGGCGGCACATTCAAAAACGCCGTTCGGTCTAGTCCCACACCCGGAAGGCTCGACCGGTTCGAGTCGGTCTCGTTCCCGTAATTCGAGTCGTGGACCCCGTCAGCCGAGGCATGGCTTCTCTCGCCTAATGCGATCGACGCGGAGAGCGGTTACTCTGGCGCGATGACGAAGCACCACGTCACCCAAAGCCGGCGCCGGATGCTGGCTCATCTCATTCCGATCGTCCTGATCTCGGCGGCGGCGGGCTATGCCCTGGCCATCACCGTCGCCAAGGCGGGCGCTCCGAAACAAACCGTCTACGAGATCCCCCACGGCTTCCGGGTGACCGATGCCACGTTCCTGCCGTCGGCGCTGCCGGGACCGCCGATGACGACGGGCAACCGGCTCGAGATTCTCGAAAACGGAGATTCGGTCTTTCCGTCCATGCTGAAGGCGATCGCCTCCGCCAAGAAGACCGTGAACTTCGAGGCGTACATCTTCTATTCGGACGAGGTGGGAAAGCGATTTCTCGAGGCGTTCGCCGAACGGGCCCTGCACGGTGTCGAGGTGCGCATTTTGCTCGACGCGGTCGGGTCTCCGGGCCGCAAGTTGAAGGCGAGCGACGTCGACGCGCTGCGCCGCGCCGGCTGCCGCGTGGAATTCTTCCACTCGAGAAAGCCGTGGATGGTCTGGGTCTTGAACCACCGCAATCACCGCCGTGTTCTCGTGGTGGACGGCACGATCGGATTCACGGGTGGCGTCGGATTCGCCGACGAATGGAGCGGCAACGCGGACTCCCCCGAGCATTGGCGCGACACGCAGGTGCGCGTGGAGGGCCCCGCCGTGCGCGGTCTCCAGCGCGCGTTTCAGGAGAACTGGTCGGAGATCACGGGCGAGGCGCTCATCGGAGACGAGTTCTTCCCGGCGCTCCCGCAGGCGGGCTCAACTTCGGTGGCCGTCGTGCCTTCGTCCCCGCTTGCGGCGATGTCGGGGGCAGAACGCGTGTACTCGATTTCGCTCGCCGCGGCCGCGAAGGAGATCTGGATCGCCAACTCCTACTTCCTGCCAGATGAGACGACCTCCGGCCTTCTCGTCGCCGCGGCCAGGCGAGGCGCGGACGTGCGCATCATCGTCCCCTCGGACCCTCACAACGACGTCCCGGCGACGAAAGCGGCGGGCCGCGCGTCGTTCGGACCGCTCCTCGAGGGAGGTGTGAAAATCTTCGAATACCAGCCGACGATGTTCCATCTGAAGACGATGGTCGTGGACGGGATCTTCTCGACGGTGGGGTCGGCGAACTTCGACGAGCGATCCTTCCATCTCAACGAGGAGATCAATCTCGTCGTTTACGATGCGGCATTCGCTGCGCTGATGCGGGAGCGGTACGAGCAGGACCTCTCGCACTGCCTCCCTTACACGCTCGCGATGTGGAAGGAGCGACCGCTCAAAAAGCGGCTCACGGAGTGGCTGGCCGGGCCCTTCCGGTCGGAGCTCTAGGGCGAGGGGCATAGAGGCGGTGCGTGTCCAAGTCCGTGCCCTGGTCGTCCCTCCCGATCCGGCCGGTGTCCTCGCGATAGGACCGATCCTCATTACGCCGGACGGGAAAGTCCTGTGTGCATTCGTACGGCGGGTGTTTGACGATTTGTTCTTCGCGGGGGGATGTGACGCGGGCGGCCGACACGCCGCCCCTACCCCGACTTTCCGTAAAGGCCGTTCGCCGAAGCGCGCCTGCCGACGTCGGTCTTCGGCCGCGCGGTGCGCGTGGGCTCGAGGGGCGTGAATCCGAATCGGGACATCTCGCGATCGAGTTGTTCGGCGTCGACGAGAAAGTGGCGGCCGCCCTCGAACATCTCGTAGACGTTCGGCTCGCCCGGAACGGGGCGGGTGCCGCGGCCGTCGAGATCGGTCTCGGGCGTGAAGACGGAGACGAGGAGCCGGCCTCCGGGTCGGAGCACGCGCGCGCTCTCGGCCAGAGCGCGGTCCCACTCGGAACGGTTCTGCGCGCAGTGATAGATGCCGAGCGCGGCGACGAGGTCGAACGCGGCGTCGCCCGCGAAAGAGAGGTCGTCCATGAGGCCGGCGCGGACGCGCCTCTGCGCCTCGTCGGCGCCGAGAATCGGCATGAGGCGCTCCCGCGTCTTCGCCACCATGGCGGGCGAAGAGTCGATCGCCTGGAGGTCGAATCCATTCCGCGCGAGGGGCACGGCATTGCGGCCGCCCGCGCAGCCGAGGTCGAGGACGCGCGTCTTCGACGGATCGGCGTATTCGCGCAGCAGATCCATCAGGCGCACGTCCGGCTCTCTCGCCGCGAAGCGCTCGACGATTTCGGCGGAGTCCCAGAAGGGGTTGGGCAGAAGCAGCCTCCGCCGCGATCCTCGCATGGGCGGAGGCCAAATCGCCGCGAGCGGGGACAAGCCCCGCCCCTACATCCGGAATGGCGGCCAAGCGCCCACAGCTAGCAGAGCTAGAATCACCCCGACTCCATGCCCCTGGCACCCGGCTCGCGCCTGGGACCGTACGAAATCGTCGCCTCCATCGGCGAAGGGGGGATGGGTCAAGTCTATCGCGCCCGGGACCCGCGGCTCGGACGCGACGTCGCGATCAAGGTTCTCCCCGACTCGCTCTCCTCGGATCCCGAACGCCTCGCTCGATTCGAGCAGGAGGCCCGTGCGGCCTCCGCGCTCAATCATCCCGCGATCGTCACGATCTACGAGATCGGTCGGACGGATTCGACTTCCTACATCGCCATGGAGCTCATCGCCGGCCAGACTTTGCGGGATCATCTTGCAGAAGAGCCGCTTCCGCTTCGCCGCCTCCTTTCCGTGGCCGCCCAGATCGCCGACGGCCTCGCGCGAGCTCACGAATCGGGCATCGTTCATCGGGATCTGAAGCCCGACAACGTCATGGTCACCCGCGACGGCCACGTCAAAATCCTCGACTTCGGGCTCGCCAAGTTGGTCGCGGGCCCGAGCTCCAGCTCTTCCCAGTTCCCCACCGCCATCGAGCCCACGCGTCCCGGCTTCGTCCTCGGCACGGCCGGATACATGTCGCCGGAGCAGGCGAGCGGCAAGCCGCTCGACTTCCGCTCCGATCAGTTCTCTTTCGGATCGATCCTCTACGAGATGTTGTCCGGCCGACGAGCGTTTTCCCGGGAGACGGCGGCCGAGACGCTCGCGGCCGTCATCCGGGAAGAGCCCGAACCGCTCCGCTCTCCCCCCTCCGGACCTCCTGCCGCCCTGCGGTGGATCGTCGAACGCTGTCTTTCGAAGGACTCGCGGGACCGGTATGCCTCGACTCACGACTTGGCGCGAGATCTGGCGCACCTGCGCGACCACGTCTCGGAGGTCTCCGGCGAAGCGGCCGCCGTGCCGACGCCGTCACCGCGCGCGAGCCGCTGGCACGTGCCTGCGCTTGCGGCCGGTCTGGTCCTGGCCGCGGCGCTGGCTGCCTTCGCCTTCTTCCGGCGCCACGCCGAAGTCGACGCACGCGCGGTGCGTTTCATGGTCCCGATTCCGCCGGGGACCACGTATTCGCCGCAGGTCGAGACGTCCCGAGGCTTCTCGATCTCTCCCGACGGAACCCGGATGGGAATCGAGGCGTTCGCCCGCGGCCGGCGCCGCCTCTTTCTCCGTTCTCTGGATTCCGATGAGCTCCGGGAGCTGGAGGGCTCGACCGACGCCACGGCGCATTTCTGGTCGCCGGACAGCCGGTTCATCGCGTTCTACGCCGGGGGGAAGCTCAAGAAGATTCCCGCGACCGGCGGCCCGCCGGTCGAGCTCTGCGACGCGCCGCTCGGGCTGGTCGGCTCCTGGAATCGAGATGGGACCATACTGATCGCTCGAATCGATCCCCCGCCCGGGATCTACAGCGTGCCGGACACCGGCGGAGAAGCCGTCCGGTTGACGAAGCCGGACTCCGAGGGCGTGCAGGACAATCACCTCTGGCCGGTGTTCCTACCCGACGGACGCCGGTTCCTCTACATGACGAATCCCCGCTCGGGACTGGGCCAGCGCGAGTTGCGCCTGACTTCGCTCGACTCGAAGGAAACCCGAGTCATCGGACATCTGAACTCGCGGGTCGAATACGCGCCGCCCGGATACCTGATCTACGTCCGAGACGGAGCCCTCTTCGCGCAACGTTTCGACGAACGAAAGGGACTGCTCTCTGGAGAAGCGCAGCTCCTCGCTTCTCACCTCCACTACCACTTCGGACCGGCGCACGCCGCATTCTCCGTTTCCGATACGGGAGTCCTCGCCTATCAGACGGCGGCCCCTTTCTCGCGACTCGCCTGGATCGACCGCCAGGGGAAAGAGGTCGGCACGCTCGGCCAGCCCTCGGTGATCAAAGGACTGAGGATCTCGCCCGACGGGGCATTGACCGCCGCGGACATCGGGGATCCGCGCACGGGAACCTCCGATCTCTGGGTCTTCGAGATCGCCTCAGGCGTTTCGACTCGGCTCCACTCGGATTCCGTCGACGAGATCCTGCCGGTCTGGACCCCCGACGGGTCGACACTCATCTATCGATCCGACCGACGCGGCCCTCCGGACATCTACGAGATGGCGGTTCGGATTCCCGGTAGCGAAAGGCCGTTGCTCACGTTGCCGGGCTTGCAACAACCCGAAGACGTGAGCCGCGACGGGCGTCTGCTCGCCTACTTGAACCAAATCGAGACCTCGGCATTCAACATCCGCCTGCTTCCCCTCGACGGCGAGCGGGAGCCGGTGCGCTGGCTGCCCACGCCGTTCAACCAGTCGAGCCCGCGCTTCTCGCCCGACGGTCTCTGGATCGCGTACGAATCGGACGAGTCGGGAAGCCGCGAAGTGTACGTGGCGCTGACGAAGGGAGCGGGAGAGAAGCGGCGCATTTCCCGCGAGGGGGGGCGGCAACCGCGGTGGTCGCAGGACGGCAGGGAGCTCTACTACGTCTCTTCACGCGGCACGCTGGCCGCCGTACCTGTGACGCCGGGACCCAAATGGACGGCCGGAGCGCCCACTTCCCTCTTCCGCATCGACGCCGAGATCGAGAACTACGACGTCACTCCCGACGGGTCTCGCTTCTTGATTTGCACGCCCGTAGAGAAGAGTCCCGAATCGCCGCTTCGCGTCATCCTGAACTGGCCGGCGCTTCTGAAGGCCGACAGGTGACGCCGCGGCAGACGCGCAGCAGGTCCCGGCCTGCGCCTCGTCACCTCCTCGTCACCTCCGCCGGGTGGCACGGAAAGCGCTACGATCCAGCTCCGTCGAGGGGGACGCCATGAAAAAAAGCAGCCGCAAAGCCCCGAGGAAGGCAGGGAAGAAGAGTCGAAAGTCGATCATGCGCCACTCGCGCGAAGGCGTGAGGAGCCGCACCAGGCGCTCGACGAAACCCGGGCGCTCCGCGAAGACCGCGCGGACCGCGAAGCGGCGCTCCGTTGCCAGCAAGGCAGCGCCGCGTTCGAGATCCGCCAAGCCGAAGACGGCGGCGGAAGCGAAGCCGCCGACTCCCCGCCGGCTCCGCCGCGGGTCGACGGAGAGCGGCCTGCGGCCTCTGCCCGATCTCCGTGGACTGGGACCCGGCTCCGCCGGCCAATCGGGCGATCTCGAGTCGCTCTCGGAGCTCGAGGACGTGGACTCGGAAAGCGTCGAGGAGCTCGTCGAAGAGGGCCAGGCCTTCGAGGCCGGCGTGATCAGCGGCGTCGAGGAGGCCGACGCCGGCTCCCGCGAGGTCCGTACGCGCGAAGTTTCCATGGACGACGTGCCCCAGGAATACCTGGACGAGGACTAGGGCCAGCCGGGCGCGGGAAGGGCGTGCGCCGCGACTGAACCGCGGGCGGCCGCAAGGGCCGCCCCTACATTGGCCAAGGTGATTCGAACCTGCCGCGCGGGTGATCACGCCCTCCGGATGTAGGGGCGGGGCTCGTCCCCGCCCGCGGTCCTTGCGC
>JBKPSZ010000209.1:0-9527 GCA_046735265.1 Acidobacteriota bacterium | reverse complement strand
GACAGCCTCTACACGAGCGATCGCAGCCGGCTCGAGCTCCAGGTCCACGGCGGCAACTTCGTGCGCCTCGGGTCGAGCACGGACCTCGCCGTGCTGAATCTGACCGACGACACGAAGCAGTTCGCGGTCAAGTCCGGCGTCGCCTCGTTTCAGATCCGCCGGATCGACTCGGACGACGTTTTCGAGGTGGACACCCCCAACGCCGCGATCACGATCCAGCGGCCGGGCGACTACCGGGTAGACGTCGAACAGGACGGAAGCACGCGGATCTCGGTTCGTGAGGGACAGGTGGACGTCGCGGCCGGCGGCGGCTCGCTCTCGCTCGGAAACGGAGATGCCCTCGAGATCTGGGGCTCCGACGACTCGCCGCAGTATCAGAACGTCTCGGTCCGTCCCCCGGACGGCTGGGACCGCTGGGTCGACGAGCGCGAATCGCGCGTCGCCCGCGCCCGGTCCTACGAGTACGTGAGCGAAGACATCTCCGGGATCGATGACCTGGACGAATCGGGCCGCTGGGAGAACATCCCGAGCTACGGCTACGCCTGGACCCCGACCGTCGTCGAGGCGGGCTGGGCTCCCTATCGCGCCGGCCGGTGGATCTGGCAGGACCCGTGGGGCTGGACCTGGGTCTCGACCGAGCCCTGGGGTTGGGCGCCCTATCACTATGGACGCTGGATCTTCGCCACCTCCCGCTGGTGGTGGATTCCCGTGCCGCGGCGCGTGGGCTACGTGAATTACTCCCCCGCGCTCGTCGCCTTCGTCGGCGGCGGGCCCGGATGGTCGGCCTCCGTCTCGGTCTCCCCGGGCGGCTACGTCGGCTGGTTCCCGCTCGCGCCGCGCGATCCGCTCGTTCCCTGGTGGGGAGTGCGTCGTCCGGCCGTGCAGGTGACCAACGTGACATACGTCAATCGGACCTATGTGACCATCGTGAACCAGACGACTTTCGTCAACGGCGGCGCGGTCGTCCGCAACGTCGTGAGCGACCGCCAGGTGATCCAGCAGGTCGAAGCCGCGCCGGTTCTGCGCGGACCGATCCCGCTCCTGCCGACGCGAGAAGCAATTCGCGTTTCCACGCGCCCGACCGCCGCGGTCGTCCGGCCTCCGGCCGCCCTGGTGTCCCGCGCCGTGGTGGCGCGCGTGGCCCCCCCGCCGGCCCCCCCGACGTTCGACCGCAAGATCGAAGTCATCCGCGAGAATCGCGGAGCGCCTGTGGCTCCGGCCGCCGCGGCGCAGCTCGCCGTGAGGCAGAACAACCGGCCGCAGGCCGCCGCGGCGGTCAGGCCGGTCGCCCCCGCCGCCGGACGCGTCACTTTGCAGCAGCGTGAGCGTTCCGCGTCAAACGCCCCGTCGAACGTTCCTTCGAACAATCCTCCGGCCAACACCCGCCCGGCTCCGCGCGTGCAACCCGTGGCGCCCCTGAGCGGACGTGCCATGGCGACGGCCGACCAGCCGGTTGCGGCGGCGCCTGTCTCGGCTCCCCGGAGCCGGCAGCGTCAAGCGCCGGCCGAGCGCGAATCCGGCAATGCCAATCGCGCGCCGGCCCCGCCGCCGCCCGCCTCCGGCAACGAGCCGCAAGATCTTCGCGGCCGAGGAACGCCGGTACCTTCGACCGAACGGGGCCGCCCGACGGTCCCGCCTCGGTTCCAGGAGACCCCCGCCATGCCGGCCCGGCCGAGTCGCGAGGAGAACCGGCGCTACGTGGTTACGCCGCCGGAGTCGCAGCCGGCGGTCGAGACGCAGCGCGAGAGAGATGTGAAAGCGGCGCAGCAGGAGCAGGCCCGGCGTGCCCAGGAGGCCGAGAGGCAGCGCGACGCGGCAGCGGCGCAACGCCAGCGCGAGGCAGCAAACGAGCAAGAGCAGGCACGCCGCGCCCGGCAGGAAGCCCAGCGCCAGCAGGAGATGACCGAGAGAGAGCGCAACGCGCAGAAAGAGCGGGATGCCGCGGCGAAACAGCGCGAAGCCGAGAAGAAACGCAACTCGGAGCAGGATCGCTCGCAGCAGCCGCCCGACCTGCGCGGCCGGCCCACACCCGCGCCGGCGCCCGATTCGCAGCCGGAGACGAAGCGCCGGCCGCCCGAGCCGACGCCTCGGAGCGCTTCGCGGGCTCCCGAGCGATCGGCGACCCCGCGCGGCCACAAGCCCGAGCCCACGAAGAAGCCGAAGGACGAAGACGAACCGCACGGTTCGAACCGCCAGCGCTGAGGCTCTGAACTAAGCCATTGGTTTTAAATGGCTTAGTCATGCTTAGAATATTGACTTTCTTGTACAGATTAAATAGGATCGCGTCGGTGGGTGTCAACCGGAGGGAAGCACAACGAACATGACCGCATCCGATCCCAACGCCGCTTTTCTCGAGATCGCGGGCCGCCCCTACAAGGCGGGCTTCGTCACCGACATCGAGTCGGAGAGCGCGCCTCCGGGATTGAACGAGGACATCATCCGGCTCATCTCGGCCAAGAAGCAGGAGCCGGAGTGGATGCTCGAGTGGAGGCTCAAGGCCCTCCGCCACTGGCTCACGATGGTCGAGCCGACCTGGCAGAACGTCCACTACCCGCCGATCGACTACCAGTCGATCGTCTACTACTCCGCACCGAAGAGTCGCGCCAACGCCCCGAAGAGCCTCGATGAGGTCGATCCGAAGCTTCTCGAGACGTACGAGAAGCTGGGCATCCCGCTGCGCGAGCGCGGCAGGCTCGCGGGCGTCGCCGTGGACGCGGTGTTCGATTCGGTTTCGGTCGCGACGACGTTCCGGGAGCAGCTCGCGAAAGTGGGTGTGATCTTCTGCTCCTTCTCCGAGGCGGTGCGCGAGCACCCCGAGCTCGTGAAGAAGTATCTCGGCTCGGTCGTGCCGTACACCGATAACTTCTTCGCGACCTTGAACTCGGCCGTCTTCTCGGACGGCTCGTTCTGCTACGTCCCGAAGGGCGTGCGCTGTCCGATGGAGCTCTCCACGTATTTCCGGATCAACTCCGCCAACACCGGACAGTTCGAGCGGACGCTGATCGTCGCAGACGAAGGGGCCTCCGTCAGCTACCTGGAAGGCTGCACCGCGCCGATCCGAGACGAGAACCAGCTCCACGCCGCGGTCGTCGAGCTCGTGGCTCTGGACGACGCGCAGATCAAGTACTCCACCGTGCAGAACTGGTATCCGGGGGACGCGCAGGGCAAGGGAGGCATCTACAACTTCGTGACGAAGCGCGGCAAGTGCGCGGGGCGGCGCTCGAAGATCTCCTGGACGCAGGTCGAGACCGGCTCCTCGATCACCTGGAAGTACCCGAGCTGCATCCTGCTCGGCGACGACTCGATCGGCGAGTTCTACTCCGTCGCCGTGACGAACAACTACCAGCAGGCGGACACGGGCACGAAGATGATCCACATCGGCCGGAACACGAAGTCCACGATCGTCTC
This sequence comes from Acidobacteriota bacterium, assembly GCA_046735265.1. Lineage (GTDB taxonomy): Bacteria > Acidobacteriota > Thermoanaerobaculia > UBA5066 > Gp7-AA6 > DATBFU01. Next base: position 6,119 of record JBKPSZ010000209.1, on the reverse strand, counting down.
GAAGGGGATCTCGGCGGGGCACGGCCAGAACACCTATCGCGGCATGGTCAAGATCCTCGGGAAGGCGGACCAGGCCCGCAACTACTCGCAGTGCGACTCCCTGTTGATCGGGGACCGCTGCGGCGCGCACACGTTCCCGTACATCGAGGTCTCCAACTCGACCGCGCAGATGGAGCACGAGGCCTCGACCTCCAAGATCGGCGAGGACCAGATTTTCTACTTCCAGCAGCGCGGTATTTCGCCCGAAGAGGCGGTGAACATGATCGTCTCCGGCTTCTGCAAGGTCGTCTTCCAGGAGCTGCCGATGGAGTTCGCTGTCGAGGCGCAGAAGCTGCTGGGCGTGTCCCTGGAGGGATCCGTTGGCTGAGAAGAAGCAAGCGATGCTCGAAATCCGAGGCCTTCACGCGTCGGTCGGCGGCAAGGAGATTCTCCGCGGCGTCGATCTGACGGTCGGCGCCGGCGAAGTCCACGCCGTCATGGGTCCGAACGGCTCCGGGAAGTCCACGCTCGCCCACGTGTTGGCAGGACGTCCCGGATACGAAGTGACGGCCGGCACGGTGACCTATCGAGGCAAGGACCTGCTCGCGATGAAACCGGAGGAGAGGGCGCGGGAGGGGGTCTTTCTCGCCTTCCAGTATCCGGTCGAGATCCCGGGCGTTTCGAACGTCTACTTCCTGAAGAACGCTCTGAACGCGATCCGAAAGCATCGGAATCTCCCGGAGCTCGACGCGTTCGACTTCCTGCAAACGACCAAGGAGAAGGCGAAGCTCGTCCGGCTCGACGAGGATCTCCTGAAGCGTCCGGTCAACGACGGCTTCTCCGGCGGCGAAAAGAAGCGCAACGAGATCTTCCAGATGGCGGTCCTCGAACCGACCCTGGCGATCCTGGACGAGACCGACTCGGGTCTCGACATCGACGCCCTTCGGATCGTCGCCGAGGGCGTCAACGCGCTGCGCTCTCCGGAGCGCTCCATGATCGTCGTGACCCACTATCAGCGCCTCCTGAACTACATCGTCCCCGAGCATCTGCACGTCCTCGTGGACGGGCAGATCGTGCGCTCGGGCGGCAAGGAGCTCGCTTTCGAGCTCGAGGAAAAGGGCTACAGCTGGCTCGAGAAGGAGCCCGCCGCGGCCGCGCGCGCATAGAGGCCATGGAAGCGGTCGCCGAAGAAAAAGGCTTCTCTCCGAACCTGGACGAGATCGACTCGGCCCGCCTGGGCGAGCCGGAGTGGCTCGGCGCGCGCCGCCGGGCCGCCCGGGAGCGATTCGAGAAGCTCGGTTTCCCGACCGCGAAGCAGGAGGCGTGGCGATACACGAGCGTCGGGCCGATCGTGGACACGCCGTGGCGCCTCGACCGGGGGGCTCCCGGTCCTGCGGTCCGGATCGAAGGGAAGCCGAAAGGTGTCCGCGTGCTTCGGCTCGCGCAAGCGCTCGAGGAGGCGCCGGAGCTTCTCGCCGCGAACCTCGGCGACATCGCCGGCGCCGAGACGAACGCCTTCGGGACTCTCAACCAGGCGCTCGCCGAGTGCGTCGTCGTTCTGCTCATCGAGCGGGGCGCCGCTCCGTCCGCCCCAATCGAGATTCTGCACGACGCTTCGGGCTCCGAGGATCCGGTCGTGACCTACCCACGCTGTCTCATCCTCGCGGGCGAAGGGAGCCAGGCCTCGGTCGTCGAGCGCTTCACCGGCCATGGGACGTACTTCCGGAGCGCCGTGACCGAGATCGCGCTTGCCGACGGCGCCGTCCTCGACCACGACAAGCTGCAGCAGGAGGGGCCATCGGCGCGCCACGTGCACACGATGGCCGTGCGCCAGGCGCGCGCCTCGCGCTTCACGTCGCGCAATTTCGCGCTCGGAGCCGCCCTCGCGCGCACGGACCTCGCCGTCCGGCTCGAAGGAGAAGGAGCGGAGTGCCAGCTCGACGGGCTCTTCGCCGGCGCCGGCTCCCAGCACCTCGATACGCACACGACGATCGACCATGCGACCCCGCACACGACGAGCCGCGAGGTGTACAAGGGAATCCTGGACGGCCGCGCGCGCGGCGTCTTCCACGGAACGATCGTGGTCCGTCCGAACGCGCAGAAGACCGACGCGATCCAGACGAACAAGAATCTGCTCCTCTCGCGGGAAGCGCTGGTCAACTCGACGCCGGCTCTGGAAATTTTCGCCGACGACGTCAAGTGCAAGCACGGCTCGACGATCGGCCAGCTCGACGCGAATGCTCTCTTCTATCTCCGCTCGCGCGGAATCGGCGAGGCGGAGGCGCGCCGTCTCCTGACGTGGGCCTTCGCCGCCGACATCGCGGAGCGGATTCGAATCCCGTCCGTCCGCTCGGAGGTCGAGCGCGCCCTCGGACAGAAGCTCCCCGGAGTCCCCACCCCGGAGGTCCGCCCATGAGCACGGCCATCTCTTCCGCCGCGGCCCGGCCGCGCGCCGCCTACGACGTTTCCGCCGTCCGCGAGGACTTTCCGATCCTCGCCCGGCAAATCCATGGCAAGCCGCTCGTCTATCTCGACAACGCGGCGACGACCCAGAAGCCGCTCGCGGTGATCGACGCCGAGCGCGACGTGTACGAGCGCTCGTACGCGAACGTGCATCGCGGCGTCCATCTCCTCTCCGTCGAGGCCACCGACGCCTGCGAGCGGGCGCGCGAAAAGACGCGGGAATTCCTTGGGGCGGGCGACGCTCGCGAGATCGTTTTCGTGCGCGGCACGACCGAGGCCATCAACCTCGTCGCGGCGACGTACGGCCGCGCGAACGTCGGCCCGGGCGACGAGGTCCTGATCACCGCGATGGAGCATCACTCGAACATCGTGCCCTGGCAGCTCCTCTGCGAGGAAAAGAAGGCGCGTCTCGTGGTCGCGCCGATGAACGAGAAGGGGGAGCTTCGGCTGGACGAGCTCTTCCGCCTTCTCTCCAGCCGGACCCGGATCGTCGCGATCGCGCACGTCTCGAACGCGCTCGGGACCCGGAATCCGGTCGCCGAAATCGTCGAGCGCGCGCACGCGAAGGGCATCCCGGTTCTCGTCGACGGGGCGCAGGCGGCGCCGCGGCTCCCCGTGGACGTGCGCGCTCTCGACTGCGACTTCTACGCGCTTTCGGGGCACAAGATGTACGGACCGTCGGGCATCGGCGTGCTCTACGGGAAGGAGGAGTGGTTGAACCGCATGCCGCCCTACCAGGGGGGCGGGGACATGATCAGCTCCGTCACCTTCGAGAAGTCGACGTGGAACGTTCTCCCCTTCAAGTTCGAAGCGGGCACTCCCAACATCGCGGGAACGATCGCTTTCGGCGCGGCGGTCGACTACGTCCGGAAGCTCGGCCTGGACGCCATCGCGAGCCACGAGGACGACCTTCTCGCCTATGCCACGGAGCGCGTGGCGGCGATCCCGGGAGCGCGCCTGATCGGAACGGCGAAGGAGAAGGCGGCAGTCCTGTCGTTCACGATCGAGGGGGTTCACCCGCACGACATCGGCACCGTTCTCGATCGCCTCGGGATCGCTGTCCGCACGGGACATCACTGCGCCCAGCCGGTCATGGACTTCTTCCACGTCCCCGCCACCGCACGCGCCTCCTTCGGCCTCTACAACACGCGGGAGGAAGTCGACGCGCTGGTCGCGGGGATCCACGAAGTCCGGAGGATGTTCGCGTGAGCGGCGCCGCCGGACTGCGCGACCTCTACCAGGAGGTCATCCTCGACCATGGCAAGCGGCCGCGGAACTTCCGGAAGCTCTCGGGAGCGAACCGCCGGGCGGAGGGATACAACCCGCTCTGCGGCGACCGGGAGACGGTCTACCTCGAGCTCGAGGGCGACGTCGTGCGCGACGCCTCGTTCGAGGGGCACGGATGCGCGATCTCGACCGCCTCGGCCTCGATGATGACCGAGAGCGTCAAGGGAAAGAGCCGGCCGGAAGTCGAGGCGCTCTTCACGAAATTCCACGACCTGATCACGGGCGAGGCCAAGGCCGCGTCCGGCGGACCGGCCCTGGGCAAGCTCGAGGTTTTTTCGGGAGTTCGCGAGTATCCGGTCCGCATCAAGTGCGCCACGCTTCCGTGGCACACCCTGAAGGCGGCGCTCGGCGGCGAGGCGCAGACGGTTTCCACGGAGGACGGCGCCGAAGCGTCCGCGCGGGAAGAGCCGAAGGTCTGCTGAACCCGGAGAGGTTTCCATGAGGATGCAGAAGGAAGTCACGACGACCCGCGAAATCGAAGCGAAGGAGATCCCGAGCGGGATGCGGATCACGATCCCCGAGGGAACTCCCCTGACGCTCACACAGTCGCTCGGCGGGAGCTTCACTGTCGTCACGCCTTACGGCTACATGGCTCGCATCGAAGGGAAGGATGCCGACGCGATCGGCGAGGAGCCGGTCGCCGCCGACGCCGACGCCGCGGCGGGCCGCTCCGTCGAGGAGCTCTGCTGGGACCAGCTGAAGACGTGTTTCGACCCGGAGATCCCGGTCAACATCGTGGATCTCGGTCTCGTGTACAAGTGCGAGGTGACGGACCGGCCCGAGGGAGGCAAGAAGGCCGAGGTTCGATTCACGTTGACGGCGCCCGGCTGCGGCATGGGGGACGTGCTGCGCGAGGACATCCGCGGCAAGCTCCTCACCGTCCCCGGCGTCTCGGAAGCGGACGTCCAGGTCCTCTTCGATCCTCCCTGGAACATGGGAATGATGTCGGAAGCCGCCAAGCTGCAACTGGGGATGTTGTGAGGGCCGACCGATGAAGCTCTCTTCACAGGAAGAATACGGGCTGCGCTGCCTCCTTCGCGTCGGACGCGAAGGTCCCGACGCGAGCATCACGATCCCCGAGCTCTCGCGGTCGGAGGGGATCACCGAGCCGAACGTCGCCAAGATGATGCGACTGCTTCGTCAGGCGGGATTCGTACAATCCACTCGAGGACAGTCGGGAGGCTACTCGCTGGCCCGCCCGGCCGGAGAGATCAACGTCGGCGAGGTCCTCGCATGTCTGGGCGGACGGCTCTATGAACCGGGGTTCTGCGACACCCACACGGGCGTCGAGCGACTGTGCACGCACATGCCGGACTGCTCGATCCGCTCGGTCTGGCGCACGATCCAGCGCGCGATCGACTCCGTGCTCGGGACGCTGACCTTGAAGGATCTGCTTCGAGGCGAAGAAGAGATGAATCTGTGGGCCGACTCGCGCGGCCGGCTCCTCCCGACGCACCGGCCCCACGCCTGACGGCGGGCGCGCCCGCTACCGGATCCGCTCGCGGAAGTTGCTGTGGCGTAGGAATCGCTTGGCCCGGCCGTCCGGCCCCATCTCGAATACGAGCTCCTCGCCGAGCGTCTCGTCCTTTCGGATCCGGCGGAATGTGTTCTCGCCGGTCTTGCGGAACCGTTCGAGATCCTTGAGCGGATCGGACGAAGGCAGGGACAGCATCGCGAGTCCTTCCTTCCAGGGGACCACGGCGATCTCGCCGTCCCAGGGACGGGCGTCGTACGTGCCGGCGTACCGCTCGAGCTCCGGATCGGCCGCCTTCCCCTTCCCGGGCTCCTTCTTCGCCGCTTCGACGCCGGGCGCCACGATGTCGTAGAGGCGGCGCGCCCAGGCGTCCGGATCGGTACCGGACGCGTTGACCAGGACGACGGTCGCGATCCGTTCCACCGGCATGAGGAGCAGGTGGGTCCGGTATCCCGGACAGCTTCCGCCGTGGCCGACGAAGACTTTCGAGCCGTCGTGACGCACCGCGAACCCGAGGCCCCAGAACGTCTCGAAGTCGGGATCGACCCAGTGCACGCGCTGCATTTCCGCGAGTGTCGTCGCCTTCAGGATTTCGGTGCCTCCCTTCTCGAGGAGACGGAACTGCCACGAAGCGAAGCGCCCGAGGTCGCCGGCGGTCGAGGCGTATCCCGCCGCCGGTCCGATGCCGTTCACCGAATAGAACGGGACCTTCGCGCGACGCCCTTCGCGGTCGAGGGCGGTGTACCCGGCCGCCAGGCGCTTCCCGCGCTCGGTCTCGGGAATCTGCGACGTCGTGCTCGAGAGCCCGAGGGGCCCGAGGACGTTTTCCTTCACGTACCGGTCGTACGGCTCCCCGGAAGTCGCCGCCACGATCTCGCCGGCGAGCGTGAGCCCGAGGTTCGAGTACTGGAAGAAG
>JBKPSZ010000208.1:0-8067 GCA_046735265.1 Acidobacteriota bacterium | reverse complement strand
GTGCTGAACTGCTCCTTCAGCGCGCCGGTTCACTCCTGGTACTGGGAGGATCCCCTCGACCAGGCCATCATGAAGGCCTGGCAGGCCGGCATCGTGGTCGTGGCGTCGGCCGGAAATTCGGGCCCGGGACCCATGACCATCGGAGTTCCCGGAAACGTTCCCTATGTGATCACCGTCGGAGCGATCACCGACAACTACACGACGGGCGACGCAAGCGACGACAAGCTCGCATCCTTCTCCGCCACGGGTCCGACGTTCGAGGGCTTTGCGAAGCCCGACGTCGTCGCTTTCGGCGGCCATGTCGTCGGCATCATGGACAAGGGCGACCAGATCCCGAAGCAGCACCCGAACTTTCATGACGGGGACAAGTACTTCGTCATGTCGGGCACTTCGCAGTCGGCGGCGGTCGTTTCCGGCATCACGGCGCTGATGCTGCAAGCCAATCCGAGCCTCTCCCCCGACGACGTCAAGTGCGGCCTGATGGCCACGGCGAAAACGGCGTGGAACGGCACGACATCTGCCTACAGTGTCTTCCAGCAGGGTGCAGGCCTCGTCAACGCCTACGACGCCGTCCGCGTGCCTTATGCGCACTGCGCCAACAACGGGCTCTCGATCGCCATGGACCTTGCCGGAACGCGGCACTACGCAGGCCCGGCCGTGCAGGACGAAAACGGCAACTACATCCTCATGGACCAGACCGGGGCCGGCACCCTGTGGAACGGAACCTACAGCAATGCGAGCGGCTATCCCTGGTCCACCGGCTATCCGTGGTCCACCGGGTACCCCTGGTCGAGCGGCTATCCATGGTCCAACGGCTATCCATGGTCGAACGGTTATCCATGGTCCACCGGCTATCCATGGTCCACTGGCCTGTCCGAGGCCGCCTCTGTCAATTTCTGGGTGCCGCAGGAATAGGAACGTCCGGCTCCCGAGGAGTAAGGAATGTCCCTGCGCTCGCCGTCGGTCCCGCGCGTCAAGCGCGGGATCGCCAGGGCCGCCGTTGCCGCCACCCTGCTCCTAGCCGCCCCTCGCGCGGAGGCGGTCGCGCGCGCGATCCGCTTCGAGAGGCTTTCCGCAGATGCCGGGCTCTCGCAGAGCACGGTCATGTGCATCTTGCAGGACAGTCAGGGCTTCCTCTGGCTCGGCACGGAGGCGGGCTTGAACCGCTACGACGGCCGCAGCCTGATGGTCTACCGCCATGACGTGCACAAGGCGAGCTCTTTGGCGAGCGATTTCGTCCACGGACTCGCGGAGGATCCTTCCGGGGACCTCTGGATCGCGACGGAGGGGGGCGGCCTGGTTCGCTGGCTGCGATCGAAGGACCGGTTCGTCCAGGTGGGTCTCGATAAACAAAACGGCCCCGGCAGCGCTCAGATCCGAACCGTCTTCGTGGACCGCAGAGGTCTCGTCTGGCTCGGCACGAAGGACGCCGGACTCGCGCGCCTCGACCCGAAGGCCGGCCGCTGGCAGAGTTTCGGTCACTCACCCGATGACCCTTCCAGCCTCCCCGACGACGGCGTCTTCGCGATCTTCGAAGACGGCCTCGGGCGACTCTGGGTCGGTACCAACGCCGGGCTCGCCCGGTTCGACACGGCGACGGGCCGTTTCCAGAATTTCCATCATGATCCTCAAGACGACGGGAGCCTCTCCGACGACAAGATCCGGGACATCCGCGAGGACCGACAGGGAAGGCTATGGATCGCGACGCTGGGCGGCGGCCTCGAAATGCTCGCGAGAAACGGGAAACGCTTCGAGCATCTGCGGCACGACGCCGGCAATCCCCGCAGCCTCGCGGACGACGTCGTCCACACGGTGCTCGAGGACAGCGCCGGGCGTCTCTGGGTCGGCACGCGCGCCGGATTGCAGCTGCGCGAGGAGGACGGGTCCTTCACGTCCTACCGGCGCAACCCCGCCAACCCTCACACCATCGGCGACGACGACGTGTTGTCGATCTTCGAGGACCGCGGCGGCGTGCTCTGGTTCGGCACGCGCGCCGGCGGCGCGGCGCGCTTCAACCCGCGCACCTGGGACTTCGGGCACGTGCCGCCGGATCCCTCCGACCCCAACGGCTTAAGCAACGGTTACGTGACCTCCTTTTCCCAGGACGACCGGGGCAGCCTCTGGATCGGGACAATGGGAGGCGGTCTGTACGAGCTCGCGCGCAACACCGGCCGGATGCACCGCTACACACGTGGCGAGAAGAGCTTGACCGACGACCGCGTCATGACGCTCCTCCATGACCACCAGGGGCGTCTATGGATCGGCACCATGGACGGCGGCCTCAACCGCCTGGATACGCCGGGCGCCCGCCCCACCGTCTTCCGCAACGATCCTTCGCGTCCGGATTCCTTGAGCGCCAACGGCGTGATGGCGTTGCTCGAGGACCGTCATGGAGCGATCTGGATCGGCACCTTCGGCGGCGGCCTCGACCGCCTGGACCCGGGCGCGTCCTTCTTTTCTGTCTTCCGCCACGACGCAAACGAGCCTGCGAGCTTGAGCCGCGATATCGTGACGTGCCTCGCGGAAGACAATCTCGGCGCGATCTGGGTGGGAACCGAAGGCGGCGGTCTGGATCGCTTCGACCCGCGCCGACGCAGCTTCCAGCATTTTCGCCACGACTCGGCCGATCCCTCGACCATCGGCGACGACACGATCTACTCGCTCTATATCGACCCTATGGGAACCCTCTGGGCGGGCTCTCGCAGTGGGCTCTCGCAGCTTCAGGAGTTCAACTCGGTTTCAGGCCACGCGAGGTTCCGCACCTGGACGAGCAGCAGCGGTTTGGCCGGCAATGTCGTCTATGGGATCGAGCCCGACGGCGACGGGCGCCTCTGGCTCTCCGGTAGCCAGGGACTTCTCTGCTTCGATCCGCGATCGGCCTCCTTCAAGCAGTACCTGGCGAGCCACGGCCTACAAGGGAACGAGTTCAACTTCGGAGCGCATTACCGCGGCCCGCAGGGGGAGCTCTTCTTCGGGGGTCCGGAGGGATTCAATTCCTTCGTGCCGGAGCGCCTGCGCGTCAACACGACTCCGCCGCCGGTCGTGTTGACGGGGTTCCTCAAGTTCCATCGACCCGTGCTCGAGGGCGATCCGGCATACGAGCTGAAGTCCGTGCGGCTGGGTCACCGCGACAGCGTCGTGAGTTTCGATTTCGCGGCGCTCGACTACGCAGCCCCTGAGCGCAACCGCTACGTCTACCGGCTGGAGGGTTTCAGCGACCGTTGGATCGACATGGGCTCTGACGGCCGAGTCACGCTGACGAATCTCGATGCCGGCCGCTACGTCCTCAACGTGATGGCGGCCAACAGCGACGGCGTCTGGAACCAGAACGCGACGGCGCTGCCGATCGAGGTCGTGCCGGCACCGTGGAACAGCCGGTGGGCCCGCGTCCTGTACATTCTCGCCGCCGTGGCGGTCATAGCCGCCGGCGCCCAGCGCCGCAAACTCTTTCGGGAGACACGTTACCGGCAGCGTCTCGAAATCGAGGTCCAGCAGCGAACGGAGGAGCTCGGTCGGCAGAAGTCCAAGCTCGAGGAGCTCCGCACACGCGAAATGGAGAGCGCGGTGACGGACTCGCTGACCGGGATCCGCAACCGCCGCTACTTCTTCGAGGAGATCGACAAGGAATTGAGACTGGTCAAACGGCTCCACGCCGAAGATGCGGCGAGTGGGAACGCCGGGCGTCAACGTCTGGTCTTCACGATGATCGACCTCGACTGGTTCAAGTTGATCAACGAGACCTGCGGCCACGCCGCCGGCGACCGGGTCCTCAATCAGATGAGAGGAATCCTGGAGGACGCCTGCAAATCCACCGACGTCCTCATCCGGTGGGGCGGCGACGAGTTCCTGGTCGTGGGACGGACGAGCGACTTGAACGAGATCGAGATCGTGCCCGAGCGGATCCGGGCGACGCTCGAGCAGACGGCGTTCGATCTCGGGGACGGCCAAGTGGCGCACCTGACCTGTTCAATCGGCTTCACCTGTTATCCCGGGCCAGGTCCTCAGCTGCTCGACATCCCGCTCGAGCAGGTCGTGGCGGTCGCCGAGCGGGCGCTCTGTGCGGCCAAGCGCAATGGGCGCAACGCCTGGCTCGGTCTCCTAAACCGGAGTGTGGCCACGGCGGAAGATGCAACGCGCTGGGTGCAGGCCGAGCCCGACCAGCTGATCGAGTCGGGCCACTTTGAAGTCCTCCGCTCTTCGCGCCCCGAGGCGGTGTTCCCTGCGAGCCGGCCGCGAGATCTCGGCCGTCCCGCCTGAGTCCGGCCAGTTCCGAAGCCGGGCCGATTTCTCCGAGCGGTCCCATTCAATTCGTCCCCTGACGGGTCTGTCGCCTTGGTCGAATGGGGTGACGCGGAGGCCGAGGCGAGAACTTCGCCGTCTATCTGCTGACCCCTCTCGCCCACGGCCGTCAGAAGAAAGGCTTAGACCGGTAGCCCCACGGCGGAGGGTCGAAGCACAAGGCTCTCCCCGCCACACGTCGAGGAAAAAAAGACAGATTTCCGAGGGAGTTGCTGGGAGGCAGGGACTCGAGTCCCAAGACGGTGCAAACCCAGAGCAAGTCTTACCTAGAGATCCCCCTCCGATGTCGAAACCCCTTGAAAACCTGGCCTCTCCTCGGAGATCTATCTGCATAACCGACTCAGAGGCCTCTGAAGTACGTTTTCCACTGGCAAGGGAGACCGGTTTCGAAGCCGACCTTCAACCACGAGTTCGCTAAGGCCCGGGAGGCGGCAGGGGTTCCCGGCAAGCTTTTCCACGATCTCCGCCGGACGGCGGCGCGGAACATGATCCGGGGAGGCGTCCCGCAGTCGGTCGCGATGCGAGTGACTGGGCACCGCTCGGATTCGATGTTTCGACGGTACGACGTCGCGTCGGTGGACGACAAGCTGGAGGCGATCCAGAAGGCCCGCGCCTACGCGGCGACCCGCACCGCCGTCGGCGAAAACGTCACGCCGTTTCCGGCGGAACTGCCAACGCAACAGCCACACATCGAAGAAAAAGGGCAAGTTCCCGAAGGAACTTGGCTGGGAGGCAGGGACTCGAACCCCGATTCACTGGTCCAGAGCCAGTTGTCCTACCATTGAACGACCTCCCAGTCGCTCGGGGAACGCGGATTATCGGGGAACCTCCGGGCCGGGTCAAATCCCGCTCCGCCGCCGCAATTCCCATACAATCGCCGTCGTGAAGTCGGACGAGCTCGCCGCGAAGAACTGCGTGCCCTGCCGCGCCGGCGCCCCGCCCCTGACCGAAGAGGAGGCCGGCCGGCTCCACGACGCCGTGCCTCGCTGGTCCGTGACGGACGGCGCACGGCGTCTCCTCCGGCGCTTCGAATTTCGCGACTTCGTCCAGGCGATGGAGTTCGTCAACCGCGTGGCGGGACTGGCCGAGGAGCAGGGTCACCACCCCGACATCTCGATCCACTGGAACAAGGTGGATCTGGTCCTCTGGACGCACGCGATCGGCGGGCTTCACGAGAACGACTTCGTCCTCGCCTCGAAGATCGACCGTCTCTTAGACGAGCCCCCCGGCGTCGCCGGCTAGGCACCCCGGCATCGGGCGGATCCAGCGCGCTGCCCGAGGCGGGATCGAAGTCCCTTCGCTACTCGATCCGCACCGCGAGCCGCTCTCCCAGCGTCCGGAAAACCGCGACCCACTCCGCCGCCTCCGGATCCCCGGCCCCGGCGGCCTCGGCGCGGCGCGCATATTCGCCGGAAAGCTCCCTCCAGAAGGCGTTTTGAACGCGCCACAGCCGAACGGGAAACGGGAAGCGGGCGGCGAGCTCGATCGCGCGCTCGAGCGTTTGAAGCGGCTCGAGATCTTCGGGCCGCTCCGAAAACCGGCGCGCGAAGCCCTCGAGCCGCCGGCGGAGCAGGTACTCGAGAGTCTCGGCGTCGAGCAGGATCTTCTCGCGCGCCGCTTCCTCCAGGAGCGCGCCGATCCCCGAGGCGTCGAGGAGTTCCTTCTCGAGAGCCCGGCGCAGACCCGCGTTCACGACGAACTCCGCCGTCGTCCGAAAGACGCGCGGCGCGGGGGTGCCCAGGTCCGCGAGGAATCGCAGGAGCGGCAGGTGTCGCTCGTGGATCTGCCGGAGCGTCTTCTCCGCCTCGCCCCGCGTGCCCTCGAGGATCGTGCGAAGGATCCGCCGCTGCTCGTCGCGAAAGAGGGTCTTCAGCGACACGGCCTGCTCGCCGAAGCCCTGGTCGAGCAGCCGCACGAGTTCCGGCACGTCCGCCCGGGAGAAGGCGTGGAAGAGGTCCTCGGTCAACCGCGCCTCTTCGTCCGCCGGAGGCAGTCGGCGCACCCCGCCGTGCACGTTGTGGTCTCCCAGGTGCAGCGCTCCGAAAAGGAGCCGCTCGGATTCGCCGGTAATCTCCGAGGTGAAGGTCCCTCGGCCGATGCCCGCCTTCATCGGGCCGGACTCGGCGACGCGGTAGTCGTCTCGCTCGACGCGATAGCAGTAGATGCGGGAGACCTCCGCGTACGGCTCGAAGAGCGACCGGACGGCGTAGTGGCCGCCCACGTGCGGCAGATCGACGCGCGCCGGCCGCACGTGACGCTCCCAGATGCGGCGGCCGTCCCCCTCCTCGGGGCGGTTGCTTCGCGCCGCCTCGAGCTCCTCGAGGAGCGCCGGCTCGAAGGGACGCTCGAAGAGCTCTTCGGCGAGCTGCACGGCTCTTCCCGCGTATCTCAAGACCTGCACCGCCTCGATCCCGGCGAGATCGTCGAAGAACCAGCCGCAGCTCGTCTCCATGAGCATCGCATGGCGCTGCATTTCGAGAAGCTCGATGGCTCGGATGCTCTCCTCCCCGTCCAGAGGACGGCGGACCTGGCCGTCGAGGAATCGCGCGACGTTCTCGCGGGAACGATCGAGCACGACCGAGACGTACGCGTCCCGCGCCGCCCACGGATCCGCGAAGATCTCCGCGCCGGCCTCTTCGAACGGCGCGGCGATCCGGTCGCGCAGGTTTCGCAGCGCCAATCGCAGCGGCGCCCTCCAGGCCTGGTTCCAGCCCGGGCGCGAGCCCGTGGCGCAGCCGCAGTCGGTCATCCATCGTCCGACCCCGTGCGCGCAGCTCCAGGAAGTGTTCTCGTGGATCTCGACTTCGCGGGCAGGCGGATACCGCTCCAGGAACTCGCCGTAGTTGGTCAGCCGCACGCCGTCCGAATCACCGATCGCTCGCAGAGCGTAGGCGAGCGCCATGTCTCCGTGTGGATGGTGATGGCCGTACGTCTCGCCGTCCGTCGCGATGTGCACGAGGCGCGGCATGGCGTCCTCGGCCGGGAAGCCGCCGAGAAGCCGGGAGGCGAAGCGCTCGCCGCTGTGCAGGAGCCCGCCGAAGGCCACGTCCCGGGACACCGGTCCGTCGTAGAAGAAGACCGCGATCGCAGCCCCCGATGGGAGCCCGAGCCGGTAGGCGCGCGTCGTGTCGATCTCGCCCGAGGCGGTTTCCTTCCAGGACGCTTCTCCGATCGCGCGCTCGCGAGCGGCCTGGTGCGGAGCGAGAACCGTAAAGCGGATTCCGGCGGCGGCCACGACTTCCAGGCTCTCGAGATCGACCGCGGTCTCGGGCAGCCACATCCCTTCCGGCGTCCGGCCGAAGCGCGTCTCGAAGTCCTGGATTCCCCAGACCACCTGGGTGCGCTTGTCGCGGGCGTTGGCGAGCGGCAGGATGACGTGGTTGTACGCGTGCGCGATCGCCGAGCCGTGGCCGGAGAACACCGCGCGGCTCTCGCGGTCGGCGGCGAGAACGGCCGCGTACGTGTCGGGCGACTCGGCTTCGAGCCAGGAGAGGAGCGTCGGTCCGAAGTCGAAGGAGAGCCGGGCGTAGTTGTTGACGATCGACACGATGCGATCGCGCTCGTTCAGGATGCGCGAGGCGGCATTCGCCGCGTAGCACTCGACGTCGATGCGCTCGTTCCAGTCGTGGTACGGATAGGCTGAATCCTGGACTTCGATCGACTCGAGCCACGGGTTCTCCCGGGGCGGCTGGTAGAAGTGCCCGTGGATGCAGACGTAGCGGGACATCAGGACGGGGGCTCGACCGGTTCCTTCGGCGAATCTTCCCC
>JBKPSZ010000207.1:0-9549 GCA_046735265.1 Acidobacteriota bacterium | reverse complement strand
GTTCAAGTCCGGTCGTCGGCTCAATCCTTCCACGCGCGGCCACCGGGCGTTCGGCACTATCCGGGCGCTGCACAGCGGCGCCCTCGATTTCGATTCAATCCTCCCGCGTCGAATCGGTAACCCGTCCGATGAACAGAATGGCATCCGACCTCCGATCGCAGATCGCGAAGAAGAAGGGATGATCGGTGTCGATCCAGGGAGATATCCAGATCTCGCGGATCCGTCCCTCCGGACCGCGCCGCCGGAGCGTCTATCCGGAAGGCTTAGGCGCCATCCGATGAGAGAGGCGAGATGAGCGACCGGGTCTACCGAGGCGGATCTTCTCAATAGTTAACTAATCAGTTGGATGATTCGCGCCGAACGCACGGCGCCGTTTAGTCGCCGCTCTGCTGGATCAGCTTCGCGACGAGGCCCGTCCACCCGGTCTGGTGCGACGCGCCGAGGCCCTCGCCGGTGTCTCCGTTGAAGTACTCGTAGAAGGGAATCCAGTCGCGGAAGTTCGGATCTTGCTGGAGCTTCTCGGAGGAGCCGAAGACCGCGCGCCGCCCCGACGGGTCGCGCAGAAAGATGCGGGACAGCCTCCGGGAGATGTCTCCGGCCACCTCCCACAGGTTGGCTTTCCGGCCGGATCCGGTCGGCATCTCGACGACGAAGTCGTCTCCCAGGAAGTAATGGAACTTCTGGAGCGACTCGAGGATCAGGTAGTTGACGGGGAACCAGATCGGACCGCGCCAGTTCGAGTTACCCCCGAAGGTGCCGCTGCGGGATTCCGCCGGCTCGTAGTCGACGCGGTACTCGTGGCCGGCGAACACGAGCGTGTACGGATGGTCCTTGTGGTAGCGCGACAGCGCGCGTACGCCGTGGGGCGAGAGGAACTCGCTTTCGTCGAGCATGTAGCGCAGGACGGAGACGAGCCGGTTGCGGTTCACGAGCGACAGAAGCCGTCGCACGCGGTCGCCGGCGACGGTCTCGGTCTCGATGTAGTTGGACAGCTCCGGCCGGTTCTCGAGAAACCACTGCATGCGGCGCTTGAACCCGGGGAAACGGTCGATGACGTCCGACTCCAGCGTCTCGACCGCGAAGAGCGGGATGAGCCCCACCATGGAGCGTACCTTCAGCGGAAACTGCCGACCGTCGGGAAGCTGCAGAACGTCGTAGAAGAACCCGTCTTCCGAATTCCAGAGCTCGATCCCGCTGCCGCCGATGTCGTTCATCGCGCGGCAGATGTAGGCGAAGTGCTCGAAGAACTTCGAAGCCACGTCCTCGTAGGCGGGGTCGTCCACCGCGAGCTGAAGGGCGATCGCGAGCATGTTCAGGCAGTACATGCCCATCCAGCTCGTGCCGTCGGATTGCTGGATCGTCCCGCCCGTCGGCAGCGGAGCGCTGCGGTCGAAGACGCCGATGTTGTCGAGCCCCAGAAAGCCCCCCTGGAAGACGTTGTTGCCCGCCGCGTCCTTCCGGTTGACCCACCACGTGAAGTTCAGAAGGAGCTTGTGGAAGACGCGCTCGAGGAAGTTCCGGTCCGCTTTCCCGGTTCGCTTCCGATCGATCTTGAAGACGCGCCAGGCCGCCCAGGCGTGCAGGGGCGGGTTCACGTCGCCGAAGGCCCACTCGTAGGCGGGCAGCTGTCCGTTCGGGTGCATGTACCACTCGCGCAGGAGAAGGATGAGCTGCTGCTTGGCGAAGTCCGGATCGATGATCGCGAGGGTCACGCAGTGGAAGGCGAGATCCCAGGCGGCGTACCAGGGGTACTCCCACTTGTCAGGCATCGAGATCACGTCGGCGTTGTAGAGGTGCTGCCAGTTGTGATTGCGCCCGGTCCATCGCTGCGCAGGCGGGGGCGGCTCGGCCGGATCTCCCTTCAACCAGCGCGTGACGTCGTAGTGGTAGTACTGCTTCGACCAGAGCATCCCCGCGGCGGCCTGGCGCTGAACGAGCCAGCCGTCCATCGAAACGTCGGGCGAAGCGAAGCCGGAATAGAACTCGTCGGTCTCCGCGATCCGTCGGGAGAACTCCGCCTCGAAGCCGGGGCCGAACGGCTGCGCCGATCCCGATGAGGACGGAGCGCTCAGGCGGAGGCGCACGACGGCGCTGCCGCCGGGCGGAACGTCCAGGCGGTAAAGAGCCGCGGCCTTCGAGCCGCGCCGCGCCGGGTTGACCGCTTCGCGATCCCCGTGGACGAGGTAGCGATGGAATGAGTCCTTCACGTAGGGGGTCTCGTTGGGGACTCCGAACAGACGCTCGAAGTTCGTCTCGTTCTCGGTGAAGAGGAGCTCCGGCTCGCCTTCGGCGTCGACCCGAAGATGGCCGTAGTACGACGAGTCGATCTCGATCGCGCGGCGACCCGGCGAGTCCTCCGCAGCCCAGAGGCGTTCCCGGCGGCTGCCGAGCCCCCAGGACCAGATGTTGCGATGCCAGACGGTCGGCAGGAGATGCAGTCCGGCCGTCTCCGGGCCGCGATTCGTGATCGTGTATCGGACGAGGACGTCGTCGGGCGACGCCTTGGCGAACTCGGCGATCACGTCGAAGTACCGGTCGTCGTCGAAGATTCCGGTGTCGATCAGCTCGAACTCGCGCGCCTCTCTCCCCCGCCGAGCGTTCTCCGAGACGAGCCAGGCATAGGGAAACTCATGCTGCGGATATTTGTAGAGGCACTTCATGTAGGAGTGCGTCGGAGACGAGTCGATGTAGTAGTACAGCTCCTTGACGTCCTCGCCGTGGTTGCCCTCCGGCCCGGAGAGTCCGAAGAGGCGCTCCTTCAGGATCGGGTCGCGCCCGTTCCACAGGGCGATCGCCAGACAGACGTACTGGTGGCGGTCGCAGAGCCCGGCGATTCCGTCCTCCCCCCATCGATAGGCCCGCGACCGCGCATGATCGTGGGGAAAGTAGGTCCAGGCCGACCCGTCGGGGCTGTAGTCCTCGCGCACGGTTCCCCAGGCGCGCTCGGCCAGGTACGGCCCCCACCGCTTCCAGTTCTTCCGCCGCTGCGAATCCTCCAGGAGACGGAGGCTCTCGCCGTCCCGGCCCGGCGGAGGGGGTTGCTCGTCGCCGAAGGCGCCGTCCGGGCGCCGCGTCACGGGCTGCACCCGGAAGGCCGGCGCGCGGCCGAACGCCTGCTTCGCTCGAGGGTCAAGACCGGACCATCATAAGAGGCGAACGCGATCGAGACCAAAATCCGGGCCGGCGACCGACGCTTTCCCCGTTTGGACACGTCCCCGGTTTTCGACATAATGTCGCCGCTTTCATGGAACTCACCACACGCGAGGAAGGGCGAGTCACGATTCTGACCGTCCACGGGGACCTCGTCATCGGCGAGCCGGAGTCCACTTTCAAGAGGACGGTGACCCGGCTGCTCGAAGACGGCAGTGTCAACCTTCTCGTGGACCTCGAGCGGGTGGGGTTTCTCGACAGCTCGGGTCTCGGGGCTCTGGTTCGCGCGCTCACGAACTCTCAGAAGGAAGGGGGCCAGACGAAGCTCCTCCACGCCGGACCGCAGGTTCGAAAGCTTCTCGAGATGACGAAGCTCGACTCGGTGTTCGAGCTGCACGACGATCTGGAGAAAGCGGTCTCGAGCTTCTAACCTCCCGAGCCGTCAACAGGAAAGTCGGATGGCGGACGACCCCGAAGGGGCAGATCCCGAGACCATCGAGTCCGAGCGCCCGGCCGCGGCGCTCGCGGAGCTCGCGCTCTGCGAGAACCTCGCCCAGACCTCCGGCTGGGCCGCGCACTGGAGCGCCGAGGTCGCCAATGCCGACGGCGCTCTGCTCTGGGCGCCGGACACCGTCCATCCGATCTTTCTCTGCATCGCCGAGTACGGTCACAGCGGCTCGCGGTTCCTCCGTCGATCGGCGCCGCGCGACTCGGGGCTCATCTGGCAGCTCGTCCGCGACAGACAGGCGATCGCGCTCGAGCACTCGGAGATCGAAGGATCCGACGACCCCTTCCTTGCCGGGTTGTCTTCCGAAGTCGCCGCCGCGGTCGCGGTCCCGCTCGAGGCCGAGGGTCTCGTCGTCGCGCTCCTGCTCCTGTTGTTCGAGCGGCGCGCCGATCCCGACGCGGCGCTCCACCGCCTGACGGGCTTCCTCGAGGAGGCGGCGCCGGCGCTCGGCCGCGCGCTGCGCTCCGAGCGGAAGACGGTCGGGATGCTCCGCGCGATCGAGCGGCTGACGAACCTCTACGATCTGTCCAAGGCCTTCGGTTCGACGATCGACTGGAAGGAATTGACCGACTTGATCGTGCGCAAGGCCGGCGATTTCGCCTCGGCCGAGGTCGCCTCCCTCTGGCTCCTCGAGGGAGAGGACGTCGTGCTCGCCGCCACGGCCGTCAACGACAACTACGAGGTCGAATCGCCGCCGGCCGCCGTCGGCGCATCCGTCGTGGGAGACGTCCTCGCCGACCAGTCGAGCGTGCGCCGCAATCGGATCCCCGACTCGGAGAGGACCGAGGAGAACCCCGACTATGCGATCCATTCGATACTGGCGGTCCCTCTGACCGAAGAGGAGTCGGCGGTCGGCGCCCTCGTGCTCGCCAACAAGCGGGGGCGCCATCCCGAGTTCGGGGCGGAAGACGAGGAGCTCCTGCAGGACGTCGCGCGGCAGGCCGTCCGGGCCCTGCGCACCGCCCGCCAGCACGAAGCCGAGAAGAAGGTGCAGGAGCTCGACGCGCTCCTCGCGGTCAGCCGCGAGATCACCGCGACCCTCGACCTGGACAAGGTGATGCAGACGATCGTCAACGCGACGTCCGCTCTGATCACCTACGACCGCTGCGCGATCGGGATCCTCGAAAAGGGAAAGATGCGGCTCGGGGCGCTCTCCGGCGCCACCGAGCTCGACCGGTCGAAGCCCGAGGTCCGACGGCTCGAAGAGCTGCTGCAGTGGGTCTTCTTCTCGGGCGCGACCGTCTCGGTCACGCAGTCGGAGGGGGGCCAGATCATGGCCGACCGGCCCGAGACCGAGGAGAAGTTCCGGGCGGTCTTCGCCGAGACCGGGCTGCGTTCGTTCTACGGCGTGCTCCTCTCCGACGAGGAGGGGAAGCTCGGGGCGCTCGCGTTTGAGAGCCGCGAGCCGATCGAGTTCGACGAGGAGACGCGGGACCTGCTGCAGATCCTCGTGAACCAGGCGACCGTCGCGGTCCGCAACGCGCAGCTCTACCAGCAGGTGCCGCTGGCCGGATTCTGGAAGCCGCTCCTCGAGAGGCGCCGCAAGCTCGTCGCCCTGCCCCGTCGACGCCGGAATTTCTGGATCGCAACGGCGGCGGCGATCCTCCTCCTGGCGGTCTTCCCCTGGCGGCTCCGGATCGCCGGCCCGACGCGGATCCTGCCGGTTTCACGCGCGGCCGTGACGTCGGGCGTGGACGGCGTCGTCGCGGACGTTCGAAAGCGGGAAGGGGACCGCGTCAACGCGGGAGAGGTGATCGCGACACTGCGCGACGAGGCCTACACCGCCAACCTGGCCGAGTCCGAGGCCGGCCTCGCCGTCGCCGAGAGCAACATCGCGCGTCACCGCGACGCCGGCGATGCGGCCGCCATGTTCGAGGCGCAGTCGCAGCGGGAGGAGCTGCTCGCCAAGATCGCGTTCGCCCGCGAAGAGCTCGACCGCACGCGCCTGACTTCCCCGATCGCCGGCGTCCTCGTGACTCCCCGGATCGAGGAGCGCGTCGGCCAGTACATGCGGCGCGGCAACGAGTTCTGCGTCGTCGCGGACGTCGTCACCGTTTCCGCCGAGATCGCCGTCCCCGAGGCGGATGCCGCGCTGATCCGCCCCGGCGAGCGCGTCGCCTTGAAGCTCAATACGTTCCCGACGCGGACCTTTTCCGCGAAGGTCTCCCGAGTTGGGGCCCGGGTTCGCGAGGAGGGAGAAGAGCGGTTCTTGATCGCCGAGGCTCGCGCCGAGAACCCGGAGGGGTTGCTGAAGACCGGCATGGTCGGCACCGGGAAGATCTGGGCCGGCCGGCGCTCGATCGCAACGCTCGTTCTCCGCAAGCCGGCCCGCTGGCTCTGGAGGAAGATCTGGCCGCTCCTGCCCTAGGCACGCGCCCGGGAGGACTCCTCGCCGCCCGCGGGGCGGACACCGCCGCCGCCCTGGCCGAACGGCACGGCGGCGCGGGAGACAAGCCGGCCCTGCGACCGGACCTCGTCATCCGCCGCGTCGTCCAGATGGGCGAAGTCACCTGGGTGATCAAGAATCCGGAGACGGTCAAGTACTACAACTTCAGCGACTCCGAGTGGGGCCTGATCCAGCTCTTCGACGGAACGCGGACCCGCTCGCAGATCCATGAGGAGTACCGCTCCCACTTCCCCGGCGAGGAGATTCGCTACACGCTGATCCTCGATTTCGAGGAGATGCTCCGGAAGGTCGACCTGATCGAGCAAGGCGTCGCCGAACGGAACCTCGCGCTCCTCGCCACGGCGAAAACCGCCCGCCAGCGCGCCGCCGAAGAGCGGGCCGAAGGACGCAACATCTTTTTCATTCCGTTTCACGTCCTCGATCCCGATCGCTTCCTCAATCGGACGGTGCGCTACGTCCGTTGGATCTGGACGCCCCCCGTGGTGCTGGCCTGGTGCATCGGGGTGGTCTGGACCGTGAGCATCTTCGTGCAGCACTGGGGCCCGATCTGGAGCGGGACCCTCGAGCTCTACGCGTTTCTCGCCAAGCCGCTCCTCGACGCGATCCAGTTCTTCCTGCTTCTCTCGATCATCGGGTGCATCCACGAGTTCGCGCACGCCTATGCCACCAAGATCTACGGGGGCGAAGTGCACGACATCGGGATCGCGCTCCTCTACGTCATCACGCCGGCGTTCTACTGCGACACGACCGACTCGCTCCTCTTCGAGAGCAAGTGGCACCGTCTGTGGGTATGCACGGCCGGGATCTACATCGAGGGCTTCATCTGCATGTTCGCGACCCTGGCGTGGACCGTCTCGTACCCCGACAGCTTCCTGCACGACTTCGCGTACAAGACGATGCTCTACACCGGCGTCTCGACGATCTTCTTCAACATCAACCCGCTCATCAAGATCGACGGCTACTACGCCCTTTCGAGCGTGCTCGAAATTCCCGAGCTGCGGGAAGAGTCGCTGGCGTATCTGGGCGCCCTGTTCCAGCGCAAGATTCTGCGGCTTCCGGTCGAGATCCCCGAGATCTCCCGCCGCAAGCGCCGCATCTTCTGGATCTACGGCCCGCTCGCCCTCGTCTATCTCGCCGTTCTCATGACCCTGATCGGCGGACTCTTCCACAACCTCTACGCGAAGTACTTCCCGAACCTCGCCACCCTTCTCTTGATCGTGACCCTCCTGCGCCTCTTTCGAAAGCGGGTGCGTCTGGTCAGCCGGACGGTCCGCCTCTTCTACCTCGACAAGAAGGATCTGCTCATGTCCTCCCGAAGCCGACGGCCGCTCGCGATCGCGCTCCTTCTCCTCGCTCTCCTGGTTCTGGTTCCCTGGACGCACCGGAAGGTCCGGACGGACATCCGGTTGCGCCCCGCAACGCAGGTCCGGCTCCAGGCTCCCGAAGACGCCGTCGTAGCAGAGGTCCTCGCCCGCGAGGGAGACGTCGTGGCAGCGGGTCAGCCGGTGCTGCGCCTGGAGAGCCCTGCGGCGCAGGCGGCGGGCCAGGAGCTCGAAGCGGAGCGGCGGCGTCTCGAGAAGCAGGCTGCCCGAGCTCTGGGCGAAAGTCTTCCGGCCGCCGCCTATGCCGCGGAGCGACGCGGAGCGTCGGTCGATTCGGCTCTGAAGAGCGGCGCGGCCCGACGCGGGCTGCTTGTCGTGCGGAGCCCGGTCGCCGGCACGATCCTGACGCACCGGATGGAAGACTTGCGGGGGTCGTTCGTGCCCGCCGGCGCAACCCTGGCGGAAGTCGGGGACTGCCGGACGCTCCAGGCGGACCTCGACTTCTCCGAGCGGCTCTTGGACGACGTGAAATCGGGGGCACGCGTCTCGGCGATGCTCCCCGGGCGGCCGCTGCGGGAGGCGACCGGGCGAGTGGTGGCGATCTCCGCGGCGACGCTGTTGGCTCCGGTCACGGCGTCGGCGGAGGCGGACCCGGCCGCGCCTCCGCCGCGGCCCGATCGCTTCGTCGCCAAGGCCGAGTTCGACAACGCGGACGGGACGTTGAAGCCCGGCATGGTCGGGCGGGCGAAGATCTACGGACCGCGCGCGTCGCCTCTGGTCACCGTCGGGCGCGTCCTGCGCCGGTGGTTCCAGACGGTGATCTGGTAGACGGCAGTCCGGGCCAAAAAGCGAAAGCGCCCCTTCCGGGGCGCCTTCGGAGTCGGAAACCCGTCGGGACTACGTGGAGCGCGTCGAGCGAGTCGACCGGGTCGAGCGGGCGGCTCTCGTGGCCTTCGCGGCTCTCATGGCCTTCGCCGCGTTGATCGACTTGGCGGCGCGTGTCGCCTTGGCTGCCCTCATCGCCTTGGCAGCCGTGACCGCCTTGGCCGACCGGGTCGCGCGGGCCGCGTTGACCGCGCGGGCCGCGTTGACGTTGCGCGCCGCGTTGATGTTTCGGGCCGCGTTGATCGTACGCGCCGACGCCCTCGTCGTCGCCGTCTTGACCGCGGGATTCTCGCCGAGGCTTCCCACCCGGATCTCCGGCATCTCCTTGCCGGTGGCTTCCTTGATCTTCGCCTTCTGCTCGTCGGTCAGCTTGATTCTCACTTCGTTCGCCATTTTTGCTTCCCTCCTTGGTGCCGAACTCCTATCGCAAGCCGGAGACCAACTTCAGGGACGAGTGACCATTCTTATAAATCACGGCATATCAATAACTTGGTGACTGACGGCGCTCCACTTCGAGGGCCGGCCGGGCAGAAATTTCCGCACTTCGGTTGAATCTTTCAACCCCGGATCCCGGGAGGTTCGGGCCTAGAGACCGTATTTGCGGCAGAGATACTTGATCTGGTTCGCGTCGAGACCGAGCTTTCTCGCCGCCTCGGCCTTCACCCCTCCCGCGCTCTCGATCGCCTCTCGGAGCAGGCGCTTCTCGAAGTCTTCGACCGCCTCCGAGAAGGGCAGACCCTTCGTCGCCGCGCCGCCCGGCGCCGCGGATCCCGCGCGCAGCACGCGCGGCAGGTCTTCTTCTCCGATCTCCTGGGTGTCGGAGAAGAGCACGAGCATCTCGACGACGTGCTCGAGCTCTCGGACGTTTCCCCGCCAGGGGTGGGAGCGCAGCCGGTCGAGAACCGACGGGGCCAGGCGGCGACCCGGCCGG
This sequence comes from Acidobacteriota bacterium, assembly GCA_046735265.1. Lineage (GTDB taxonomy): Bacteria > Acidobacteriota > Thermoanaerobaculia > UBA5066 > Gp7-AA6 > DATBFU01. The sequence goes on along the minus strand of JBKPSZ010000207.1, from coordinate 346 downwards.
CGGTGCCGCTCTCCGAACTTCACGAGAAAGTGCTCGGTCAGGGGACCCAGGTCTCCGAGCCTCTCCCGCAGCGGCGGGAGTCGCAGGGGGATCGTGTGGAGCCGGTAGTAGAGATCCTCGCGAAACGCTCCCTCGCGGACGCGGGCCTCGAGATCTTCGTTCGTCGCCGAGATCAGCCGCAGGTCCACGGGGATCTCGCGCTTTCCGCCCACCCGCTCGATCTGCCTCGATTCGATCGCCCGCAGGAGCTTCGCCTGAATCGCCGGGGAGAGAGTCCCGACCTCGTCTAAGAAGAGCGTCCCCCCGCTCGCGAGCTCGAAGCGGCCGGGCCGCGCGGACACCGCTC
>JBKPSZ010000206.1:0-14893 GCA_046735265.1 Acidobacteriota bacterium | reverse complement strand
CCTCGGCACCGAGCAAGCGCATGCGCAGGACGTTGGGCGCCTGGCGCGCCATGTCGACCGACCCCATGTAAACGCGGCACGGGAGACCGAGCTTCGCCGCCGCCGCCGCGGTCGCGACACCGTGCTGGCCCGCTCCGGTTTCGGCGATGACGCGGCGCTTGCCCATGCGGCGGGCGAGAAGGACTTGCCCCAGGGCGTTGTTGAGCTTGTGCGCTCCGGTGTGGAGCAGGTCCTCGCGCTTCAAAACGAGGCGCGCACCCCCGACCTCCCGCGACAGCCGGTCGGCGACCGTCAGAGGCGTCGGGCGGCCGGCGTAGTCGCGAAGGAGCGCGTCGAGCTCCGCCCGAAACCGACGGTCGCGCCGCCACCGCTCGAACCCGCGCTCGAGCTCCTCCAGAGGCGCCATGAGCGTTTCGGGAGCGAAACGCCCTCCGTAGGCTCCGAACCACCCCTTCCGGCGCTCAGGCCGCGTCCGCATCCGCCTGCCTCACCGCTTCGAAGAATCGCTCCATCTTGCGGGGATCCTTCCGACCCGGCGAGCTCTCCACACCGGAGGCGACGTCGACTCCCCAGGGCCGGACGCGGCGCACGGCTGCGCCGACGTTCGCGAACGTGAGCCCGCCCGCGAGGAGAATCGGAACGCCCGGCGCTCTCCTTTCGGCGAGTGTCCAGTCGAACGCCAGGCCGGTGCCTCCGGCGCCCGACTCCGACGCCGAGTCGAGGAGAAGAGCCCGGCAGCGCCCGAGCCAATCCGCCCGCGGCATCTCGACTTCCGATCCGGTGACGCGCGCGACCGCGACGATCGGACGGGGAGCGGCGAAATCCTCCGCGGAGAGCGGTCGATGAAACTGGATCAGGTCGAGCCGGGCCGCGTCGACGGCCTCCTCGATCTCGGCCGGCGTCTCCGAGACGAAGACGCCGACGCGCATCACGCCGGGCGCCGACGCCTCCGCGAGGCGGCGCGCCACCGCCGGTTCGACGCGCCGCGGTGAATCGGACGCGAAGACGAACCCGATCCACGAGGCGCCGAGACGGCAGGCGAGCACGACGTCCGCCTCCCGCGTCAAACCGCAGATCTTGACGGCGGTCAACGTGAGAGCTCCCGCAGAAGCTCTTCGGGGTCCTGCGAACGCAGGAGGGACTCGCCGACGAGGAAGGCCTCGTAGCCGGCCCGGGACAGAGCCGCCACGTCGGCGCGCGAGCGGATCCCGCTCTCGGCCAGGCGCACCGGGCCGGGCGGGATGCCGGACGCGAGCTTCGCGGCCTCGCCCAGATCCGTTTGGAAGGTCGCGAGGTTCCGGGCGTTGATCCCGAGCACGTCGGGCGACACCGCGGCCGCCCGCCGGATTTCGTCCTCGTCGTGGGCCTCCACGACGACCGCGAGGCCGCGCCGGCGGGCCTCCTCCGCGAGACGGGCGAGCTCGCCGTCTCCGAGCGCGAGCGCGATCAGGAGAACCGCGTCCGCGCCGAGGGACACGGCGAAGTCGAGCTGCCTCTCCGACAGAATGAAGTCCTTCATCATCGTCGGCAGCCCCGAGGTCGCTTTCGCCCGCGGGAGCCAATCGGGTCTTCCTCCGAAGAAGTCCTGTTCGGTCACGACCGAGAGGGCGGCCGCGTGTCCCCGCCGATAAGCGAGCGCGATCGTCTCCAGGCGGCCCTCCGCGTCGTGCAGGATCTCGCCCGCCGAGGGGGATTGCCGCTTGATCTCGGCGACGATCCGGACGCCCGGCTCGCGCAGCGCCTCGACGAATCTCCGCCCATCCGTCGGACGCGCGGCGTTTCCCTTCGAGGCGTAGTCTCCCTTCTCCAGTCGCTTGCGCTTCGCGGCGAGGATTCGCTCGAGGACGCTCTCCGTCACGACCGCCTCGCCTCCGCCTCGGGACTCTTCGCCCGCGCCGACGCCTGCCGGAGTCTCTCGAAGACGTCGCGCGCAGCTCCCGAATCCACGGCTTCCCGCGCGCGCTCGTAGCCCTCGGGCAGATCCTGCGCGCGCCCCTCGACCAGGAGGCCCAGAGCCGCGTTCAGGAGGACCGCTTCGCGCCGCGCGCCCGGCTGTCCCTCGAGCAGCGACCGAAGCATCGCGGCGTTCTCGCCCGCATCGCCGCCCACGAGGTCCGTGAGCGAGACTTCTCGCTGCGGCAGAGCGGCCGGCTCATAACGCCAGGGACGAGTCCAGCCGTCCTGCACCTCAACGCCGAAGGCGGGCAGGCCGGGAACGAGCTCGTCGAAACCGATTTCGGTGTGAAAGACGATCGCCCTTTCCGTTCCGAGCGCGGCGAGGGCGTCCGCCAGCAGCCGGACGAGCTCGGGGCGCCCGACGCCGATCATCTGCCGGGAAGCGCCGGCCGGATTGGCGAGAGGGCCGAGCGCGTTGAAGATCGTCCGGACCCCGAGCTCGCGCCGCACCGTCCCCAGTTCCTTCATCGCGGGGTGAAAGGAGGGCGCGAACAGAAAGACGAGCCCCACCTCGTCGAGCAGGGCGCCTGCGGTCGCCGGCTCGAGCTCGATCGCGATGCCGGCGGCAGCGAGCACGTCGGCCGAGCCGACGCGCGAAGTGATCGACCGATTGCCGTGCTTGGCTACGGATGCTCCGGCCCCGGCCGCCACGATCGCGGCCGCCGTCGAGAGGTTGAAAAGATCGCGGCCGAGCCCGCCGGGCCCGCACGTGTCGAGGAGCGGCGCCCGCTTCGTCGGAACGCGGCGCATCCGGGACCGCAGGGCCGCGACCGCGCCCGTGACCTCTTCCGCGGTCTCCCCGCGGGTGGCGATACCGAGGAGAATCGCCCCCTTCTGAGCCTCGGTCGCCTTCCCATCCATCAAATCCTGGAAGACCTCTTCGGCGATCTCCCGCGGCAGGGGGCGGCGCGCGGCGATGATCCGCAGGGCCTCGGCGACTCGCGGCGTCATGACCGGCGCTCCTTCCCCCGGCCCGCGGCCTCGGGGCTCCGCGACGCCGAGGCGGCCGCGAGCGCGATGAAGTTGGCGAGGAGCTTTTCGCCGTGCGGTGTCAGAACCGACTCGGGATGGAACTGCACTCCGTAAACCGGAGCCGCGCGGTGCGAGAGGCCCATCACCAGACCGTCGTCGCTTCGCGCGCGGACTTCGAGCGGCGCCGGCAGCCCTTCCTCCCGCACGACGAGCGAATGGTACCGCGCGGCGTCGAACGGATTCGGGAGGCCGTCGAAGAGATCGCGTCCGTCATGCGACACCCGAGAGCTCCGGCCGTGTCGCGGCGCCGCGCGCTCGACTCGCGCGCCGCAGAAGGCCCCGATCGCCTGATGGCCGAGGCACACGCCGAGGAGCGGCAGCCGCTCGCGCACCGCGACGCCGATCATCTCCATCGAACGCCCCGCCTCCTCCGGGCGCCCGGGGCCGGGAGAGATCACGACGGCCGCGGGCCTCCGTCGGGCCACCGCCTCCGGGTCGAAGCGGTCGTTGCGCGCCACCTCGATCTCCGGATCGAGACGGCCGAGCGCCTGGACCAGATTCCAGGTGAAGGAGTCGTAGTTGTCCACGACGAAGATCATGGGAGGCGCCGCCTCACGGCTCTCTTCTCGACCAGGATCGCGCGAGCTCGACCGCGCGGAACAGGGCCGCCGCCTTTCCCTCCGCCTCGCGATACTCCTTTTCGGCGACGGAGTCCGCGACGATTCCCGCCCCCGCCTGGACGCGGCAGAGGTCCCCCTCGACGACGGCGGTGCGAATCGCGATCGCCATGTCGAGGTTGCCGGCGCGGTCGAGGTATCCCACGGCTCCCCCGTACACCCCGCGCCGCGCTCCTTCCCACTGATCGATTCTCTCCATCGCGCGAATCTTGGGAGCCCCCGTCAGCGTTCCGGCCGGGAAGCAGGCGGCGAAGGCGTCGAGCGCGCTCTTCCCGTCGGCGAGACGGCCTCGGACTTCCGAGACGAGGTGCTGTACGTGCGAGTACTTCTCGACTTCCGCATACTGCGAGACGCGGACGCTCCCGATCTCGCAGACGCGCCCGAGGTCGTTCCGGGAGAGATCCACGAGCATGATGTGCTCGGCGCGCTCCTTGGGGTCGGCGAGCATCGCGCGCGCGAGCTCCTCGTCTTCCGCGGGAGAGGAGCCCCGCGGCGCCGTCCCCGCGATCGGACGCGTCTCGACCTCGCGACCGCGACACCGGACGAGCATCTCGGGGGACGCCCCGAAGATCACGGCCTCTCGCGTCTCGAGGAAGAAGAGGTACGGGGAGGGGTTGATGGTCCGCAGCGCGCGATACACGTCGAGCGGATCCGCTCCGAGATGGGCCGTCCAGCGTTGGGAGAGGACGACTTGATAGAGGTCTCCGGAGAAGATGGCCTCGCGCGCGAGCGCGACGTTCTCGAGGAACTTTTCCCTCGCGAGCAGGGGCCGCCAGCTATCGTGGGTCGGTCCGGCGGAGTCGGACGGCTCCGGCAGCCGCCGCGGCGCGCCGCCGGCGGCCGGTGAGAGGAATTCCTCGAGCCGGTCGAGCCGCGCTATCGCCTCCTCCGCCTGGCGCTCCTCCTCGCCGCGGCGGGGGACCTCCAGTTCCGTCAATAGGAGAAGTCGCTGGCGCGCGTGGTCGAAGACGACGACGGCGTCGAAGAGAAGAAAGAGGCCGTCGGGGATCCGGCCGTCTCGAGGGTGCGAGTCGGGAATCGACTCGAAGAGCCGCACCGCGTCGTAGCCCAGGAATCCCACCGCGCCACCCGAGAGCGGCGGGAGATCCGGATCCGCGACGAATTCCGGCCGGACGACGAGGCGCGAGAGGGCTTCGAGAGGGGATTCCCCGGCGTGCCGCTCTCTGTGCCATCCGTGCTCGACGCGCCACCGACCTTCCGAAATCTCGAATCGCGCCGAGGGGGAACAGCCGAGGAAGGTGTATCGCCCGCTTCGCTCGCCTCCCTCGACGCTCTCGAGAAGGAAACACTCCCCTCCCGCGCGTCGCATCCGCGAAAGGAGCTCCACCGGGGTCACCGCGTCGGCGGCGAACACGCGCGCGACCGGAACGACGCGGCCCGCCTGCGCTCGGGCGAGGAACCGCCGCTTCTCGGCGTCTCGCGGGCTCATCGGGCGACCGCCGCGAGCACCTTCTGGACCTCCTCGAGCGAGACCTCCCCGACGCCGAAGAGTCGCGCCTGACGGATGGCCTGCGCAGCGAACATGCGGATCCCCTCGACGGTCGGGCATCGCGCCTCGCGCGCGGCCGAAATGGTCGCGGTCGGCGAGCCGTCCCGCCGGTACACGCAGTCGAACACGAGCGGCCGGCCCTCGAGGACTTTTCGCGGAAAAGCGGGCGGGTCGTCGGGTCCCGAGCCGAGAGGCGTCGCGTTCAAATAGAGGTCGGCTTCCGTTTCCGGCAGGTCCGAAAGAGCGAGCGAGTCGACGTGGAGCTCCTCGGCGACAGCGTCGGCGGTGTCGTCGCGCCGCGCGGCCACGAGCACTTCGTAACCCAATCGGCGCGCGGCGAGGACGGCCGCCCGCGCGGTCCCGCCGGCTCCGAGGATGACGGCGGTCCTTCCCTCCCCCGTGTCGTGATCCGCGAGCGGATCGAAGATCCCATCGACATCGGTGTTCTCCGCGATCCAGCCGCGCGGAAGTCTCAGAAGCGTGTTGGCGGCTCCGCTGGCCCGCACGTCCTCGGACGGCCGTCCGGCCGCCGCGGCCGCGAGCTTCCACGGCTGGGTGACGGAGAACCCGCGGAAATCCGGATCGAAGCGAAGCGCCGTCGGCCGCGAGCGCTCCCAGTCGGAGACCGGCAGCGGCAAGTAGAGGTAGGGCAGTCCCCGCGCGCGAAAGAGCGCGTTGTGTAGCGCGGGTGAGAGCGACCCCGAGACTTCGGCTCCCACGATCCCGAAGAGCGCCTCGATCGCGCGCGGTCGATCCGCGGCATAGACGTCGAACAGCTCCGAGAGCGGCAGCTGCCCCGGGGCCGTCGCCGCCTCGACGGGCCCGTAGACGAGGGAAGCGCCGGAGAGGGCCGAGAGAACGCGCCCCGGGGCGCTCCCCGGCCCCATCGGAAGGACGGCGACCGAGTCGCCGGAGTGCCTCTTCTGCATCTCGGCGATGCGGAGACCCGCCGGCACGTCCGCGGCGCCGCAGACGAGCTTGACGGCACGCGCGCCGGTCGCGGCCATCGCCGAGAGTCTCTCCTCCCAGTCCGCGGGGACGGCGAACGGCGAATGGTGGGAGACGATGACCCGCCGTCGGTCGGGCAGAAGGGAGGAGTCGGAAAGCAGGCCGCTCGCGTGCTCCACGTCCACCGTGGCACCCGCGTCGTAGGCCTCGCCGACGAGCCGACGGTAGTCCTCCGGCGAGCCGGCGAAGTCCCCCCCTTCGGAGCGTGTCCGATAGGTTGCGAGCATCGGACGCGGATCGAGGTGGATCAGCTCCCGCGCCGGGATCGGACGCGCCGCCAGATCCAGGCGCATTTCGATCGCGCTCGCCCTCGGCGGCACGAGCGCGAGAAGTCTCCGCGCATCCGCCGCGTCTCGCGGCGCGAGCGAGGCGACGTAGGAGGGAAGGGAAAGGATGGATTCGCTCAAAACGAAAACCCCCGGGCCGTCCGGGCCCGGGGGTCGATTCTCTCTCTCGTCTGGATTCGCCCCGCCCGAACGGATTCGGCAGGGCGCACGCGCCCTACCGGGTCGCCTCCCGCCACCACCAGTTCGAAACCGAGCGACGAACAGTCATCGAGAACGGATGATCCTGCCCCCGGGCCATTGCTGTCAAGGCTGCTCTCCGACCGGCCGCGGGGTCGGACCGTCGCCGGACCCGGCCGTCCGGAAGATCAGGGGGAGCACGAGGCCGCTCGAGGGGTCCTCGACATCCGTCGGAAAGGAAATCTCGATTCCTCGGCCGGAACGCCGGTAGAGGTAGGACTCTCCGGGACAGACGTCGGAAACGGGAGACGGCGCTTTCTCAGGCCATTCTCGGTCGCGCGAGCCGGCTCTTTGGAGCCGGAGCTGCAGAATTCGCAACGTCAGCTCGCGATCCACGAGTTGACGCGCCGTTCTCTTCAACGCGTTCATCACAATCGGATAGAAGTTGTCTCGGATGAGCTCCGCCGTGGTCCGACCCTCTTCGCCGCCGTGTCCCTCGAGCTCGTCCAACGCCGGCTTCCAGATTCGTTCGGCATCGAGGGCCTGGATTTCACACGGCGACCTGCGGTTCAAGCCTTCCGCCACGGCGGCGCAGGCGCGGTGCCAAATATTCCGGAACGTGTTCGGAGAGTCGGTCAAATCCATCGCGCTCGTATAGGTCCCTTCGGCCGCCACCGCGTCGAGCATGCGGCGCCAAGCGTCTTTCCCCGCGAGGCGGTTCATCCAGACGACGGCCGGCTCGCGCACCTTTCGAAGAGCCCCGACGCGGACCTTCTCCCCGCCGAGTTCGGCCAGCTGGGCGATCAGCGTGCCCTGCTCTTTCAGCCCGTGTGACAGAGACCACGACGCTTCGAGCAGCCGGCTGGCCTCGAGAGGGTGGCCGTTGCTTTCTTCGATCAGAGCCGCCGCGACGAGGATGCGATGCAACCGGATCGACGAGAGAATCTCCGGCGGCGAAGGCCCGTCCAGGATTCGTTTCGACGGCCGCCTCCATTCCGGAGGTCCCTTCTCGAGGACACCGACGATCCGTTCGAGGGCGTCGCGCCGCGTTTCCAGATAGGCGAGGGCCGAAAGCGGAGGTTCTCCGATCGCATCCTCGGTCCTCCGCAGCTCCCGGTCGAGCCAGGCTCCCATTTGTCCGCGCAAGTTCGCCGCATCCTGTTCGTCCCCGGGAGACCGTTCCGAAGGAGGAGTCTCCGTCGGAAACCTCAGGCCGAAAGCCATAGCCTCGTTCGCGAGCGCGTTGGCCGACGCGTTCGTCTGGAGTGGGCGCGGGTCGGCGGCGAAGCACGGTCCCACAACGAGCGGCAGCACCCCGACGAGAATGAGGAGGCGCCGGAACGTCACGCCCGCTTCCACCTTGTGCCGGATGGCCCGTCCTCGAGGACGATCCCGCGCCCGGCAAGCTCCTCCCGGATGCGGTCGGACTCGGCGAAGTCGCGCCGCTTGCGGGCGTCGTTGCGCTTCTCGATCATCGCCTCGATTTCGCGGGAAATCGTTCCGCTCTCCTTCGGAAGAACGCCGAGCACCTCGTCCGCCGAGGCCACGGCCGACTGCGCTTCACGCGCCCCCGCCGAATCGAGCGTGCGATCGTCGATCGCCGCGTTGACATCGCGGAGGAACGTGAAGAGGGCGCCCTGCGCTTCGGCCGTGTTCAGGTCGTCGTCCAGGGCGGCACCGAAGTCTTCGCGCAGCTTCGCCGCGCGTTCCTTCGCGGGAAACGCGCCCTCCGCCTTACCGGCACCGCCGACCTCGGCGATGCGCACCGAGGCGGCCCGCAGGCGCTCGACCGCGGAAGCCGCCCCGGCGAGCGCGTCCCAGGTGAAGTTCAGTTTCTTGCGATACGGAACGGAGAGAAGCAGGTAGCGGATCGCCGCCGGGTCGTTTCGCCGCGCGAGGACGTCGGGGAGCGTCAGGAAGTTCCCCTTCGACTTCGCCATCTTCTCGCCTTCGACGATCAGGTGCTCGGCGTGGAGCCAGACGGCGACGAAAGGCTTCCCCGTCGCCCCCTCGCTCTGGGCGATCTCGTTCTCGTGGTGCGGAAAGATGTTGTCGACGGCACCGGTGTGGATGTCGAAGCTCTGCCCCAGGTACTTCATGCTCATCGCGGAGCACTCGATGTGCCATCCGGGTCGGCCCGGTCCGAACGGAGAGTCCCACGTCGGCTCGCCGGGCTTCGCCCCCTTCCAGAGGACGAAGTCCTTCACGTCCTCCTTCTCGTACTCGTCCTCGGCCACGCGCTCGCCGCGCCGCGTTTGCGCGAGGTCGATCTGCGAGAGCTTCCCATAGCCGGGAAAGGACGCGATCCGGAAGTAGACGGAGCCGTCCGACTCGTAGGTGTGCCCGCGCTCGCGGAGCCGCTCGATCAAACTGATCATCTCCGGGACGTGCTCGGTGGCGCGGGGATACCGTTCGACCTTCTCGAGGTTGAGGGCCTGGATGTCTCGAAAGAAGGCTTCGATGTACTGCCGGGTGAAGTCGTCGAGCGAGAGGCCAGCCTGCGCGGCGCCCCGGATCGTCTTGTCGTCCACGTCCGTCAAGTTCATGATCTGCGTGACGCGGAGCCCTCTCGCCTTCAAGTGGCGGCGCAGAATGTCCTCGAAGAGAAACGTCCGCAGGTTCCCGATGTGAACGACGTTGTAGACGGTCGGCCCGCACGTGTAGAGGCGGACGTGGCCCGGCTCGATCGGCGAGAACTCGACCGCGCTCCGCCCCAGCGTGTTGAAGAGCTTCACCACAACCCCCGCTCCTGCGTTTTCTCGATCTTGCGCCAGGTCAGTTCCCGCTTCAACCCGCGCAGCCGATCCACGTAGAGGACTCCGTTCAAGTGGTCGATCTCGTGGCACAGCGCGCGGGCGAGGAGTCCGGTTCCCTCGAGCTCGCGCTCCATGCCCGAGGCGTCGAAGAAGCGGGCCCGGACCTTCGTCGGCCGCACGACGCGCTCCGTGAAATCCGGGATCGAGAGGCAGCCCTCCTCCTCCTTCTGCTCGCCGGCCGACTCGACGACCACCGGATTGACGAGCACGATCCGCGCGCCGGGATCCGCCCCGACCGAGAGGTCGATGACGGCCACTCTGCAGTTGACGCCGATCTGCGGTGCCGCGAGGCCGATGCCCGGGGCGGCATAACAGGTCTCGAAGAGATCGGAGAGCAACGCCGGCAGATCGGGCGAGCCGGGATCCACCTCCGCATTGGAGGCGAGAAGCCTCGGGTCTCCGAACCGGACGATGTCTCGGATCATGGGCGGTGCCGAGTCTCCCCTGTCCTCCAGCCCGCCACAATGTCACCGCGATGGGACAGACGCCTGCGATTCATCCGAATGCCTTGCCACATAAGTGTCTCATTCAAAGCATACTTGCAGTCGCGCCGCAAGCCGCGAAGGTGGCATGTTAATCGCTCTTTCATTCGCCGGAGGCTATGGAAATGAGAGCGCGACGAACGGGTCTTCTGGCGATCGGGATCGCCCTCGCTTTTGCGGGAGCGGTGGCCGGTCAGGCCGGCGGCTCGCGCGCGAGCTATTCGTATGTGCGCGAAACGTCGGGCGACGTGACCGTCGATTCCCGCTGGAACGGCAAGGTCAACGCCAGCCGCAACATGCCGATCTCCGTCGGCGACGCGATCGACGTTTCGAGCGGCGGACGAGCCGAGGTCGGACTCGCAGACGGAAACGTCCTCTACGTCGGAGGGGCGACTCGGGCGGTCTTCTCCTCTCTCGCCGATCAGCAGGGGGAGGATGACGCGTTTTCGATGGTCCGGCTGGAGGAGGGCTCGCTGATCCTGGCCGCCTTCGGATCGGAGCGGAGCCTCCCGCGCGTCGACACCGAGGACGCGACGATCTATCTGCCCGCCGGCGGGCGCGCCCGGGTCAACTACGACCCGAACCGCGGAACCGTCGTCATCTCGCGCGCGGGCGACATCGAGGTTCGGACGCGAGAAGGCAGCTACCGCGTCCGCCCCGGGGAGTACCTCATGGCGCACGGCGAGGAAGAGCCGGAGATCGAGCGCGGCACCTTCTCTCGCGACCGATTCGACATCTGGGCGGCCGACCGCTCCGATGTGTCCCTCGAGACGCAGAGCGCGTCCGCGCGCTACGTCGACGAGGACTACGCGGGCGACGTCCAGTCTCTCGACGGATATGGCGACTGGGACTACAACGATACCTACAACAACTACGTCTGGCGGCCGCGCGTCGCCGCGGGATGGAGCCCGTACTCCAACGGGAGCTGGTACTACACCCCCGCCGGTTTGACGTGGTGGTCCGGCGACCCCTGGGGCTGGTTCCCCTACCACTACGGCAACTGGTTCTTCGACGCCTCCTGGTCGAGCTGGTGCTGGTCGCCCGCCTACGTCTACTCGCCGGCCTGGGTCTACTGGTGCTACACCCCGTCGTACGTGGGTTGGTGCCCGACCGGCTGGTACGGCTACTACTCCCCCTGGTACAGCGGCTACTACCGCCACTGGGGATGGGGCGGCCACGGCGGCATCTACTTCTCCATCAACGGGCGCTTCTCCACCCAGTCGGTCGACTTCCGCGGATGGAACTTCACGGGCGCCGGTGGAATGGGCACGGCCGGACGGCTGGACGTCATTCCCGGCAGCCGCATCGGCAACCGTCTCGGCGACTCGGTCTCCGTCTCCTCGCGGCCGATCGTAGTCTCGGCCCGGCCCGGCCAGGCTCGCGACGCGGTCCAGAGCTTCGTGCGCGAGGCTCCGCGCGTCGTCGGCCGTGCGGGCGGGGACGACGCGAGCCGCTTCGCCCCGATCCTCGCGAGGGAGCGGAACCTTCCGGCGGCCTCCGTGGACGCGCTGCGCGACCGGGCGGTCATCGCCGAGCGCGGCCGCCTGGCCGGTCCGGGCGCCGCAGACATCGCGCCTCGCGGCGCCCGCGTCGATCAGTCCCGGACGATCGAGATGCGCGGCCGCGATTCCGCGGCGGCGCCTCGAGACGCGATCTCGCAACGAGGCCAGGGCCAGCCGGCTTCCAACGGCAACTCCCCGGACCGGTCCTTTTCGGGCGGTTCGCGCAACCGGATCGAGCCGCGGACGGTGATCCGCGGAGACGAGAACGGCGTCGAGGCGCGCACGCCGCGCCGCGAGGCCCCGACGAACGACTGGCGCGGATCTTCGCGCTCGCGCGACTCGCGGTCGACGGACACGATCGAGCGGGCTCCGGTCCCGAACAACCGCTCGATCGATTCGAATCGCGAAGTCTCGCGCCCCGAAGTCTCGCGTCCGGCGCCGGCGCCGCGCAGCGAGTGGCGCTCCCGGTCGCGGGTGACCGAGCTCCCGAGTCGCGCGATGCCGAATCGCGAGCTGCCGGGTCGCGAAGGCGTCGACCGGCCGCGTTCGGCCGACCAGTGGCGCTCCCGTCCGTCGGTTCCTCCGGCCCGCCGCGTCATCGAAGGGGCCGTCCCGGGCCGCCGCGACTCGGACTTCGATTCGTTCCGTCGGTCGCAGCCGAGGGACGGCGTCCGCGAGATGCCTCGCAACTACCGTTCCGACCCCCGCTCGTATCGGCCCGACTCGGCGCCGCGAAGCTTCTCGGCGCCTCCGCGCTCCGCGCCGGCGCCCCGGGGAGAAGTCCGGTCGGCTCCCGCTCCCCGGTCCGCTCCGCCCTCGGTGGCGCCGCGGCCGGCACCTCAAGCACCACGCCACGGCCGCAACTGACCCGTCGCGGCGATCTCCTCCTTGGCCGCGCCTTCGGGCGCGGCTTCTTTGTCTCTGGAGAAAGCCGACCGGGCTTCAGTCCTCCGCGGGTGTGACCCACGGAGCGCTCTCGCGCGTCTGCCGCGTCGCCCACAGGTACGCGGCGAAGGCCCCCGCGGCGGCGTCGAGCTGGTCCTCGTGGATCGCGTCGGCACCGACGGGCAGCTCCATCCCCTCCGCGCGGAGGATCTGATATCGCCGGCGGCGGACCGCCTCCGGCCGGTCGCGCGCCGTCCGCTTGCGATCCTTCAAACCCTTCCAGAGGTCCTCGGGCCTCGACTGAACCACGCGCGTCGATTCCCGCGGCTGTTGTCCGAGCACGCCGTGGCCCCGCTGCACCAGACAGGTGACGAGCGGCGCCACGTTCGACGCGCGCCCGACCGCCGCCAATACGAAGTTCTCTCTCTCCGCCTCGGGCGGAAGGAGGCCCGATCCCGAGGGGTCGTAGCTCCACGTCGTGAACCGGCAACGCCGCAGCCGGTCCATCTGACAGACGAGCACCGGCCGCCCCGCTTCGACGGACCCCGAGACGGCGGCGCCCAGGAACCACTGGCGCGTCGCCGGATCGGAGACTTCGGCAAGCTCCGGCGTCGGGCTCGGGCTCGCGGCGGCGGCCCGGGCGAGCCGCTGGAGGCCGTCGTACGCGGCGTACTTGAAGCTTTCCGAGAGCGTCGGGAAGTTGAAGACGGAATCGAGGAAGACGTCGATCGGACCGCCCGAGGCGAGGACGAGCATCGGCACATGGACGAGCTCGGTGGCGTGCTCCCCCATCACGTGAGCGCCGAGCAGGCGGCGGGTCGAAGGGTCGAAGACGAGCTTGACGAAGCCCTCGAAGTCGCCGGTGATCTGGCCGCGGGCGCTGTTTTCGAATCGCGCTCGCCCCGTCTCGTACGCGATCCCCTTCGACTGGAGCTCCTGCTCGGAAGCGCCGACGGTCGCGATCTCGGGGATCGAATAGATGCCGTACGGCAGGACCGGCGCGAGCTGCCGCTTGTAGGAGATGCCGAAGGCGTGGCACATGGCGACGCGCCCCTGCTCCATCGACGTAGAGGCGAGCCCGGGGAACCCCACGACGTCTCCGACCGCGTAGACGCTCTCGGCGGAAGTCCGGAAATGCGCGTCGACGGCGATGTGTCCCCGCTCCGTGAGCGCGACGCCGATGCGATCGAGGCCGAGCTCCCGGGTGTTCCCGCGCCGCCCCGCCGAGAAGAGCACCTTGTCAGCGCGGAGTCTCCGTCCCGACTTCAACCCGAGGCGGAGCGCATTGGTCCTTCGGCCGGGCGCGCGAGCGACGGACTCGACGGCGTCGCCCAGGAGGATCTCCGCGCCCATCCTCTCGAGCGAGAGCTGGAGACCCGTGGACAGCTCCTCGTCGAGACCCGACAGGATGCGATCCCGCCCTTCGACGAGCGTGATCCGCGTCCCGAGCGCGGCGAAGAGACAGGCGTACTCGCAGCCGATCACGCCTCCCCCGACGACCGTCATCGACGCCGGGACCCGGTCGAGATCGAGGATCCGGTCGCTGTCCACGACGTCCGGATCCCGCATGTCGATGCCGGGGGGCGCGATCGGCGAGGAGCCCGTGGCGATCAGGAAGACGTCGGCCGCGAGGAGCCGGTCCTCGGCCCCGTCGCACCGCACCCGGACGAGGCCGGGCTCCTCGAATGAAGCCTCGCCCCGGTAGAGCGCGATCCCGTGCCTCTCGAGATTGCGCCGGATCTGGCGCGTCTGGCGCTCCTCGACGTCCCGAAGCCGGCCGACCAGCTGGCGAAGGCTCTTCTTCCGGTCGAGGCGGAGACTCATCCCGTACAGCTCCCGACGACGGAAGCCGGTCAGGTAGAGGGCGGTCTCGCGCAACGTCTTCGACGGGAGCGTGCCGGTATGCACGGAGGCTCCCCCGACGAGGCTCGCGCGCTCGACGAGCGCGACCCGCTTGCCGAACCAGGCCGCCTGGGCGGCGCCCTTCTCCCCGCCCGGTCCGGAGCCGATCACGACGAGGTCGTAGCGTTCCCGGTCTCGGGAGGACGTTGACATGCGCGGCCTTTGACGTCGAATCATAGACGCTGCAGCCGAAGGGAAACGCGAATCCCGAGCCGTTAAAATGCCCGCAATGATCCGGCGCCTCGTCTCGCTGCTGCCGAACATGCTCTTCGTCTTCTACTGCACCGCCGTCGGCGTCTATCTCCTGCTGCGCCCGTGGGCGGCCGCGGGGCGCGCCGCGGCGGCGCTTCCACCCTCCGGCTTCTTCCGCGGGTTCGTCTCCGGCCTCGGCCTCGTCCACCTCGCGGCGGGCTTCGCCGATCTCCGCGTGCTCTCTCGCCAGCTCCAGGCGCCCCTCGAGGAGCCGTGAAGGCCCTCTACGTCACCGATCGGACCGCCGTCGGAGACGAACGCTTCGGATCGGTGATCGCGGCTCTCTCGCGGGCGAGCGCGGTCGCGGTGCAGTTGCGCGAAAAGGCGACGACCGATCTCGAGACGCTCGGTTGGGCGAAACGATGCCGGGCCGCGCTGCCCGCGACGATCCCTCTCTACGTGAACCGACGGTTCGACATCGCTCTCGCCGCGCGCGCCGACGGAGTGCACCTGCCCGCCGACGGGCT
>JBKPSZ010000205.1:0-12663 GCA_046735265.1 Acidobacteriota bacterium | reverse complement strand
TTGCTCGGGCCCCGCGCGGACGCATGGGTCCGGACATATGGACCGGCGCTCGGGAGCGAGGCCATTGCCGCGGTGGCCAAGGTGCTCACTGACGACGAGCTTTCGACGGTCTCCCGCGCTCTGTTTCATCCGCTCGACGGTAGCTACAGCGACCAAAGCGACCACAGCGACCGCATCGCGATCGGCAGCCGGCGCCACTTCGGCTCGCGCATTCAGCCGAACAGCGTCGGCGACGACGAGGAGCAGATTCTGTTCTCGATCTTCGAAGGGCTCGCGTACGGATGCGGCGACGTGATCATCGGTTTGAATCCGGCCGCCGACGATCTCGGATCGATCGTCCGCCTCGAGCAGCTCCTCGAGCAGGTGGTCCGCCGTCTCGAGTTGCCCACTCGGTTTTGTGTTCTCTCCGATCTCGTCAAGCAGCACGCCGCTCTCGCGCATGCTCGCGTCGATGTCGGATTCCAGAGCCTCGCGGGCACGTCGCGGGCCCTCGTCGGGATGTTGACTCACGACGTGGATGGCCTGGCCGATCTGGCGCATTCGTTCGACGGACTGTATTTCGAGACCGGACAGGGATCCGAGGTCACCAACGGCGCGTCTGAGGGTGTCGACATGGGGACCCTGGAATCCCGCACGTATGGCGTCGCACGCTGCCTGCAACGCGCCACTGGTGCGTGGACGATCGTGAACGACGTCGCCGGATTCATCGGACCGGAGGTATTCCGGACCGCCGATCAACTCGAACGCGCGTGCCTCGAGGACGTCGTCATGGCCAAACTGCACGGACTGACGATGGGGCTGGACGTGTGCGCGACCTTTCACATGGGTATCGCTCCGCCCGAATTGCGGGCCTTGACGAGGCGCGTGGTCGAGCGCGGGGCACCGGCCTATCTGATGGCCGTTGCCGGAAACGCCGATCCGATGCTCGGGTACATGACGACGTCGTTCCGGGAGCACCCGGGGCTCAAGCGCTGCGTCGGGCGGCAGACGACGTCGGTGATGCGCCGGCGCCTCGAAGAACTTGGCGTCGCGGAAGCGGAGTTTCGGCCGCAGATGGTCGCGCGCTTGAGCGCGCTCTTCGAAAGGGCCGGCGGCAGCCGCCGCTCTCTCCCGTCGCTCGAGGAAGACGGTCTGCGGCGGCTCCACGAGCTGCAGGAGCAGGGGCTCGATCTCGGCATCGCGGACGCTGCCCGATCCGAGGCACGAGTCGAAGCGATCTACGCAAACGCGCGGGCGGCGTTGTACGCCGTGCTCGATGACATCGTGCTCAACGATGCGTGTGGGACGTGGCTGCCGGTCCGGACGACTGCCGGCGGCCGGAATCAATATCTGGCCGAGCCCTCGGCAGGCGAGCGGCTTTGCGACGAGGACGCCCGTGCGGTGTCGAGACTCTATTCGTCGCGCCGGCCGCAGGTGCAGATGATCGTTTCGGACGGGCTGAACGCGAATGCGGTGAACGAACAGCTCCGCGGTCTCCTTCCGGAACTCCGGCGAGCGCTGGTCCGCGACGGCCGTCAGGTCGGCGACACCGTCATCGCCGTGCGCAACGGACGCGTGCGGGCCGGCTACGAGATCGGCGGGAGCGCCGGCGCGGAGGTCGTGGTCCACTTGATCGGCGAGCGCCCGGGAACCGGCCTGAACACGCTGTCGGCGTACGTGACCTACGGCCGCGATGAAGCAGGCGCTTTCCGCTGGAGCCGGGACCTGCCGCATTCGATGACCACCGCGGTCTGCGGCATACACCGCAAGGGCAAGCCGGTCGACGCGGCCGTTGCCGAAGTGTCGAGCCTCGTCGCTCGAATCTTCAAAGAGAGACGTTCCGGAGTCGCGCTCAATTCTCGGCCGCAGGGCAGCGAAAATTCGTCGTGATGGTCAGGGGAAGCCGGGGGTCAGCCGATTCTTCGGATGTGGGAGGCGGGTTTGCCGACGCCGATTCTCCGGATGTCGGGGCGGGCTCGTCCCGCCCGCGCTGATTCATTTCCGGTCATCCCGAGAGTCCCCGACGAGGGATCCCGAGCTTGTACGTCGTCGATGCCGGTCCGGCTCGAAGACTGCCGAGTTCGGGATCCCTCGCTATCGCTCGGGATGACCACGTTGCGGGCGGCCGCAAGGGCCCTACGGCATGGGTGGCAGCGTAACCAGCGGCCACGAGGGCCGCGCCCTGCACCTCTTCCGCCCGCCGCAGCGTATATAGCGCTGTCCGGCGCCGACAGGACCCGGATTTCGAGGAAGGAAAGGATCGATCTCATGGACAACCCGAATCGCATGAAGGGCGTTCTCAGTATCGAGCAGGCTCCTCCTCGTCACTGGGTCGGAGACGGCTTTCCGGTCAGCTCGATGTTCTCGTACGACTCGGCTCCGCAGATGAGCCCATTTCTCCTGCTCGACTACGCCGCCCCCGCGGACTTCCGCCCGTCCCCGACGCCCCGCGGCGTCGCGGAGCATCCGCACCGGGGCTTCGAGACCATCACCATTGCGTATCAGGGCGAGATCGACCATCGCGACTCCGCGGGCCACAGCGGGCACATCGGACCCGGCGACATCCAGTGGATGACCGCGGCCTCCGGCATCGTCCACGAGGAGATGCACGGCAAGGAGTTCACCCGGACGGGCGGGACGCTCGAAATGGTGCAGCTCTGGGTCAACCTGCCCGCGAAGTCGAAGATGTCGCCGCCCGGCTACCAGGACATCGTGGAGAAGAAGACCCCCGTCATGACGCTTCCGAACGAGGCGGGAACGGTGCGCATCATCGCCGGCGGATTCGACGGGGCCCGCGGACCCGCGCGCACGCACACGCCGATCGAGCTGTGGGACGTGAGGCTCCGGGCCGGCAAGGCCGCGAGGCTCCACGTGCCCGACGGACAGTCCACGGGACTTCTCTTTCTGCGGGGTGGAGCGAAGATCAACGGCGCGCGATCCGTCGAAGAGGGCGGCTTCGTGGTCCTCGACCGCGAAGGCGAGACGCTGACGATCGAGCCCGGCGCCGCCGACTCGACGATCCTGCTTCTGTCCGGAGCGCCGATCGCCGAGCCGGTCGCCGGATACGGACCCTTCGTGATGAACACGGAGAACGAGATCCACCGCGCGATCGCCGACTACCGCTCCGGCAAGATGGGGCACCTGGCGTAACACGTTTCCGGCGCCGGCGGGTTCGGGGAGTCAGCGGCGCGGCCCGACATCCTCGGCAGCCGAACCCGGTTCTCTCCTGAGATCGAGGAGCTCGCGAGCCCCCTCTTCCGGTGACTCGAGAGAATGGGCGTAGGGTTCCCTCTTCTCGTCGCCCCTTCCTGACGGCACGGAAATGTGTGAGGCTTCGGCCTCGATCATGGACACTCCGGACGCTCTCAACGAGATCGTTCTTCCGCAGCCGGTCGTCGGGCCGCTGACACGCTCGGCGATCTTTCTGGTCGTCACAATCAACGGCGCCCGCAGCGGCGTTCCGGCCCTGCGCGCCTTCTTTGCGAATCTTTCGGGCCTCGTGCGCGCGGTCGAATTCCGGAACGTCGAAGCGGGCCTGACGTGCGTGGCGGGGTTCGGCTCGGACGCCTGGGACGAGATGTTCGGCTCCCCCCGCCCCGCGGAGCTTCACCCGTTTCGGGAGATTCACGCGGGCAATCGTCACGCCGTCGCGACCCCGGGCGACATCCTGTTTCACATCCGGGCCAAGCATCCGGATCTCTGCTTCGAGCTGGCGGCGCACGTGATGGACGGGCTCGGCGATGCCGTTGCGATCGCGGATGAAGTCCATGGCTTCCGCTACTTCGACGATCGCGACGTCCTCGGGTTCGTCGACGGCACCGAGAACCCGCGCGGCGGCGCCGCAAGCGACGCGGCCATCGTCGGCGCCGAGGATCCCGCGTTCGCGGGCGGCAGCTACGTGATCGTGCAGAAGTACATCCACGACATGAAGGCGTGGAATGCGCTCCCGGTCGAGACGCAGGAGCTGATCGTCGGCCGCCGAAAGCTCTCCGACATCGAGCTTTCGGACGCCGTGAAGCCGTCGAACGCGCACAATGCGCTGACGAACATCGAGGAGAACGGCAGACAGCTCCAGATCCTGCGCGACAACATGCCCTTCGGCCGGCCCGGTCACGGCGAGTTCGGGACGTACTTCATCGGATACTGCCGGACGCCGCGCACAACGGAGACGATGCTGCAGAACATGTTCGTCGGGAAGCCGCCCGGCAACTACGACCGACTGCTCGACGTCAGCCGTCCGGTCACCGGCGGCCTGTTCTACGTGCCGACGGCGAGCTTCCTCGACGGTCTCGAGTAGTCGGGTCGGTCGTGACCTCCTTCCCGGTGATGGGAGAGAGTCGGACTGGAGGTTCCCTGCTCGGAGCCTGCCGAGCCCGGGATCGAGTCGGCCAAAGAACGCCGGTGGCGTTGTGGCGATGGCTCCATCGTCGCTGACTCCTCGGGACGATGCGCGGACGGGTCGGCTCGGGATGATGGCCTGGCGGCCGTCACTTCCCGCCGGCGACGAGCTTCTGAAAGCGCGGATTGCCGCGCAGGGGATCGAAGTTGGGATCGATCGTCAGCCACGCGGGAGAGACGTAGTAGTGGATCTTCAGCAGCCGTTCGAGACTGTCGATCGCTTTCTCGGGCTGGCCGGCGAGGATGTAGACGCGAACGAGCTGGTGCAGCCAGTACGAGCCGAGCGCCAAGTCCTTCTCGACGGGACTCAGCTCGAGCGCGCGTTTGGCTTCTCGAATCGCATCGTCGCCGCGCCCGAGATAGGCGAGTGCCAGCCCGAGGACGGCGTGCCTTCCGGGATCGTTCGGAGTTGCCCGGAGCTGCTCCTCGGCCGTCTTGCGCGTTTCCTCGGCGTATTTGCGCGCGGCCGCGACGTCGCCTCTCCACCAGAAGATCTGCGTCAGGCACATGGCCCACGTGCCCCGGTCATCGTCGAAAGCCGCAGGCGTCAAACGAAGCAAGAAGTCCTTCTGCTCTTCGGTCAGGACCCAGCCGAGATCCTGGTAGTTCGCCAGGTAGGCCACGAGCTCCGTGGGGTCGATGCTGTCGGGAAGCGCGGCGAGATAGGACCTTGCACGGAGGAGGTCTCCTTCGCCGAGATAGGTCTGCGCCCGATTCTCGATCAGTGAGAGGTTGTCCGGAGAGAGCGCGAGACCGGCGTCGACTGCCTGACGCGCCTCGGAATAACGCCGCAAAGACAGCAGTGCGAAGACCTTCCAGTTCTGGACGCTGACGGATCGCGGATCGAGTCGTTCCGCTTTTCGAAGCTGTTCCAGAGCGGCGTCCATGTGGTCGAGAGAAATCTCGATGACGCCCAGGCTGCGGATGATGTCCGGGTTCTCGGGCGCGAGGTCTCTCGCCTTGAGGATGACCTCCTGCGCTCCCCGGAGGTCCCCCAGGACGAGCCTCTTGTAGTTGGACATCCCCCGAAACGACTGGGGATCTTTCGGGGCCAGGGTTATCGCCTTTTCGGCCGCCTGCCGTCCGCGCTCCGCCATTTCCGGTGAGGGCGTGCTGTTGGAGTACAGGAGGCATGCCGCTGACGCGACGCGCGACCAGGCCAGCGCGAAGCCGGGGTCGAGCGTCACGGCCTCATCGTAGAAGCCGAGCGCCTTGCGCAACGAAGGAGGATCGCTTTTCGCGACGGCGGCGGAGACCTCCTCGCCCTTCAGGAAGGCCTCGTAGGCCGGGAGACTCTTCGTCGGCCGCTCGGCGAGCTGTTTCTCCTCGCTCGCGCCGAGCGCCACGCCGAGCGCCTGCGCGACCTGCGACGCGATGTCCGACTGCACCTGGAAGACGTCCGTCAGCGCGGCGTCGAACCGTTGCTGCCACTTCGACGTCGGCGCGTCCGGCTGCGAGACGTCCACGAGCTCGGGGCTCACGTGCACGCGCCTCGTTCCGCCGCTCGTCTCCGACCGCACCGTGGCAGTCAGGAGGTACTCGACGTGCAGCTCCTCGGCGATCTGCTTCGGGGTCTTGGTGGTCTTCTTGTACGGCGTCGAGCTGCCCCGTGCGATGACCTGGACTCCGGACAGACTCGTGAGCTTGCCGCGGACCTCGTCGGACATGCCGTCCGCGAAGTAGTCGTCTTCGGCGGCGCCGAGGTTCTCGAACGGCAGCACGGCGATGCGCTTCGCACCGCCGGCCACGCCGCCGGCGCCCCGGTGCGGGCGCCGCGCGAGGAAGATCACGCCGAGGGCCGCCGCAACGACGATGAGCGCGATCAGCGACGCGGCCTTCTTCGCCCGGGACGACGGGGCGACAGCGACGGGGTATACGCCGGTCGTGAGCGTCGTGGCGCCGGACGCCTCGCCCAGAGCGAACGAAACGTCTTTGGCCGACTGGAAACGGTTGCCGGGATCTTTCTCCAGGCAGTGCCGGACGACGTGGTCGAATGCCGGCGCGATGTTGCGTCCGGAGCCCGTCAACTCCGGCGGTTCCTGCGTCAGGATCGCGACGATGGTTTCGGCGCTCGTGTCGCGTTTGAACGCCCGCGCTCCCGACAGCATCTCGAACAGCATCGCCCCGAACGAGAAAATGTCGGTGCGATGGTCGATCGGCTGGCCCTTGATCTGCTCGGGCGACATGTAGCCGAGCGTCCCCATCACCGTGCCCGGGGCGGTCTGACCCGAGCCGGTCGGCGCGCTCGTTTCCTTGCCGGCGACGGCAGGATCGAGGCGCTTTGCGATTCCGAAGTCGAGGATCTTGACGTGGCCGTCCTTCGTGACGAAGACGTTCTCGGGTTTCAGGTCGCGGTGGACGATGCCGCGCTCGTGCGCGGCGGAAAGGCCTTTCGCGATCTGCAGGCCATAGTCGATCGCCTGACGCGGCGGGATCGGGCCGGCGTCGATCCTGCTGCGCAGTGTCTCGCCCTGGAGCAGCTCGGTCACTGCGTAGGCGATGCTGCCCTGACGGCCGAAGTCGTGAATCGCAAGGATGTTCGGATGCGAAAGAGCGGCGACCGCCTTGGCCTCGCGCTCGAAGCGCGCCAGGGCCTCGGGGTCGTTCGCGACCGCTTCCGGCAGCACCTTGATCGCGACGTCCCGGTCAAGCTTCGAGTCGCGCGCGCGGTACACCTCGCCCATGCCGCCTGAGCCGAGAGGCGAGAGAATTTCGTAGGCGCCGAGTCGCGTGCCCGCGGCGAGTGTCAAGTGGATGTCTCGGGGGTGGACTTTAGCAGAGGTCAGTGCTGATTTCAGACTTGGGTGCGGCGGCGGCACGACCGCCATTCGTGACCCCACCCCGGCTCGACCCGATCTGGATTCCGCGAGGTCGAGGGCACGAATTCAGCAAATCGAGACTGCCCCTCTGTCTGGCGGGATACTCTCCTGCTATGGCCAACCCGCCCAAATCCGCCTACGAGCTCGCGATGGAGCGCTTGCGGGCGGCGGACCCCGAAGGGACGAAGCCGGGTCGGCTGACCGCGAAGCAGAAGGAAGAGATCGCGGAGCTGAGGCGGGCGGCCGCGGCGCGCCTTGCGGAGCGAGAGATTCTGTTCAACGACGCCAGGAAGAAGGCCGTCGACCCCGCCGAGCTTGAGAAGGCCGAGAGCAACTACCGGACCGACCGCCGGCGAATCGACGAGGACTGCGAGCGCCAGGTTGAAGCGATCCGCCGGCGGAAGTAGGCAGCCGGAGCGTTTGCTCGCATGGAAGACCTCGATCTCGGCAAACTGCTCGGCGGATTTTCTCTCTACACGATCCTTCTGGCCGTTCTCTTCGGCCTCGTCGGGTTTGCGGCCTTTCGATACGGCCGAAAAAACTCCGAGCCCCGACCTCTGATCCTGGGCATCGCGTTGATGGCCTACGGATATTTCGTCACGAACGCCTGGGTCTCGCTCGCGATCGGTTCCATCCTGACGCTGGCGCTCTTTTTCCCGCGCTGAGGCCTGGGGTCAGTCTTGATTTGGTGAGGTGGTGGCAGTTCGTCGGCCGGGATCTGGGGATTTGAGGTGCCGGACGATGCGGTCGAGCTGGCGGATCAGCGCTTCGTCGGATGGGATGCGGGCCTCCAGGCGAGCGAGAGGGCGGGCGAAGCTCGAGTCGTCGCGGCGGAGGCGCCGGGCCATTCGGCGCACCGAGATGCGTCCGAAGCGGCGACCGACGTAGGCGGCGAGATATCGCGCGAAAGCGAGTTCGCCTCCTCGAGCGGGTCCTGCGAGAACGGCCGGGGAGAGGCCGGTCTCGTTGGTGACGGCCTCGAGGACGCGCTCCTCGGTCAGGCCGGGGATCGGCGGATCGAGCTCTCCGGCGGCGGCGAACCGCTCGACGGCGAAGGCCTCGTCCCCCACGACGGCCTGGGCGACGGCGGGCAGCTCGTCGGAAACGACCGGTCCGTCGACCAGCTCCGCGTATCTCGCGACGGCGGCGCGGCGAGTCGGACCGAGCGTGGCCAGCGTCTCGGCCACGTCCAGCCAGCTCGGTCCGCGCGCGCGGCGCAGGTGGCGATCGCTCGACCACGGGTAGTCCGCGGCGCGGCGCGTGATCCTGGCCCGCACGGGGTTCTGATGGATGTAGCGGATGAGCGCGTCGAGGTATCGATCCTCCTGAACCAGGCGGGACTTGTACCGGCCCTGGAAGAGATGGCCCACTCGGGCGTGCCGGCGGTTGAAGCGTTGCGCGTAGGAGGACTGGAGGCAGGCCATGATCCGCGACAGCGGCGTGGCCGCGGTGCGAACGGCGAGGTGGAAGTGGTTGTTCATCAGGCAGTAGGCGAGGAGGCGAAATCCGAAGCGGTCGCGGCAATCGGCCAGCCGGTTCAGGAAGTGCTGGCGGTCCCGATCGTCGCGGAAGATGTCGCGGCGCTCGTTTCCGCGCGCCGTCACGTGATAGACGGCGCCGGGGAACTCCAGGCGCGGCGGTCGCGGCAATGCGGGCTCCGATGAGCGCTGCGGCTCTCCGCCTAGGATTGTCGCGAGCCGGCCCAGCACGACGGCCGTGCTCGGAATCAGCAAATCAAGACTGACCCCCTCCGTGCGACAGAAGTGCCGCCAGGTCCGCCTTCGACAAGGTCCTCATCAACTGGACCTGATTTTCGCCCAATATGACATTGAGGTTGTAAAGCCGCTTCGTCTGCGATCCGGGGATCGTCGTAAAAATGCGCGGCGTGTCGTAAAGCTGGGCAATCTTGAATCCTCCACGCAGCGCGCAGACGGTCAACCAGATGTCGTCCGAGTGCGGGCAGCACCGAGTGAAGTCCGTACCAGACTTCTTCAGATGGAGAAGGTACTCGGGGGGATAGATGACGCCGGATACGCCGGTAATGAGATTCAGGTGGCTGGGGCGCTTGTCGTCGCAAGGCGCCCAACTGTTGTACGGCGTCGTCCGGGCATTGGCCATCCGTATTCGATGCGCCCGAAAGCAGTGGATTGCCGAGGGGTTGGCTTCATGGCCCCGGATCAGCTGCTCGAGCCAGTCCTCGGGATAGATGACGTCGTCATCCGCGGTGACGAGCGGGCCGGCGAACCGAGGCTCGCCATGGACATACGGATAGTACTTGGTGTGCGGGCCGAGGTCTTCGGTGAGATGGATTTCCAACCCTCTCGACTTGAGCCGCTGGAGGGATGGCGGAAGGTCTGAATAAGACTTGGCGTCCGTCATCCAGAGCTGAAACCGGCTTGGTTTGCGAGTGCCGCGGCCGATGGACTCGATGGCGTGGTGCACGAGGTCGAGTCGATGAGGTTGGGTCGTCATGGAAAGGACGGGTCCCGCCGGATCGAGCAGGGACTCGCTGGACCGCGTGTTCCTCTGCTGGAGTCGATAGAGGGTCGATCGAGTGCGCGCGGCGGCGACGCGCTGCCGCCCGCGCTGGCGAAAGCTCGACAACCCCTGCGCGACGCGCGCGCCAAACGTCCAGCGTCGGTTGATCACGTCGCGCTTGTCTCGGTCGAGCGACCAATCCCGTTGGCGTCGAAGCTCGGCGATCTCAGCGGCATCGACGTCGGCGGGCGCCGCCAGGAGCCGCTTCAGATCGTAGAAGCCGAGGACATCGCGCTTGTGCGTCGTGATCAGGACCCGGTCGTCGTTGTCGAGCGCAAGGCCTTTGATGCCCCCCTCTCTGGAGTCGTACCGTCCCGCGTAAAACATTTCGTCGTCCACGATGCGGACGGAGGCCGTCGGCTCGTGAACTCCGCTCCAGCCTCCCGTCTGACTCGCGAACGCATGCAAGTACTGGCTGCCGGCGTCGGCGACGAGAATCCGGCCGTCCGACGTGAACCGCACACCGTGCGGGCAAACGAGGCCGCGGAGTGCCGCCGCGGGCGGGGTCCTTCTCTGAAGGTTCGCGGCATTGGCGTAGACCAGCACCTCTCCATCGACATGATTGCTGATCGCGATCCAGGCGCCGTCGCCGCTGATGCTGACGCCGTCGGGGATCCGGAGCCGGTTCTCGATGAGAATCCCCTGGCTGTCCGTCTGAATCGACGGGCCGAGAGAGACGCTGTGCGCGGTGACCGCGTTCCAGTTGTTGTTGCAGACCAGCAGGCGGTAGCGGTTCGCCCCCATGGCGTGGGAGGCGACCGAGCCGGGCGTTAGGACGCCTGCCGAAAAGAGCCCGCGTCCCGTGATCCTGGCGAGGGGGTCAACCCGCCGCTCGCGCGGATGGTCCCCGGGAACGGGAACGTCATACACGCAAACATCGCCGGACCGGTTACAGACAACCATGTGGTCGTTGCCGAGAAAAGCCACGCCATGCGGCTCACGCAAGCTGTCGGATTGCATGATCGCGAAATCCGACAGGGTGACGTGAGGCGATCCGGCAGCCGTCTCGATGCGGATCGAGAAGACGAAGATTCGCTTGCCGAAATAGTCGAGGATGACCAGGCGTGAATTGTCCGGGGACAGCGCGATGTCCTCGGTCCGACCTATCCTGGCGACGACATCCTGCACTTCGGCTGCCGCGTCATAGACAAGGCGAGCGCTCGTCACCGGGAGTTCCGCGCTGCTCATCGGTGAAGCGGTCCGAGGCTGGAGCGATTCGTGCGGAGGCGGTCGGCCACCGCGTGAAAAGGGACGGCACGCGGGAGCAGCGCGATCGCGCGGCGCCTTCGCCGCTCGAGCTCAGCCGGGCTCCGCTGTGGGTGCACGCCGTACCTCCCGCGGCGGAGTATAGGGAAGGTTGGGGTCAGACCGGATTCTCGGATTTCCGGAGGGTGCCTGGCAGCAAATCAAGACTGTCCCCGACTAGGATCCCGCAAATCAAGACTGACCCCGGCTAGGATCCCAAGGGGTTGACACGTCTCGCGCCGTTGGCCGCCGCCGTCTGGTCTTTCGCGGCATCCGCGGGCGCCGCCGCGCCTGCGCCCGAGGCCGCGGGCTTCGTTCGAACGGCGGGCAGGAAGCTCGTCGTCGGCGCCGACAAACGCGAGATCCGCCTGCGGGGCGTCGCCTTCTCGCCCTCGACCGTTGCGGAGCCACGGGAGGAGGACTACGCGGACGTCGCCAGGATGGGCATGAACACCGTCCGGCTCGCTCTGCGGGACCGCTTCTTCCGCGATTCCGCCGCGCCGGGAGGTTTCAAGGATTCCGGCTGGCGGCTGCTCGACGCGCATCTCGCGCTCGCGCGCAAGCACGGCATCTACCTCATTCTTCAGCTTTGCGGAATCGAAGGAGCGCAGTTCGTTCCCGATCGGGACGCGCCTTTCGACTATCGGATCTGGAAGGACCCGGCGCTGCAGGAGAATTTCGTCGCGCTCTGGCGGGCGATCGCGGAGCGTTATCGAGACGTGCCGGAGATCGTCGGGTACAGCCTCTTCTGCGAACCGGTCGTCTCCGCCACACCCGCCCAGTGGCAAACGCTCGCCAATCGGACGATCGAGCGGATCCGCCAGGTCGATGACCGGCACGTCATTTTCGTCGAGCGCATCTACGGGGAAAACGAAGTCCGCAGGGAGGTGTCGGGAAAGGAGCTCCCTCCCGAGAGGGCGTTTTTCCTGGCGCAGGACTCGAACGTCGTCTACGAGATCTATTTCTTCGAGCGGGATGAATACACGCATCAAGGTGCGCCCTGGAGGCCGGATCTGCGCCGGGAGATCGCCTATCCGGACCCCTCGATGCGGATCCTTTACGAGGAGCGCCCCGCAGGAGTGAAAAGGACCTTTCGGTTCGACCGGAACTACCTCGGGTTCTACCTCGCGCGTCAGGCGAAGTTCGGCGCCGATCATGGAGTGCCGATGTTCGTCTGGGCCTTCGGGGCGATTCGGTCCTGCTTTCGCAAGGACGGCGGAGGTCAGAGGTGGCTCGCGGACACGATGAGCCTTCTCGAGAAGAAGGGGTTTCACTGGACGGCGTGGACCTATCGTGACGAGAATTTCGGAATCAGGGACAACCCGGACGCGCGAGAGATTCTGAGCCGGGCCGCGCGAGGGGGGATGGCCGCCTCCGCGAAATAAGCCCGCGCCGGCCGATATGGGGTCAGATCGAGCCGCCGTCTGTGTAGGGGCGGCCCTTGTGGCCGCCCGCAACACGGTGCCAGCGCTCGCAATGTCACTTCTCCGATCACCGTGGGCGGGGACAAGCCCCGCCCCTACATCCGGAGAGCCAAAACAACCGCCGCGACCGATGTCATGCGCGGCGCGGAACGGATCGATTTGGATTCGCCGACTTGGAGAGAGTCTGATTCGCGTTACTCGAAATAGCCGTTGACGTCCAGGATCACGTGGACGGTTCCCGTCGGCTGCCCGCAGTAGAC
>JBKPSZ010000204.1:0-7685 GCA_046735265.1 Acidobacteriota bacterium | reverse complement strand
GCCACCAGATGCGCGGAATCTGCCGCCAGTGCCGGCCCCGATCCGTCCGCGCCGCGACGGCCGCTTCCCCGGACGAACCGGCCTCCGGCCGTCGCGAGTCTCGACGCTCCCCGATCGTCCACTGAAGGACAGACCAGGGACGTTGTTCGAGCAGAAGGAGTTCCTAGTCTCTAGTCCCTAGTCTCCAGCGACGACCCGAAGGAACCGCCGCCCGAGCCGCAGCACGCGGCTCTCGGTTCCGAGGATCCTCTCGCTGGCGTCCCGAACGACGCGGGGCGCGCCCGACTCGTAGACGGTCAGCGCGCCCTCGGCGATTTTGCGCCGCGCCTCGCGCATCGAGCCGGCGAGGCCGACTTCGACCAGCACGGCCGCCGCCCCCGCCTGCGTGACGGCCGCCGCGACGCGCCGCTCCTCGATCTGTTCCGGGATCTCGCGACGCGAGAAGGCGCGCTCGAAAT
Source organism: Acidobacteriota bacterium (assembly GCA_046735265.1). Classification (GTDB taxonomy): domain Bacteria; phylum Acidobacteriota; class Thermoanaerobaculia; order UBA5066; family Gp7-AA6; genus DATBFU01. The sequence goes on along the minus strand of JBKPSZ010000204.1, from coordinate 7,227 downwards.
CGTCCCGGGCGGCGACCGCCGCCGCTTCGCCGTGATACTCCGCCGTGACGGTCGACGCGAGCTCCGCTTTCACGTCTCGGGGGTGGAGCGCACCGGATTCGACCTGCCCCCGCCGCGAGGCGATCTCCGAGGCGGGCACGTCCGTCAGGAGCTCCCAGTAGCTCCACATCAGCCGGTCCGGGATCGACATGAGCTTCCCGAAGATCTCGCCCGGAGGCTCCTCGATTCCGATCGCATTGCCGAGCGACTTGGACATCTTCTCCGTTCCGTCCAGGCCGACGAGGAGGGGCAGCGTCATCACGACCTGCGGTTCCATCCCCTCTTCTCGCATGAGATCGCGGCCGACGAGGAGATTGAAGAGCTGGTCCGTGCCGCCGAGCTCGACGTCCGCCTTCAGGGCCACCGAGTCGTATCCCTGAGCGAGCGGGTAGAGGAGCTCGTGGAGGGAGATCGGAAGGCGCGCGGCCAGGCGCTTCTGAAAGTCGTCGCGCTCGAGAATTCGGGCGACCGTCACGCGCCCGCAGAGTCGGACGATGCCTTCGGCGCCGAGTGCCGACAGCCAGCGGCTGTTGAACTCGACGGCGGTCTTTTTCGGGTCGAGGATGTGGAAAGCCTGGCGCGTGTAGGTCGCCGCGTTGGCCTCGACCTCGGCGCGCGAGAGCTGCGGGCGGGTCGCCTTTTTCCCGGACGGGTCCCCGATCATCCCCGTGAAATCGCCCACGACGAAAACGACCCGATGCCCTTCGTTCTGGAAGTCGCGCATCTTGCGCAGAACCACCGTGTGCCCGAGGTGGATGTCGGGAGCGGACGGATCGAAGCCGACCTTGACGGTCACGGGTCCCCGCCCGAGCTTGCGGAGGAGGTCGGCTTCCTCGATGAAGTCGACGCATCCGCGCGAGAGGCGCGTCAGGGCGGAAGAGGCGGAAGTCACGGCGGGCGTGCATTATACGAGCGGGATCGCAGGCCCTTAAGTCCCGTATAAAAGGAGCGAGGATTCCGAAGCCACCTCATAGACTCGATGCCGGTGGGGGAATCGTCATGAAAATCTCTCGAGTCGGGTTTCGTTCGTTGGGGGTGCTCGGCATTTGCGGGCTCGCGTTCTGGGCGATGGCGTCGGGATCGGACGGATCGCGCTTCGAGGTGCAACCCGGAGTCCCTTCGGCCAAGACGCCGGCACGATTCTTGGATCGGTCGCCGTCGGGGACGACCTCGTGGCTGTGGAACTTCGGCGACGGCATGACTTCGACCGACCGCAATCCGACCCACGTTTACGAGAGCGCCGGCGTCTATCCCGTGACGTTGCGCGCGACGGGTCCTTCGGGAACGAGCGAGACGACGCTGAGTGTGAGCGTCGTGCAGGAGAACACGCTCAGCCTGCTTGTCGCCGACGGTCACCCGTTCCAGATCACGCTGCATGCGCGGGATCCGCGCACCGGGAACGAGGGAGACGGCCAAGCAGTCCCGCAGAACGACGTGTTCGGGTACTTCACGATTCCGGCGCTCGTGCCGATTTCGCCTGGAGCGCCGGTGGTGCCCGAAGTGTTCGTGAAGATGTTGGACGCGCGTGCGATCGCGGGGCAGGACTTCTGGGTTTTCTGGGGGGGACTGACGGACCTGGAGTACACCCTGACGGTGACCGACGTGACGCGTGGGACCAGGAAGGAGTACAACAACCCGGCCAGCGGAAGCGCCACCTGCCTTGGAGCCGATACTTCCGGCTTCGTCGGAGAGGGCGGCGCGCCGACCCCGACGCCAACGCCTCCGCCAAGTGGCGGCAGCACTCACGTCGTCAATGTGGGTCAGGGCGGAAACGTCTTCACGGACGCCCAGAGTGGCGGGCGGCAGACGACGATCAAGAAGGGCGAGACCGTGCAGTGGAACTGGATGGCAGGGCCGCACAGCTCGACCTCCGGAACGTGCCAGGATACTGGCGGGCAATACGGTGGTTACACGTGCGACGCGGACGGAAACTGGAGCTCCGGATCGCACTCGAACGGCTACTCGTACTCCCACCAGTTCAACACGCCCGGGACTTTCCGCTACTACTGTGAGGTCCACGGCCAGGCGATGACCGGGACGGTCATCGTCAACGCCGAGTAGCTCCTCGCCGACGGCCGGTCTGCCGGGGCGGCGTAATTTGTTTGGGGGAGGGCCTATGAATCGTTTCTCTGGTGTTCGGCGAATCGTTGGAATTGTCGCGGTGTCGGGGATGGCGGTCTGGGCGCTCGCCGCGGGGCGGGACGCCTCCTCCCGGCTCCAGATCGAGCCGGGGACTCCTTCGGCCAAGGCGCCCGTGCGCTTCGCGGCTCCGGCGGGAGCGGGATCCTGGCTGTGGAGCTTCGGAGACGGCGTCAGCTCGACGGATCAGAATCCGATGCACGTGTACGCGCAGCCCGGGACGTACCGGGTGACGCTGCAGGCGGGGTCGGAAACGAGCTCGAAAGTCGTGGAAGTGGTGGAAGCGGCGACTCTGCGGCTGCTGTCGGCGACGGGGCATCCGTTCGACATCACGCTGCACGCGCGGGATCCGCGCACGGGAGCCGAAGGAGACGGAGAAGCCATTCCGCAGAACGACGTGTTCGGGTACTTCACGATTCCGGCGCTCGTGCCGATTGCGCCGGGAGCGCCGTTGGTGCCGGAAGTGTTCGTGAAGATGCTGGACGCTCGTGCGATCGCGGGGCAGGACTTCTGGCTGTTCTGGGGAGGTCTGACGGACCTCGAGTACACACTGACGGTGACGGACACGGTCCGCGGGACGGTCAAGACGAAGTTCAACCCGGCGCGGCCTCCCGGTGAACCGGCGAACGACTGCCTTGGCGCCGACACCTCTGGTTTCGTCGGTGAGGGCGGCACGCCGACCCCGACGGTGAGCGCCGCGGCGACGGTGACCCCGACGGTCAGCGCTCCGCCGGCGACGGCGACGCCGACACCGACGCCGCAGGCCGGCGCGACGCGGAAGGTGCGGGTCGGAGACATCTTCTTCCGCGACACCACCACGGGTAACAGCACCACCACGATCAGCGTCGGAACGAAGGTCGAGTGGGATTGGGAAGGGAGCATCCCGCACTCGACGACTTCGGGCGCGTGCCCTCCCTGTACTCCGGACGGCAGGTGGAACTCCGGCATCAAGTCGTCGGGAAACTTCGAGTTCACCTTCACTCAGGCGGGCAGCTTCGACTACTTCTGCCTCGTTCATGGGCAGATGATGAGAGGAACCGTCGTCGTCAACCCGTAACGGCTCAAGTTCGCGCGGCGGCGGTCCCCGTCTTTCTGGGCCGCCGCCGCGGCGATCCTCCAACACTGCGCGCCCGCTCGACTTTCGCGCCTTCGCGCAATTTCCTAGAATTGGGGCATGGCGGACGAGAAGACGGAGGATCCGGCGGTGTCCCCGGTGCCTCCCGAGAACGAGGACGATCGCCGCGCGTCGGCAGCGGCGGTGAACCGCAAGCGCGCGCAGGATCAGTGGGAGAACAACAAGAAGCGTTGGCGCGAGACGGGCGTTCCTCCGGCGTCTCCCGCGAAGAAGTGAACGTCCGGTCCCGCTCGAGCGGGGCCGGTTCCGACATGGCAGACGGCAAGCTGCGAATCGAAAGTTCGGCCTTCGCGACCGGCCGGCCGATCCCGGCGCCGCACACGGCGGACGGCCGCGACGTCTCGCCGCCCCTCTCGTGGAGCGGAGTCCCGGCGGGGGCGAAGAGCCTCGCTCTCGTCTGCGAAGACCCGGACGCCCCGCGAGGCAACTGGGTGCACTGGGTCCTCTACGACCTGCCTCCGACCGCGACCGGTCTTCCCGAGGGAGTCCCGCCGAGCGAACGTCTCGAATCGGGCGGCGTGCAAGGGAAGAACGACTTCGGCCGGCTCGGCTGGGGCGGCCCCGCGCCGCCCAGCGGGACACACCGATATTTCTTCCGGCTCTACGCGCTCGACTCCCGCCTGGATCTGCCGCCGGGCGCGACGCGCGCGCAGCTCTCCCGTGCGATGGAAGGCCACGTGCGGGCCGAGGGGGAGCTCATGGGCACGTATTCCCGGCGCTAGGCTCCTCCCGCGGTACCGCGCGATCGAGCGCGCGGTCGTCGCCTGCCGACGCTGCCCCCGGCTCGTCCGCTGGCGGGAAGAGGCCGCGCGCCACCCGCCTCGGCGCTTCGCTTCGGATCGATACTGGGCCCGGCCGCTTCCCGCGTTCGGCGACCCGACGGCGAGACTCTTTCTCGTGGGGCTTGCGCCCGCCGCACACGGCGGAAACCGAACCGGCCGCATCTTCACGGGAGACGAGTCGGGCGCCTTTCTCTTTCGCGCCTTGCACGCGGTGGGGCTCGCGAGTCTTCCCGACTCCCGACGCGCCGACGACGGCCAGCGGCTCGACGGCGCGCTCTTGACGGCGGCCTGCCGCTGCGCCCCGCCCGACAATTTCCCGACGCCGGAGGAGTTCGAAAACTGCCGGCCGTACCTCGCGCGCGAGCTCGATCTGAGGCCCGGCCCCCACGTCGTCGTCGCCCTGGGGGCGCTCGCTTTCGCCCAGTGCGCGCGCGCCCTCGCGGGTGGCGGCGCACTGCCGGCGCCCCGCCCCCGTTTCGCGCACGGCGCGCGCGTCGAGATCGGGCCGCACGTCCTCTACGCCTCCTATCACCCGAGCCAGCAGAACACCTTCACGGGGAAGCTCACGCAGGCCATGCTGCGCGCGGTCCTGCGGCGGGCGATCCGGGAAGCGGGGTCATCTCGAGCGAAGCGAGGGATCCCGAACTCGTAAGGCTTCACGGCCGACAGAGGGCCTCGCGACGAAGCCCGGGATCCTTCGCGCCGTCGGCGCTCAAGATGACCGCGCGCATCCGCGCGCGGTCACTTCTTGAACAGCTTGTCGAAGGCGGCGCGCGCGTCGTCCGGCGTCGCGACGGCGCGAGATCCGGTCAAGTCGAAGCTCTGCGCGGGCGAGAAGAACGTGCACGTGTTGCGCTTCTTCTTGTCGGGGATCCTCGCCGGGATCGGTTTGGTGCATTCGAATCGCGCCGACGTGTCGAAGAATGCGCACTGGACGCAGGCATGGAGATCCGCGCCGCACTTGCCGCAGGTCGTGTCCGGCCGGACTTCTTCCGGATCCCGGCGTTTCTCGCCGCACGCCTTGCAGGCGAAAACGACCGCCTTGTCCAGATCGATCCCGCGGCCGCGCGGCGCTCCCTCCGTCCGGGGCGGTCCCGAGCCTCCGCGGCGCCGCTGCGGCTCGTCGCCCGAGTCCATGTAGCCGCGATGCCGGTACTTGCGGTCGTTCATGCCTCGCTCACGGGACGAAGTGTACCGTCCTGGAGGGCGGATCCGGGTTCCGACGCCGGAGAGGGCACGCGACGCGAGGCGGCGGGCCCGGCGGCGGGAGTGGGCGTCGGCGTCGTCGGAGGGATCGTGCGGGGAGGCGGCGCGGGGGGCGCCAGGATCTCGGACGGCCGAAGCGCCAGCGGATGGCCCGGCGTCAGCGCGTGCGTCCGCCAGAGCAGGTAATAGGCCGTCAGAGCTCCGGCGAGAAATCCCGCCGCGAACAGAACGATCGGCCGGCTTCGGCTCGCCTTCTCCTCGTTCACTGCGCGACTCGAGAGCTTAACGCCGCCGTCCTCCGCGCGCCGCCGCGTCGGGAGAGTAGAATTTTCCGCGTGGAAGAGAAACCGCGCGACCAGGCGCTCGAGCTCTGGCGCCTCGGAACCGCGAGGCTCCTCGCCGGGAGCCTCGAAGAGGCGGTGGCGCTCTTCACGCGATCGCTCGAGGCCTTCCCGACTGCCGAGGCTTACACTTTCCGCGGCTGGGCGTACTCCTTCGAGGGACGCCTGGAAGATGCGATCGACGAGTGCCGGAAGGCGATCGCCACCGACCCCTCCTTCGGAAATCCCTACAACGACATCGGCTGCTATCTCATGCAGCAGGAGAAGCTGGACGAGGCGATCTCCTGGTTCGAGCAGGCCAAGAAGGCGCCGCGCTACGAGCCGCGGCATTTCCCCTATCTGAACCTGGGGCGGCTCAAGGCCGCGCGAGGCGAGGTCGAGGAGGCGATGCTCGAGTTCGAGGGCGCCCTCGCGGAGAACCCCGGAGACCCGATCGCCCTGAAGTTCCTCGAAACGCTGAAGTACCGGATCAACTAGCAGCCTGCCCCGACGGGGCCGCGGCGCGAGGAATCGGCGGCTCGATAGAATCGTTTTCCGAACGGGGCCGTGCGGGCCCCAGGGAGCAGAAATGAATGAGAACTTTTCGGTGACGCCGCCATCGGCCTTCGCCACGACGACCGTCGCCGGGGCCGAGCGGGTGACGGCTTTCCTGCGGAGCGTCTACGGATGGATGTGCGTCGGTCTCGGGGTCACCGCGGTCACGGCCTTCGCAGTCGCCGGATCGCCGGCTCTCGTGCAGGCGATCTTCGGTAACCGCCTTCTCTTCTTCGGGCTGATCATCGCGGAGCTCGGCCTCGTGTTCTACCTGTCGGCGCGGGTCCAGCGTCTCGCTCCGGGAGTCGCGGCGGGGCTCTTCCTCTTCTACTCCGCCTTGAACGGCGTGACGCTCTCTTTCGTGCTGCTCGCCTTCACGGGAACTTCGGTCGCGACGACGTTCGTCGTAACGGCCGGCATGTTCGGAGCGCTCGCGCTCTTCGGCTCGACGACGAAGAGGAGCCTGGCGGGCGTGGGTCAGTTCGTTTTCATGGGACTGATCGGACTCGTCCTGGCCTCTGTTGTCGGCCTCTTCTGGCACAACAACGGGCTGCAGTTCGTCATCTCGGTGGTCGGCGTGATCGTCTTTACCGGATTGACGGCCTGGGACGCCCAGAGGCTGAAGCAGATGGCGATGGCGCTTCCCGACGGCCAGATGGGTTCTTTCGCCGTCGTGGGCGCGCTCTCGCTCTATCTCGACTTCATCAACCTCTTCCTCTTCCTGCTCCGATTCCTGGGGGGTCGGCGCAACTGATCTCGGCGGCGCGCCACACCAGGCCGGAGGCTCGTCGCCTACTCGGGGGCGCCGCCTCCCACGAGCGGTAGCCTCCCGATCCGCGAATCGGCGGCCGCGGCGGCCGCCGGCGCCTCCTCGGCGGTCGGCTCGGTTTCACCCGGGTTGCGGAAGAGGTTCGCCTCGAGCCCGTACTGTCTCTCGTAGAGCTCGGCGTACCGTCCCCCTCTCGCGAGGAGCTCTTCGTGGCGCCCGCGCTCGACGACGAGGGCGCCTTCGACGACGAGGATCGTGTCGGCTCGCCGGATGGTGGAGAGG
>JBKPSZ010000203.1:0-7333 GCA_046735265.1 Acidobacteriota bacterium | reverse complement strand
TTCTTGTCGTCTGCCCGGAAGTCCATCGAAGAGATGCCGTCCGAGACGCTATGACGGAGGTATAGTCCGGAAGGATTCGGGGGATTCGAGAAGGCCCGGTCGTGCCGGCCCAGGCAAATCCCTGAGTTCGCACTCTACGGGCGGCGGGCGGATCTCCGGAGACGGCGGTCGACCGACACCGGGGGGAGCTATGGTTCGCACCGCGGCGGGGGAAGCGGTCATGGAAGCGACCTTCCTACGCGGTCATCTGCGACGCGTCCGAATCGCTCATCCCTGCCGCTTCCGCATCCCGTTGGCGCTGGTTTTCATGGTTCTCGGTCTGTTTCCATCGAGCCCGGGCCAGGCCGCGGCGAAACTTTTGGGCGAAGAGCGTCACCGGCTGGCGCAGTTGCAGACCCCGTTTGTCGAGAATCGCGGGCAGCTCGACTCGCGTGTGGCCTTTTCCACTCGCCTTCCCGTCGGAGCTTTCTTCGTCACGCGAGAAGGGAAACTCATTTACGCGCTTCCGCGCACCAGTGAACGGCAGGGTTCGAATGCTCCACCGATCTCTCAACTGACGGAACTCCTGGCGGGAGGGAAGGCGAGGCCGAAAGCCGGCATACGCGCGCCGACGCGGGTCAGCTACTTCGTGGGTTCGGACTCGGCTCGTTGGCGGAGCGATCTCGCGACGTACGGCGACGTTCTCCTGGGCGAGGTCTGGAAGGGAGTCCACGTCTCACTTCAATCCCGCCGAGCCGGTGTCGAGGAGGTCTTCACCGTTTCGCCGTTCGCCCGGCCCGAGCGCATTCGGGTTCAGCTTGACGGCGCGAGCTCCGTCCGGATCGAAACGGATGGAGAGCTCGTCGCCACGATCGGCGACCAAGAAGTCCGCTTCTCGCGGCCGGTCGCCTATCAGGAGCGCGGGGACGAGCGGCGGACCGTGGCCGCTTCGTACGTCTTGCACGGAAACACCTACGGCTTTCGCCTCGGCTCCTACGAGCGAGCTCTCCCGGTCGTCATCGATCCGCTTCTGCAGACCACCTATCTCGGCGGCGCGGGCTTCGACCGGATCAACTCGATCGCCGTTCATCCGACGACCGGAGAGATCCTCGTCGCGGGTCACACGGCCTCGTCGGATTTTCCGGGAACGGCCGGCGGCGCTCAGGCCGCGTTCGTGGGACCGGCCCCCGGATACGACGCGTTCGTCGCGCGCTTCGACCCGACGCTGCGTACGCTTCGCCAGGCGACCTATCTCGGCGGCGGGGGTGCCGGCACGCTCGACAGCGCGCAGTCTCTCGCGGTCGACCCCGCGACCGGAAACGTGCTGGTCGGAGGACAGACCGGCTCGACGGATTTTCCGGGGACTGCGGGCGGCGCTCAACCGACGGCGGGCGGAGCGGGCGATGGGTTCCTCGCCTGCCTCGACCCAACTCTGAAAACCCTCCTCGCCGCCACCTATCTGGGGGGCAGCGGCGCCTACGAATTCGTCAGTGCGATCGCCGTACACCCGGCGACTCACGAGTTGCTCGTCGTCGGTGAGACGGACTCGGCCGATTTCCCCGGCACGGCGGGAGGCGCGCAGCCCGCCAGCGCGGGAGGCGGAGGCGACGTCTTCGTCGCCCGGCTCAACCTGTCGCTCAACTCGTTGCTCCAGGCGACGTACCTCGGCGGCCGCGGGTACGAGGACCTCGGACTCGACGCTTTCAGCGCCCTTGCCGTCGATCCGGCGACAGGAGACGTTTTCGTCGGGGGAATGACTAGTTCGAGCGACTTTCCCGGCACGGTCGGAGGTGCCCAATTTGCGATCGCTGGAGGATCCGACGGTTTCGTCGCCCGCCTCAATGCGAATCTCAACCACCTCGAGCAGGCGACCTACCTCGGCGGCAGCGAGGCCGATGACGTCACCCTCGTCGCTTTCCACCCGCTGACTGGCGAGATCGTCGTCGCCGGAGGCACTCAATCGACGGATCTGCCGGGAACGGCGGGAGGCGCCCTACCGGAATATCCCAGCGGCCCGTCTGGGCTCTACGTCGCCCGACTCGACGCCCAGCTCACGACGCTTCGCCAGGCGACGTACTTCGGGGGCGGGGCGATCAACGAAGTCGACGCCATGGTCGTTCATCCGACGACGAGTGATGTCTTGATCGCGGGTCTGACGCAGTCGGATGACATACCCGGCACGACGGGCGCCATTCAGACCGAAAACGCCGGCGCGTACGACGCCTTCGTCGCCCGGTTCGACGCCGCGCTCACGAGCCTCGGCCAGGCGACTTACCTCGGCGGCACAAACGACGACGGCGCGCACGGTCTCGCCGTCGATCCGGAGACCGGATACGTCCTCATCGCCGGGGGGACCTCCTCGACGAACTTCCCGGGTACCGAGGGCGGCGCCGAGCCGGCCGCAGCGGGTTCGGTCAACGGATTCGTCGCCAGCCTGACGCCGGACCTGGCCGAAGTCGCCTCGGTCGAACGTCTCCCGGTCCTGCCCGTGAACCGTTCTCGGCCGCCGCTGCGGACGGTCACCCGAAACCCTTGATCGGAACGGAAGAGCAATTCTGGAGCCGACGAGCGAATGCGGCGAGCGCAGCCCCCTCGTCTAGTCCCAGTCCCTGCTTTCTATTGGTCGATCTTGATTCGCTGGGAATGGCGACCCGATGATCCGATCGCCGTCGAACTGGTCGCCAGGGTGGTAGGACGTTCCGTCGATCCAGGCAACCGTACCCGACGAATCGTCCGGGTGTCGAGAAAGCATCGCGGCGTAACCTGTCCCCGAGGCCACGAAAACGCGGCCAGGGATTGATCGCCAGTCGCTCTTCGACTCGGGCATGGAGAGGATCCTAAGCTCTACCCGGCCGGCGGTCCGATCCCCGACGGGGCTATTTGTCGACGTCGAGCTTCAGGGTCCGTTGCCCTTCGAGTGGGAGGAACATCTGATCCGAAAGCTCCGCGCCACACTTTGGATTCCAGCAGCGTTTTGGCAAGACGCTCTGGGCTTCGACGACCGTCGGCCAGCCGCAACGCCTACACACGGCGAAAAGTTCGCCGTCGCAGGGCGATGTTTGCCCTCCGGCTGCCTTGAGTTCGTCTACCACGGCCTCAAAAAGGCGGCGCGAAAAGTCTACTGCCTTGATAGGGTGCCCGAAAAGCCTGCTCAACAGCCGGGTGAAAGGCGGGAGAGTGAAGTAGCAATCGCAGCGCCCAAGCGATTGGATCTGTGGATCTTGCGGCTGTCACCATTGCACTCGCCCGGAGTGGCGGAATGACAGACGCACGGGACTCAAGATCCCGCCGAGTCCTTCCGGCAATTCGCTAGAAAGACCGAGAATCGCTCGTGCCGGGCTGTGGTTTTCGCATGTCCGTCGAGTGTCGTTTTCGTCGTCTAGAACCCCGAAATGACGTCTTTCTTCGATTAGAGCACGCAGGACGGAACAGCTCAGCGCGGTCTCCGATCGGTCCCGAGTAAGCGTCTCGCCGCTCTTCCTGCCGACCTTACTTGGCCTCGCTCAGTTGAGAGTTCAGCCGCCCAGTTCTCGACCCGACCGACCGACAGGTGCTACGACGGCACCGGCGACGTTCGGCGGACGGTATGCCCGCCGCAATGCAAGAGTTCGCCTTCGCTGATCGTGAACGGCTGACCTGGGTTCGCCTCGCCCTCTCTCGCCGCGAGAGCGATCAGGCAGTCTCGCGTCGCCTTCGACTGTTCGCGGATCACGTCGCGGACAAGGTCGGTGACACGATACTCGCCGCAGGACGGGCAGTCATACGCGGTGACCGCGAAGGTTCCGCCGTCGAGAACGGGAATCGGGCCGATTGCCGACGGACCTTGACAGAGCGGGCAGGTGCGAGTCGAGGAGAGCGTGTCGTCTGCTTTCATGGCTCGCAGGGTAACGCATCGAGACGAGAGAATCGGGCTGTCTCGCGGCTTCGGACCGCACGAAAGGCCCGATTGACGGGCGCCGTGCGGTTCTTCGGCAGATACGCAGGGTTATCGTCCGCGGCAGGACGGGCGTCGACGACACGCTAGTTGAGCCTGAAGCGCGTCGAGCGGTACTCGAAGATTGACCAGGAGCGCATCCGCGAGACGCTCGCACGGGTTCCGCTCCCGTCTCCGGAGTGCACCGTGAGAGCATGCTCCGAAGTAGCGGAAATCCGCTTGGTCGCTAAGTGATTTGTTTTCTGGAGCCGACGACCGGACTTGAACCGGTGACCTGCGGTTTACGAAACCGCTGCTCTACCGACTGAGCTACGTCGGCTCGGTAATGGCCGGGAGCGGCGCATCTTACGGAATCGGGCGCGGGCCGTCAACGCTTCGAGGCGAGTGCGGCCTCGGCGCGGGCGGCACGACGGGCTCCCGGGGCACGGTCGGCGACTCCCGAAGGATGAAGAGCCCGGCGGCTCCGTCGATATTGCTCGCGAGGATCGTGCCGCTCGGAAGGTAGGGATACACACCCCAGGCGCCGTGGAACTCGGCGGCCTCGCCGGCCGGGAACGTGTCGAAGAACGCCGCCTCGATGGGTGAGAGGGGATCGCGGACGTCCAGGATCGTGACGCCGCGCTCGTAGTGCGAGAGGTAGTAGCGATCGCCGCGCGTGTAGCCGTTGTGCTCGATCGCGTGGGTGTCGCTCGTCCAGACGCCGGCGAGAACCGGATGGGCCCAGTCGTGAACGTCGAAGATCCGCACGCGGCTGTCGGCCCCGGTGACCCGCTCGTCGAACTCGTCCATGCTGAAGAGATAGTCGCCGTCGGTGGAGATCCAGCCGGAGTGGGGATACGCGAGATCGGCGTAGAGCGTCTCCGAAATGACGCGCGGCACGGTCTTCTCCGTCCAGTCGAGAACGCGAACGGAGCGTCCCGTCCAGACGACGACGATGTCGCACGGGTCGTGTCCCGGCGCGCACGCCGCCGCGCGCTCTCCGGCGGCGCGGCCGATCCACGTGTCGTGGCCGTACGTTTCCGTGTACCGGCCGAGCACGGCCGGAGCGCGGGGGTCGGCGATCGAGAGCGCGAAGATGCCGACGGTGGGCTGCCGGGCGCCCTGGACGTAGAGCACCGGCTCGGCCCCTCCGTCGGCCGCCAGGCCCGTCGCGGGATCGACGTTCGAGATCGACACCGTGTGCGACGTGTCGAACGCGCGAAACGTCGCGGCGAGCGAGACGGAGTCGGGCACGTTCGAGAGATCCAGGATCTGGAGGCCCGCGGTGGGAGCCTCGCTCACGACGTATGCGAAGGCGTCGTGGCGCTCCGTCGCGGGGTTCCACTTCTGATACACCTTCACTTCCCGCCACGCGGACTGCGGGCCCGGCACGGCGCCGACGACTCGCGGCGCGGCGGGGTCCGTCACGTCCACGACGGAGGTGCCGTTGGAGACCCCGATCACCGCGTACTCGCGACCGTCGTCGGCGTCGGCGAAGCCCCAAAGGTTGCTTCCGCTCGCCGCGTCGAGCGAAAGGACGTCGAGCGAGACGTAGCTCTCGAGGTCGAGGCCGGAGCAGGGGAAGGTTCCGGCGGCCATCCCGTCAACGCAGGGCGCCGGCAGCGCGCGCGCTGCGAGCGCGGCGCTCGCGGCGGCGTCGGCCTCGAGCGCACGCAGCCGCTTGCCTCCCGGGAAGCAGCCGATCTCCCGGCATCCGCAGCCCTGATAGGTCGCCGGCCGGCACGCGTGGCTGCATCCGCAGGATCGCGGAGCCGCCGCGCCCGCGACGATTCCCGGAGGCCGCGGCAGGAGGTCCTCGAGCTCGCGCCCGCCCACGAGCGCGATCGCGACCGCGAGACCGGCGAGAATCGGCCTCCGCTGCCGGGTCACGCGACCATCCTACGCCCGGCGGCCGCGCCAGGGGGACGGAGTCAGTCGAAGCGCACGGAGACGATCTTGGAGCAGCCGGGCTCCTCCATCGTCACGCCGTACATGGCGTCGGCGGTCTCCATCGTCCGCTTGTTGTGCGTGATCGCGATGAACTGCGTCTCCTCGGTCATGTCCTGGAGCAGCCGCGTGAAGCGGTCGATGTTGGCTTCGTCCAGTGGCGCGTCCACCTCGTCGAGGATGCAGAAGGGGGAGGGCTTGTAGCGGAAGATCGCGATCAAGAGTGCGATCGCGGTCAGGGCCTTCTCGCCCCCCGAGAGGAGCAGGATCGACTGGTTCCGCTTGCCCGGCGGATGCGCGACGATTTCGATTCCCGACTCGAGAAGGTCGGTCTCGTCCAGGAGCCGCATTTCCGCCGTGCCCCCCTGGAAGAGCCGCGTGAAGACCCCCTTGAAGTTCTCGTTGATCGCGATGAAGGCGTCGCGGAAGCGCTCGGAAGAGGTGGCGTTGATCTTCCGGATCGATTCCTGCAGCTCGGCCATCGAGCGCAGGAGGTCGTCGCGCTGCGCCGTCAGAAACGTCAGGCGTTCGGTCTCCTGCTTGTGCTCTTCGAAAGCGAGGACGTTGACCGGGCCGAGCCGCTCGATCGAGGCGGCGAGCTCGGCGGCCTCCCGCTCGAGAATCGCGAGCGCCTCTTCCGAGGTGTCTGCGGGCAGGGGGAGCTCGGACGCCTCCGTCGAGAACTCGGACCGCGCCTCCGACTCGACGTGCTCGAGGTCCGCGCGCAGGCGGGTCTCGGCGACTTCCGACTCGAAGCGTCCCTCGCGGGCGGCGTCGAGCTCCTCGCGGCGCAGGCGCGTCTCCTCTTCTCCGCGGGCGATCGACCGAGTGGACTCTTCCTCGGCGGCCACCGACCGTACGAGATCCTCGGCCCGCCGGCCGCGCTCGCCGAGAGCCTCGGCCTGGCGCTTGCGGGCCTCCTCCTGCTCGCGGGAGAGCTCGCGTACGCGTTCCGCGAGCCGGCGCTCTTCTTCTTCGGCCTCGGAGAGGCGGCGCTCCAGGGTCGTGGACGTCTCGACGAGTCGGTCGCGGGCCGCTTCGAGCGCCCGCCGGCGCTCCGCCGCGACCTCCGCCTCGGTCCGCCGGTGGGCGAGCTCTTCGGTCGAAGCCATCGAGAAGGAGCGGGCCTCGGGCATCTGAGCCGCCAGCGTCTCGCTCCGCCCGCGGATCTCCTCTTCCCGGCGCGCGCAGCGCTCCTCTTCGGCGGCGAGCTCGCCCACGCGCGCGAGGAGCGCCGCGGCCTCGGTCGCGAGCGCCTGCGACTCCGCCGCGAGCGTGTCCGCCTCCCGGCGCAGCCGATCGCGTTCCGCCCGGCGCTCGTCGAGGCGCCCGAGCGCCGCGGAGAGGAGCGCCGACACGCGCCGTTCCGACTCGCGCCGCGCGGGGGCTTCCGAGGCGAAGCGCGCGTGATCGCGGCCGATCTGTTCCCGGCGCTGCTCCGCTGCCTCCGCCGACCGCCGCGCCTCCGCTGCGCGCGCCGAGAGGCGCTCGCGC
>JBKPSZ010000202.1:0-5672 GCA_046735265.1 Acidobacteriota bacterium | reverse complement strand
GCGATGGGATTGCCGCTGAAGGAGCTCATCTTCGGTCAGGAGTACGGCCGTGGCATGAAGGACGGGCGGGGGATCAAGGCCGTCATCCCGGGCGGCGCGTCGGCGAACATGCTCACCGCCGCCGAGATCGAAGACTGCCCGCTCGACTTCGACGGGGTCGCGGCTAAGGGCTCGATGCTCGGTTCGGCGGCGATCATCGTGATCAACGAGGACGCCTGCATCGTAGACGCCGCACGCAACCTGTCGAAGTTCTTCTCGCACGAGTCGTGCGGCCAGTGCACCCCCTGCCGCGAAGGAACTCCGTGGCTCTACAAGGTGCTCGACCGGATCGAGTCGGGCGAGGGGCGGGCGGAGGACCTCGACCTCCTCGAGCGCATCTGCAACCAGATGGCCAACGGCATGACGATCTGCGTTTTCGCCGACGCGGCGATCGCGCCGCCGCTCTCGTCGGTCCGCAAGTTCCGCGAGGAATACCGGCACCACATCGAGCACAAGCGGTGCCTCGTCGGCGCGAAGGCGGAAATGGCGACCGCTTGAGCAGCAATCCCGAGGCGCCCAAGGGCGCCGCGCCTCCCCCGCCGGCGCAGCCGGCCCCGCCTCCGGCGAAGGACACGTTCACCGTGGTCTTCGACGGTCGGCCCGTCGAAGTCCCCAAGAACGTCAATCTGATCGAGGCGGCGAAGCTCGCCGGAATCGAGATCCCCCACTTCTGCTTCCACCCGCGTCTCTCCGTCGTGGGGCAGTGCCGCATGTGCCTCGTCGAAATCGAGGGGATGCCGAAGATCCAGGCCGCCTGCACCACCCCGCTGAAGGACGGCCTCTCCGTCAAGACGACGACCGAGAAAGTCCGGCAGTCCCGCGCGGCGACGATGGAGTTCCTCCTGATCAACCATCCCCTCGACTGTCCGATCTGCGATCAGGCGGGCGAGTGCACGCTCCAGGACAACTCGTTCGGCTACGGGAATCAGCTCTCCGAGTACGACGAGCAGAAGCGCCAGTACCCCTCCTTCGACCGTACGCCGATCGGACCGCACGTCATCGCCGACATGACCCGCTGCATCCAGTGCACGCGCTGCATCCGTTTCTGCCAGGAGATCGCGGGAACGAGCGAGCTGACTTTTCTCGACCGGGGCGGACGCACCCTCGTCTGGACGCACGCGGGCAAGCCGCTCGCCAACGAGTGGTCAGCCTGCGCCGCCGACGTCTGCCCCGTCGGCGCGCTCACCGCGCGCGAGTTCCGGTTCCGAAAGCGCGTCTGGTATCTGGAAAAGACGCCATCCGTCTGCCCGGGCTGCAACATCGGTTGCAACATCTCGATCGAATCGAAGGACGACACGGTCTATCGGTTCCTGCCCCGGTTGAATCCGAAGGTCAACGACTACTGGCTCTGCGACTACGGACGTTTTCTCTCCGAGAGCCTGAACCAGCGCGACGTCGAGAAGGTCTCGCTGCGCGAGGGATCGAAGGTCTCGACTCCGACGGTTCCCGTGGCGATCGACCGGATCGCTCGGGAGATCCGCGCGGCGCTCGACTCCAATGGACCCGCGTCCGTGCTCTTCCTCGGCTCGGCCCATCTCTCGAATGAAGAGAACTTTCTGCTCCGAAAGCTCGCGGACCATCTCCAGTGCCCCAACCGAGACGTCGTCGTGGACGCCGGAGGCCCGAGGCGAATCAAGTCTCAGACGGAGTGGCTGACGGGCGAGGAGGCCGCGGCGAACTTCCGCGGTGCGCGCGACATGGGGATGACTCCTGGGCCCGGTGGATTCGGGCTCGAGGCGGTCCTCGGCGGGAAGACGGCGCCAGAGGTCCTCTTCGTCGCCGACGCGGCCTTCGCCGCCGCCGCGAACGACCCCGAGAAAGTCGCCGCGCTCCGCCGGGCGCGCTTCCTCGCGGTCGCCGCCCGGACCGAAAACGCCCTGACCCGCGCCGCGGACGTCGTTCTGCCGGCGGCTTCGCTCGCCGAGAAAGAGGGGACGTTCACGAACCTCCAGGGTCGCGTGCAGAAGTTCGAACGCGCGTTCCTCGCGCCTCCTCCGGTTCGCGCGCACTGGGAGCTGCTGCTCCTTCTCGCGAACGCGCTCGGATACGGTGACCGGAGTTGGACGCCCTCCGATCTCCGGGCGCAAATCGCCGCGGAAGTGAAGGGCTACGCCGGCGCCTCCGAGCCGGGAATCGAGGGGGGCCTGCTCTTGAAGAAAGGCGACTTCCTGTGGAAGGGGGCGCCGTGACGCTGCTCGACTGGGCGATCCTCGTCGCGCGCGTGGCGCTGCCGGCGCTGATCCTTCCCGGCATCGTCATCCCGCTCGTCTGGTACGAGAGGCGCTTCGCGGCCTTCATCCAGGACCGTCCCGGCCCGAATCGGGTCGGGCCGTTCGGCCTTCTCCAGAGCCCCGCGGACATCCTGAAGCTCTTCATGAAAGAAGATGTGATCCCTGCGGCGGCGGACCGGCCCCTCTTCCTGCTGGCGCCGGGGCTCGCCGTCTTTTCGGCGCTCGCGACCTTCGCCGTGATCCCCTACGGCGCGAACCTGAAGATCTCGGGCCGCGAGATCCCGCTTCTCGGCGCGGACATCTCGATCGGCGTTCTTTACATCTTCGCGATGACGTCGCTTTCCGTCTATGCCATCGTGCTCGCGGGTTGGTCCTCGAACAACAAGTTCTCGCTCATGGGCGGGATCCGCTCGAGCGCCCAGCTCATCTCGTATGAGCTCGCGATGACGACGGCGGCCGCCGGCGTCATCCTCGCCGCGAGCTCGTTCCGGCTTCCCGACATCGTCGGCATGCAGCAGGAGACATGGCTCGGAATCATCCCGAAATGGAACGTCTTCCTGCAGCCTCTCGGTTTCCTGATCTTCTTCATCGCGACATTCGCGGAGACGAACCGGCTCCCCTTCGATTTGCCGGAAGCGGAGGCCGAGCTCGTCGCCGGCTACCACACCGAGTACTCGGCGATGCATTTCGGCTCCTTCTTCCTCGCCGAGTACGTCAACGTCATCGTGGCGTCCGCGCTGACGGTGACGCTCTACCTGGGAGGCTGGTCGCTGCCGGGGTTCGATCCGCGCGGGGTGATCGGCGTGATCCTGTCGCTCCTGGTCTTCGCCGCGAAGACAGCCTTCCTCGTCAGCGTGTTCATCTGGGTCCGATGGACGCTCCCGCGGTTCCGGTACGACCAGCTGATGGCGCTCGGTTGGAAGGTCTTCCTTCCGCTCGCGCTCGTGAACCTCTTCTGGGCCGCGGTTCTCGAATTGTGGCGGGCGCGGTAGGCGGCATGGCCAGGATCGTCTTCGACTCGGCCGCCGTCCTGACGATCGTGTTCGCCGCCGTGATGGTTCTCTCGCGGCATCCGGTCAAGGGAGTGCTGTCTGTCGTCGTTTCGTTCTTCTTCCTCGCGGTGGCCTATGTGCTCCTCGCCGCGCCGTTCATCGCGGCGATCCAGGTGATCGTCTATGCGGGCGCGATCCTCGTCCTGTTTCTGTTCGTGCTGATGCTTCTGAACATCCGCCTTGAGGAGGTCGAAACCGACACGCGGCCGATCCAGCGGGTCCTCGGAGGCGGGGCGATCCTCCTCTTCACTATCCTGCTCGTGACGCTGCTTTCCGCGCGGGGCGCGCCGAAAGCAGTCGACCAAGGCCTCGCCACGCCCTCCTCGGGAGCGATCGAGCCGGTCGCCCGGTTCGTGTTCTCCGAGTACCTGCTCCCCTTCGAGGCCCTGTCGGTCCTGCTGCTCGCGGCGCTCGTCGGGGCCTTCGTCCTCGTCTCCCGGGAGAAGCGCCCGTGATCGGGACGATCCCGCTCACCGACGTCCTCCTCGCCTCGGCGGCTCTTTTCGCCGTCGGCCTGGCCGGCGCGCTGCTGCGCCGCAACGCCATCGCGATCTTCCTTTCGATTGAAGTCATGATGAACGCGGCGAACCTGGCGCTGCTCGGGTACGGCGCCGCTTCGGGCACACTCGAAGGCCAGGCCGCGGTCTTCTTCGTGATCGCGATCGCCGCGGCGGAGGCATCGGTCGGGCTCGCCATCTTCGTGGCCCTGTTCCGTCATACCGAGACGATCGACGTGAACAAGATCCACCTGCTCAAGTGGTGAGATGAGCTCGCCTCTGCCGCTCTGGCTCGTCCCCGCCCTGCCCCTCGCGGGCTTCCTCGTCAACGGCCTCCTCGGCACGAAGCTCGGAAAGAGGTTCGTCAGCGTCGTTGGGGTCGGCTCGGTGGGCCTCGCGACCGTCGTGGCCTACTCGCGCCTTCTCCCCTATCTCTCCGGCGACCACGCGCCCGCGGTCGAAAGGGTCGCGGGCTGGATCCACGCGGGCGACTTCACGGCCGACATCGCCTTCCGGCTCGATCCCCTCTCCGCCCTGATGACCTCGTTCGTCACGTTCGTCGGATTCTTGATCCACGTCTATTCCACCGGATACATGCACCACGACGAGACCGACGCCGGGTACGCGCGCTTCTTCGCCTACCTCAACCTCTTCATGTTCTCGATGTTGGTGCTGGTCCTCGCGCAGAACCTCCTGCTCATGTTCGTCGGGTGGGAGGGCGTCGGGCTGTGCTCCTACCTCCTCGTCGGCTACTACTACGAGCAGCCGATCGCCGCCGCGGCCGGAAAGAAGGCGTTTGTCGTCAACCGGATCGGGGACTGGGGCTTCTTGCTCGGGATGTTCGGCCTCGCTTTCCAGTTCGGCACGCTCGACTACGACGGCGTGTTCCGGGCTGCCGCGGCCGAGCCCGGAAGGTTTGCGCCCTTCCTGACGCTGATCACGCTCTGCCTCTTCCTCGGCGCGGCGGGCAAGAGCGCGCAGGTCCCGCTGTACGTCTGGCTCCCCGACGCCATGGCGGGCCCCACACCCGTTTCGGCGCTCATCCACGCAGCGACGATGGTGACGGCCGGCGTGTACATGGTGGCCCGCTGCAACGTCCTCTTTCGCCTCTCGCCCGACACGATGGCCATCGTCGCCGTCATCGGGGCCGCGACGGCGCTTCTCGCGGCCCTGATCGGCCTCGCGCAGAACGACATCAAGAAAGTCCTCGCCTACTCGACCATCTCGCAGCTCGGCTACATGTTCCTCGCGTGCGGCGTCGGATCGTTCGTGGCCGGCATGTTTCACGTCATGACGCACGCCTTCTTCAAGGCCTGCCTCTTCCTCGGCGCGGGCTCGGTCATGCACGCGATGTCGGGCGAGCTCGACATGCGGAAGATGGGGGGCCTGAAGTCGAAGCTCCCGATCACTTATGCGACGTTCCTCGTCTCCTCCCTCGCGATCGCCGGCATTCCGCCGCTCGCGGGCTTCTTCTCGAAGGACGCGATCCTGGCGGGCGTCTTCGAGGCGGGACGACCCGTTCTCTTCGGCGTCGGCCTCTTCACGGCGGGGCTGACCGCCTACTACATGTTCCGCATGGTGTCGCGCGTCTTCGCCGGCGGCTTTCGCGGAACGCCTGAGCAGGAGCACCACGTCCACGAGTCACCCCGGTCCATGACCGCGCCGCTCGTGATTCTCGCCTTCCTCGCCGCGGTGGGCGGCTTCCTCGGGCTTCCCACGGTATTCGGCGAGGGCGCCAACAAGATCCAGGCCTTCCTCTCCCCGATCTTTCTCCCGATCGCCGAACGCGGCGAGGGCGCCGAGCATGCTCTCTCCCACGCGACGGAGTGGCTCCTCATGGGTCTCTCCGTCGC
>JBKPSZ010000201.1:0-11305 GCA_046735265.1 Acidobacteriota bacterium | reverse complement strand
GGCCTGCACCGCGCGCGACGCCGAGTCGGACTCGACGATGTCCGACATGAGCCGGACGTCGGATACGGGAAGGCTCGAGTCCGCGGCGGCGACGATCGACCGGATCGACGGGAGTAGCGCCGATGGCGGAAGTTCGGACCGCACGACGAGGTCCTTCGGCGCATAGGCGGGGGAGATGTCGTCCTTCCCGGCCTGGAGGTACGGGAGATAGACCTGCGGCTCGCTTGAGCGCTCGAGGCCGCGAACGCGGACTTCGCCCGCGACCCCGACGATCGTTCGGACCTGCCGGGCGATTCGAAAGCGCTTGCCGATCGGGTTCTCGCCCGGCCAGTATCGGCGGACGAAGGAGTCGCTGACGACGGCGACCTTCGGTCCGTCGGGCCGGTCCGATTCCGCGACATCGCGCCCGAGTCGCATCGGGATCCCGAGGGTCGCGAAGAATCCGGGCGTCACGAGCCTCAAGCTCGCTGTGAGATTGTCCGCGCGCTCCTCGGGGACCCCTTCCATCGCGACTGGCCAGATGCCTCCCCCCATCGCGATCGGGAGGAAGCTGATGTACGCGGCGCTCCGGACTCCCGGGAGCTCCCGCACTCCGGTGAGCACCTCGTTGTACAGGCGTTCGCGCGGCGGCGTCTCGACGTAAGCCGGCATCGGGAGGGAGGTCCGAAGGGTCAGCACCCCTTCGCTTCGGAAGCCCGGATCGATTGCCCGGACGCGCCACAGCGCGCGTAGGAGAAGGCCGGTCGCGATCACGAGAGTCACGGAAGCGGTCACCTCGACGACGACGAGGAGGGAGCGGAGGCGCTCGGTGCGGCGGGAGCCTCCCGAGCGGGGTCCCCCCTCGGAAAGTCCGCTCGAGTCCGACGCGGCGCAGGCGCTCCGGGCGGGGAAAAGGCCGAAGCCGATCCCGGTGGCGGCGGTGAGCAGGAGCGCGAAGGAGAGCATTCGCAGATCGAGCGCCGGCGTCTGCGAGATCGGCAACGAGTTGGGAACGAGTCGGGCGAAGAGCGGCCCGGCGGAGACGGCGATCAGGATCCCGAGAGCACCGCCCGCGAACGAGAGGACGAGGCTTTCGGTCAGGAGTTGGCGCGTGAGCCGTTCCCGGCCCGCCCCCAGTGCCGCGCGCACGGAGAGTTCGGCGCGCCGCGCGAGCGCGCGAGCGAGCTGGAGATTCGCGAGATTGAGGCACGCGATCAGGAGGACGCCGACCGAAGCGCCGAGGAGCGCTTTGAGCAGCAGGCGCGCCTGATCCGAGATGTCGTCGCGCAGGGAGTAGACCTCCGTGCCCGTCCCCTCGTTCTCCTTCGGGAAGGCGCGCTCGAGCCGCGAGGCGACGAGCGCCATCTCGGAGCGGGCCCGCTCGAGGGAGATACCTGACTTTCGCCGCGCGACGACCGTGAGGAAGGTGTCCGTGCGATCGGTGAACGCGTCTTTGTCGAACCGGAACGTCGTCCAGAGGTCCGTGTCCCGGAGCGGGAAGAGAAAGCCCCTCGGGAGAACGCCCACGATCTCATGGGGCTCGCCGTCGAGAACGATCTTGCGCCCGAGCACGGCGGGGTCGCCGCCGAAGCGCTCCCGCCAGAGGCGATCGGCGAGAAGAACGACGCCGGGCGCGCCCGGCCGGTCGTCCTCCGCGGAGAAGAGGCGGCCGATGGCGGGCCGCACCCGCAGGACGGAAAAGAGATCCGCCGTCACGATTGCGTTCTCGACCCTCTCCGGGTCGCCGCTCCCGACGAGATTGGCGGAGTAGTTCCGGTAGGCTCCCATCCCTTCAAAGGAGGTCGCGAGCCGCTTCCAGTCTCGGAAGTTGGCGGGGGAGACGTTGTTCTCCGTGATCCCCCGAAGCGGCTGGCTCTCCCAGATCACGACCAGGCGGTCCGACTCGGGAAAGGGGAGTGGGCGGATCAGGACGTGATCGGTGATCGAGAAGGCGCCGGCCGCGGCGCCGATCCCGAGCGCGGCGACGAGAATCGCCGTCGCGGTGAACCCCGGAGTGCGGGCGAGGGAGCGAGCCGTGTGACGGAGGTCCTGGCCCAGAATGTCGAGATGGATGCGGAGCGCGTTCAAGAGAACGTCACGCGCCGCACCGGCCCAGAGGCCGAGGCGGGCTCCGAAACTCGAGGCCCGGGAGAGGCTCCCGGAGAAAAGCGCGGACATCTCGTCGCCGTACTCCGCGCGGAACGACGCCGGGTAGAGAAAGAGCAGAGCGCGGTAGAAACTCATCAGACCGTCTTGGGAACGAAGCCGCTCGCGCGGGCGAGCTTGACCAGCTCCGCCAGCCGTCTCGCCTCGGCTCGGGCGACCTCCGTTCCGAGCCGCGTGATCCGGTAGTAGCGGCGGCGCTCGTCGTCCTCCTCCGGCGCGGGACGCTCGCGCGTCTCGACGATCAGCCCCTGCTCGAGCATTCGCTGAATCGAGCGGTAGAGCGTTCCGGGACCGAGCGAGACGTCACCGCCGGTCCGCCGTGCGACTTCCTGGAGGATGGCGTAGCCGTGCCGGTCTTCCTCGGCGAGCGCCATGAGAATGTGAAACGCCGCCTGAGGGAGCGGCAGCAGCGCTTCGACGCGGTTCTCGGAGTCGTTCATGGGGCGCCGATTATATCCACGATGGATATATACGCAGCGGACCGAGTCGGGTTTTGCCGGGTTACCGGAGCTTTCCCAGAAGCGCGTCGAAGCGGGGCTCGCCGTGGAGACTGGCGAGGTCGTCGTCGGTTTCGACCATTCGCCGCTCGAACGATCCGGCGCGCAGTGCGCGCTCGAGCCAGTCGAGGGCCTTCTCCTTCCGGCCGAGGAGGGCGTACCCGCACGCGACGTCGTAAGCTTCCCCGGGCGATGTTGCCCCGAGCGCGACGGCCTTCTCGAGGCTCGCTTCGGCCTCGGGAGACCGCTCGTGCGCCTGGGAAAGGCCGAGGCGCATCCAGGCGACGGCGTCGTCCGGATGGCTTCGGACGTACGTCGCGTAGGCCGTGGCGGCGTCGGAGTACTCGCGGGCGAACCAGTGCGCGAGCGCCTTTCGCGCTTCGGAGGCGGCCCCCGACGCGGCCGGCGGAGAGAAGAGATCGCGATAGAACTCGAGGGTCTCCCGGACGATGCGGCGGCTCTCCTCCGTCTCGTCCAACGCGTCGAAGGCGTGGTGCGAGGAGGCGGCGCTGACCATGGTCCACGGGGCGCCGGCCTCGACGGCCCGCTGCCAGAGCCGATCGATCGCCGCGTTCAGGCGTTTGCCGTCCCGGCCGGCGCGCGCGTAATAGACGGGCAGGTCGGTGCGGATCCGCGTCGGCTCGCCCGAGCCGTAGTAGACGACGGCTCCGATCACTCCGGCCGGCGTCTCGTCCATCAGGACGGGAAGCGCGGGCGTGACGTTCCCGGAGCAGACCCAGATCGCGAGGCGGTCCGGGTCGATTCCGAGACGAGCTCCTTCCGCGTGCAGGTACGCGAGAAGGTCCCGGATGTCGGAGCGCGCGAGGTCGCCGGGGCGCGCATCGAACGTGACGGCCATCCAGCCCGAGGCTCCGATGAGGCGCCCCCAGGATCGGTAGATCCCCCAATCCTTCAGGTGCGATCCGGGACGGTCTCCGACGCCGTTGACGAAGACGACCGCCGGCAGGCGAACGCCCCCGCGAGCACCCGGGGACCCCGGCGCGTAGACGTCGAGCTTGAGCTCCACGCCGTCCGTTTTCTTGTAGACGACGTCCTTCCGAACCGCGACCTCGGCCATTCCGGTGATCCGATAGACGACCTCCTGGGCCGTGACTTCGTGCTCCGGCCGGGCGGCCGGCTGTCCGAGGAGCGCCGCGGCCGTGGCACCGGCGAGCGATGAGAGGAGAAGGGCTCGAACGGACATACGGCCTCCTGTGCGGCAGATACGAACCGGGAGGGCTCGTGTTTCGCGCCGGGACCGGCGGCGACGGATCCGGCGATTTCCTACCTTCCGAAGTCGACGGCGATGGTGTTGCCTCCGCTCACGACGACGCCGACGCGTTCGCCGGGCTTCGGGCGGTAGCGGCCCGACAGGAGCGCGGCGAACGCCGCCGCGCCCCCCGGTTCCGCGACGACTCGGAGGACGCCCCAGAGCGATCTCTGGGCGTCTCGGATCTCGTCGTCGGAGACGAGGACGACGCTCTCGACGTGCCGGCGGGCGATCGGGAAGACGAGCTCGCCGACGCGGGCGGGCGCCAGCGAATCCACGGCGACCGATCCGGTCGGCGCGTCCACCGGCCGTCCTGCCTCGAGCGCGCGCGTCAATGTCGGGGCGCCTTCCGGCTCGACGCCGACGATCCGCACTCTTCCTTCAGAGGCGGCCGCGATGCCGGCAATCAAACCTCCGCCGCCGACCGCAACGAGAAGGGTCTCGAGGCCCGGCGCCTGGGTCTCGATCTCGAGCCCGAGCGTGCCCTGGCCGAGCAGCGTCTCGACCTGATCGAAGGCGTGGACGGGCAGCGCCCCGGATCCCCGGACCCACTCTTCGCTCGCCGCGAGCGCGTCGGCGTAGACCTCTCCCGTGACGACGAGCTCCGCTCCGTATCCGCGGATCCGTTCGATCTTGGCGGGGGAGCTGACCCGCGGAACGAAGATCCGCGCCGGTACGCCGAGCGTCTTCGCGGCGTAGGCGACAGCGGCGCCGTGGTTGCCTCCGGACGCGGCGGCGACGCCCGCCGCCGGAACGTCGCGCAGCAGCAGATTCGCGAACGCTCCCCGCGTCTTGAAGGACCCGGCGTGCTGCAGGAGCTCGAGCTTGAAGGCGATCGGCCCGGGCGGAAGGCCGAAGTCGGACGCGTCGACTTCCAGCAGCGGCGTGCGGCGGAGATACGGGGAGAGTCGCGGTGCGACGGAAGCGACGCCCGCGCGATCGACTGGGGTTGGCGAGGCCATCGAGAAACTCCTTCCGAAGGCGCGATCCGGGGAACGCCGCCGGTCAGCAGGCTTGACATCTAATTAGACAATTGGCTAATTTGCAATATGCCAATTTCCACAGCCGCGGCCATGCGGGCGCTCGCCAACGAGCGGCGGCTGCGGATCCTGGAATGGCTCCGGAACCCGCGCGCGCACTTTCCGCCGCAGGTCCATGGAGACCTCGTCGACGACGGCGTCTGCGGTGTCTTCATCGCGCGCAAGCTCCAGGTGAGCCAGCCGACCGCCTGCGAGCACCTTCGGGTCCTGTCTCAGGCGGGCCTGGTCCGTCCGAAGCGGATCCGGCAGTGGACGTTCTACAGGCGAGACGAAAAGCGGATTCGCGGCGTTCAGAGAGAGATCGCCGCCCGGATCGGGCGGCACGGAGGGAGGGCATGAGAGAAATCATCGTGACGACGGGCGCGCCGAACGGGATCGGACCGTTTTCCCAGGCGATCCGGGCCAACGGCTTTCTCTTCATTTCCGGGCAGGTGCCGGTGGACCCCTCGACGCGCCAGGTCGTCGCCGGCGACTTTCGCGCTCAGGCGGAGCGGGTCTTCTCCAACCTGGCGGCGATCCTGGAAGCGGACGGAAGCTCTTTCGACCGCGTCGTGCGTGTGGGCGTCTTCCTGAAGGACATGGACGACTTCGGTCGGTTGAATGAAATCTACTCGGAGTATTTCCGGTCCGATCCCCCGGCCCGGACGACGGTCCAGTCCTCGCGCCTCCCCAAGGACGTGCTCCTCGAGATCGACGCGATCGCGCTTGCGGGTCCCTAGAATCACGCGGGAGGACCGGTCCGCCCGCCGGAAGGCCGCTGTCACCTGGCGCCAGGGCTACCCTTTTTCGACGTAACCTCCGGTCGTCGAGGGCGTCTCCCCGGGCAAGGCGACGACCGCATCGTTCGAAGGGAGGCGGCGTGAAAGATCTCCTCGGGGACCTCCGATACGCGGCGCGTGGGCTGCGCCGGGCGCCCGGATTCACGGCGGCGGCGGTCACGACGCTCGCCCTCGCGATGGGCGCGACGACCGCGATCTTCTCCGTCATTCGCGCGGTCCTCCTGACGCCGCTGCCCTACGCGGAGCCGGACCGCCGGGTGATGATCTGGAGCCGCTGGGTGGATTTTCCGAAGACCTGGGTCTCGGACGGAGAGCTCCTCGACTACCGCCGGCTATGTCCGAGCCTCGCGAGTGTCGCGGCCTGGCAGTCCGATCAGGCGAATCTGACCGGGGCCGGAGAGCCGGTTCGGTTGGGCGCCGCTCTCGTCACGGCGAACACGTTCGAGACGCTGGGCGCGGCGCCGGTCCTTGGCCGCGGGTTCACGCCGGAGGAGGATCGCCCCGGTGGCCCTCCCGTCGCCGTGCTCGGATACGCCCTCTGGCAGGCGAGCTTCGGCGGCGATCCGGCGGTTCTCGGCCGAACGGTCGAGCTCGACGGAGTCGCCCGACGCGTCGTCGGGGTGCTGCCGCGCGGCTTCGCGCTCCCGACGGACTTCACCGTGGACGCCTCGGAACCGAAGCAGATCTACGTCCCCCTGCAAATCGATCCGGCCCAGACCTCCCACGGGAACCACGGCCTCTATGCGGCGGCGGCGTTGGTGCCGGGAGCGACGGCGGCGCGCGCGACGGCCGAGCTCAAGACGTTCGCGGCCAACGCGACGCGAGCCGGCACCTATCCCGCCGAGATGCGGTTCGAGGCCTTTGCGGTCCCGGTCGAGCAGGAGATCCGGGGCATTGCGCGCCGAGCGCTGACGCTCGTGTTCGGCGCGGTCGGATTCCTGCTGCTGATGGCGTGCGCGAACGTCGCGAACCTCCTCCTCGCGCGCGCCGAGGGGAGACAACGCGAGATCTCGGTGCGCGCGGCGATCGGCGCGGGCAAGGCCCGCCTGATCCGCCAGCTGCTGACGGAAAGCCTCGTGCTTTCGGCCGCGGGAGGAATTTTGGGACTCCTCATCGCCTGGGCCGGGGTCCGGCTCATCGCCTCGCACGGCTCGGCCGGGCTTCCGGCGCTCGCGCCGATCCGCGTCCAGCCCGGCATGCTCCTGTTCGCGGCGGCGCTCGCGATCGCCACGACCCTGCTCTTCGGCCTCGCGCCGGCGCTGCGGTTGTCGCGTCTCGACCTCTCCGAATCGCTGCGCGACGGAGCCGGCGGCGCCTCGGCGGGCGTGCGGCGGCATCGGTTGCGGGGCGTGCTCGCGGCGGCACAGATGGCGCTCGCGGTCGTGCTGCTGCTCGGAGCGGGACTGATGCTCCGCACTCTCGCCGCACTCTCGCGGGTGGATCTCGGCCTCGATCCGGAGAAGGTCCTGACGCTCCAGCTCGCCCCGCCCGAGGCGTCCTATCGCGGGCCAGAACAGGTCGTCGGCCTCTACAGGATCCTGCTCGAATCCGTGCGCGGCCTGCCGGGAGTGCGCGAGGCCGGGATCGTGCGCTCGCTGCCGCTCGGCTCGGAGATCGGAGACTGGGGATTGGACGTCGACGGATACGTCGAGACCCCGGGTCACAACGCGAAGGGGGACTGGCAGGTGCTCTCCGACGGCGCGCTCGAGGCTCTGGGCGAGCGGCTGCGCGACGGGCGCACTTTCCAGAGCACAGACGTGCCCGGTTCGCTGCCCGTGGCCCTCGTCAACGAGACCTTCGCGCGGATCTACTGGCCCGGGCAGAACCCGATCGGCCGCCGGATCCGCATGGGCTCGGATCGCGCGGAGCGCCCTTGGATGACCGTGGTCGGCATCGTGCGGAACGTGCGTCACAACGGCGTGACCGCTCCGATCAAGGAAAAGTTCTACGTTCCGTACGCGCAATTCCCGCTGGAAACCGGATTCGCCGCGCGCAACATGAACCTCGTCGTGCGTTCGACCGCCGACCCGGTGGCGTTGACCGGCTCGATCCGGGCCGCCGTCCGCCGCATCGATCCGAATCTTCCGATCGCCAACGTGCGGCCGATGACGCGCGTCGTCGCCGCCTCGCTCGCGACGCCACGGCTGACCGGAACGCTGCTCACGATCTTCGCGGCCGTCGCGCTCACACTCGCCGCCGTCGGCGTTTCGGGCGTGCTTGCGTACCTCGTCAGCCGCCGGCGACGGGAGATCGGGATTCGCATGGCGCTCGGCGCTTCGCGAGGGAGCGTCGTCGGCCTCGTCGTCCGGCGAGGTGTCGCGACCGCCGGGATCGGGATCGGGGTCGGGCTTCTCGCCGCGCTCTTCCTGACCCGGGTCCTCGAAGGGATGCTCTACGAGGTGGAACCGCGGGATCCGCGCACGTTCGTTTTCGTCACGTTGCTCTTCGCCGGGATCGCGCTCGTCGCGAGCGGAGTTCCGGCGCTCCGGGCCGCGAAGGTCGATCCGCTCGAAGCGCTTAGGGCCGAGTGAGTTTCCCTTAGGCCCGGTTCCGGCTCCTCGAACCGCAGGACCGATCCGGAATCAAACTCCTCCTCGTACCGTTGTCCGGGAGGCGACGGAGGAGGACGACTTGCGCAATCGAATCGGGTTCTTTCTGGCGGTGTGGCTCGCCGCGGCGGTGCCGGCGTTGGCGGCTCCCCCGGAAACGGCCGTGTTCGCCGGGGGCTGTTTCTGGTGCGAAGAGACGGCCTTCGAAGGGGTGCCGGGCGTGCTTTCCGTCACCTCGGGCTACACGGGCGGACCGAAGAAGGATCCGACGTACGAAGAGGTCTCCTCCGGCTCGACCGGGCACGCGGAGTCGGTCGAGGTGGCCTTCGACCCGTCGAAGATCACGTACGCGAAGCTCCTCGACATTTTCTGGCACAACGTGGACCCGCTCGACGCCGGCGGGCAGTTCTGCGACCGGGGGACCCAATATCGATCGGCGATCTTCTACAAGGGAGACGCGCAGAAGAAGGCGGCCGAGGAGTCGAAGGTGAAGCTCGAAACCGACCCGCGCTTCCGAGGGAAGATCGCCACGCAGATCGTTCCCCTCTCGACCTTCTATCGGGCCGAGGAGTATCACCAGGACTTCTACAAGAAGAATCCGTTCCGATATCACGAGTACCGAAACGGTTGCGGACGCGACCGGCGCTTGAAGGCGCTGTGGGGCGAATCCGCGGGAGAACACCCATGAAAAAGATCACGCTCACGATTCTGACCGCGCTTGCCGCCGGCGCGGCACTGGCGCAGAGCTCCTCGGCCGGATGGACCGGCACGTTCCAGAAGCCGTCGACGGAGGAGCTGCGCCGGAAGCTCACCCCGATCCAGTACCGCGTGACGCAGGAAGACGGCACGGAACGCGCCTTCGACAACGCTTATTGGAACGAGCACCGCCAGGGGATCTACGTGGACGTCGTCTCGGGCGAGCCCCTCTTCTCGTCGTCCGACAAGTTCGACTCGGGGACGGGTTGGCCGAGCTTCACGCAGCCGCTCGACTCGGGCAACGTCCGCCGCACGTCGGGGAGGTCGATCGACCTGTTCGGCGTCGAGGTGCGTTCGACGCATGCGGGCTCCCATCTGGGGCACGTCTTCCACGACGGGCCGGCGCCGACGGGCCTCCGGTACTGCATCAACTCCGCGGCGCTGCGTTTCATCCCGGCGGACAAGCTCGCCGAGGAGGGATACGGCCAGTACGCTTCGGTCTTCTCCGACTCGAAGAAGACATCCGCGAAGAAGTAACCGCTTCGCCCGGCAGAAATAGTCACTCCACCTCCGCGCCGACGGACGGAATTCGACACCCCGCTTCACGTCCCGACCTCGAAACCGAAGAGTCGAAAGGAGATCTCGGCGCCGCTTTTTGGCGCTGCGATTGCGTCTCCGGAACTGTCGAATCCAAAACCTCGGAGACACGGTCATGCTCGCTCGGCTCTCGCGTCTCGGGTCTCGCGTCGCTCTCGGGGCCGCCCTCTCGACGGCCCTATTCGGTGTGCGCTGCGCCTCGGCCGGGCCCCCCGCCTCCGCCGTTCCGGCCGCGCCCATCCACGCGGTCGAACAGCACGAACCGCTTTCGGCCGAGCCGGGCAGCCCGGCGCCGGTCGAATTCCGGAAATTTGTCCTGAAGCTCCCGCGCGACAAGGTGATCGGCACGATCCAGAGCGGAGGCGCGTGCGTCGGAAGGGCGCCGCTCCTCTGGAAGGCGAGCGCGGGTTCGGTGGACGAGGGATTCGGGCCTCTCCTTCTCGAGGAACTGTCGTCGGCGGGCTATCCAATCGTCGGTGGCGACGAGGAGATCTTCGAGGATCCCCACGGCCCACGCCCGGAGTTCGTGGTCGCCGGCGTGATCCGGGACGTCCGGGCGAACGCCTGCTTCGCGACCCACACGCGGCAGGCGACGGCCGAGGCGTCCCTTTCCGTCGAATGGCAGATCTACTCGCATCGCACCAAGTCGGTCGAGAGGAAGCAGACCACCGAGGGCTCGAGTCTCGTCAAGGAGCCCCGCGAAGACGCCGCAGCCGAGGCGATCACGCTCGCCTTCGTCTCCGCCGCGCGCAACCTGCTGGCGGATTCGCAGGTCCAGGCGCTCCTCTCGGGCAAGCCGGCTGCCCCCGCGCCTCCGGCCGATCCGATCGCGATCGCATACCGGACGTCTCCCTCCATTCCAGTCCGGAACGTCGAATCGGTCGTCTCCGACTCCCGGATGGGGGTCGTGACGGTCCTCGCGGGCAACGCGCTCGGCTCCGGGTTCGTGATCTCTCCGGACGGGTACCTTCTGACCGGCCAGCACGTGGTCGGGCAGGCGCGTTACGTCAAGGTCAAGTTCGTCACCGGCCGCGAGGTCAACGGCGAGGTGGTGCGTGTGGACCGGCGGCGCGACGTCGCCCTCGTCAAGCTCGAGAACGACATCTACCCGTGTCTTCCGATCGGAGAGTCGAGCCTCGTCCAGCCGGGAACGGAGGTCTTCGCGATCGGGACGCCCCTCTTCGAAAATCTGGGACAGACGGTCACCAAGGGGATCGTGAGCGGCTACGGGGAAGAGGACGGCCTGCGCGTCCTGCGCAGCGACGTCTCCGTCCATCGAGGCAACAGCGGCGGCCCGTTGATCGATCGGTTCGGAAGCGTCGTCGGACTGTCGGTCTCCGGTTTCATGCTCATGCCTGACGGCGTCGGCGTCGGGTTGAACTCCTTCATCCCGATCGAAGAAGCGCTGACGACCCTGGCGATCCGGCGGTCGTCCGGCAAGTAGGGGCTGGGCCCGTCCCCGCCCGCGGTGATTCAGCGGTCATCCCGAGGAGTCTGCGACGAGGGATCCCGAGCTGTACGCGTCAGCAACGGCCCGTCTCGAAGCCTGCCGAGTCCGGGATCCCTCGCTACCGCTCGGGATGACCTGACCTCGAGACTCCAGCCAGCCCGGTCATCGAATCGGCGACGCGGATCGTTACAGCAACCCGGCGTCCTTCAACTTCGACGAGATCTCCGAAGCGAGCTCCGAGACGGTTTGATCGACACTCTCCGGGGAGACGGTCTTGCTGAT
>JBKPSZ010000200.1:0-15620 GCA_046735265.1 Acidobacteriota bacterium | reverse complement strand
GTGTTGCTCTGCGCCTGCGCGAACGCCCCAAGGTCGGTCGAGAACGAGATTCCCGTTCCGTCCGGAACGTTGGCGCCGTTCAGCGTCGCCGTCGCCTGGACGAGCGTGCAGCCGCCCGCGCGCGGGTTCGAGTCGTTCGTGTGGAGCGAGACCACAAGCCCTCCGCCGCCGGTCCCTCCGCCCCCCGGTGGCGGGGCCGTCGGGGCGTCCGCCGTGCAGCCGACGAGCTGCGTCAGCAGAAGCGCGAGAGTGGTGGTTACGATGACAAACCGGCGCATGTGAAGCCTCCGTCTACTCGAAGAAGAAGATCCGGATCCCGGTGGCCGTTTCGCTCTGCACCCTCTGGCCCGAGACGGTTTGGCCGAAGAACGTCACGTCGTAGAGGAGCCGGATCTCGTTGGAGCCCGTCTCCTGGTCGATCCCGCCGTTGAAGGGGAGCAGCTGGTCGAAGGGCGTGCCGGCGAGCGCGGTCTGCGACAGGACCGGGAAGTCGGTCAAGGTGACGGTTCCCGGCGTTTCGAGATGGTGGGCCGCCGCGAACACCTGGTCGGGCGGAACGCGGGTGCCGCCGTCGTTGCGGTGGTAGTGAACCACGTACTGGTTCAGCTGGACGTCCGCGAACCCCGCGGGGTTGCTCGCGTCCGGGTTCTTCAGTCGGCTCTGCAGGACCATCGTCGGGATCGTGATCGTCCGGTCCGGATTGATGTTGGTCAGCCCGGCCTGGTCCTGAAGATCCACCGTGATCGTGACGGGCTGTTCGGTCTCCCCCTGCTTGTTGGTGCAGGCGGCGGCCAACGCCGCGGCGACGACGAGGGCGAGTCCGATCGATCTCTTCATTTCGCTTCCCCTATGACCTCAGAATCCGTGGCGTGACGAAGATCAGAAGCTCGTCGTGCTTCTCGGTGCGAGTCTTGTTCTTGAAGAGATTGCCCAGGATCGGGATCTTCCAGAGGCCCGGGATCATGTTGTTCTGATCCTGGTCGTTGATCTGGAAGATTCCTCCGATCACCGCCGTGCCGCCGTCGCGGACGAGCACTTCGCCGCGATACTGGCGGATGGTCAGCGGCACGTTCTGGCCGAGGGCGAGGTTCAGCGCGACGGCCGGCTCACGCTTCTGGACGTTCAGGGTCAGAAGGATCGTCCCCTCGTTGGTGATCTGGGGCGTCACCGTCAACTGCAGCGTCGCGTCGACGTAGATGACGGTCGTCGTGTTGTTGACGTTGGTCTGAACGGGGATCTGGACGCCAGACTGGATCAGGGCGGCGGTGTTCGTCAGGGCGGCGACTTTTGGCGAGGAGATGATCTTGAGCAGGCCCTGGTTCTCCGCGGCGGAGATGGCGATGTCGAGGTTGAAGGAATTCAGGATGTTGGCGAGGCGCAGGGCGCCGATCGGGGTTCCCGTCGCGAGCGGCACGTTGAACGACCCGTCGATCGTGTTCGGGAAGACGAGGCCGGTCGTGTTTCCGTGCGCTTCGTCCGCGACGCCGTTGACCCCCCAGTTGATGCCGAGGCTGCGGCCGAGGCTCTTCGTGGTCTCGACGATCCGCGCCTCGATCATGACCTGCGGCGTGGCCGTGTCGAGGTTGTCGATCAGCTGCAGGACGGCCGGCATGTAAGTCGGGATCTCGCGGATGATTAGGGTGTTCGTCCGGACGTCCACGACGATGTCGCCCCGCTTCGACATGATGCTCTTCAGGACCGGGACGATGTCGTTCGCCTTCGTGTAGGAGAGCTTCTTGATGACCGTGCGGGTCGGCTCCGCCGCCTGGCGGGCTTCCGCGAGACGCGCGCGGTCGGCCTGCTCCGACTGCAGCTTCGCCGTCGTCGCGATCCGCATGATGTTGTTCTCGAGGACGTAGCCGAGGCCGTTCTGCTTCAGGATCAGGTCGAGCGCCTGGTCCCACGGAACGTTGTCGAGCTTCACCGTGACCGTTCCGCGGACTTCCGGGTCGACGACGATGTTGAGCCCCGTCAGCTCGGAGATCGTCCGGAAGACGTCCTTGATGTCGGCGTCCTTCAGGTCGAGAGAGATCGGCTCGCCGGTGAACTGCGACTGAGACTCCGCGATCGTGCGCGGCTGGAAGTTCCCGGTTTCCGGACGGCGCTCTTCCTGCTGGTCGAGCATCGCCGCTGCGGCTTCGAAGAGCGCGTCCTCGCGCCGTCCGGCCGGCTTCGCTTTGCCGCGGCGCGGGGCCGGGGCGGGCGCGGGAGCGGGGGCCGAAGCCACCGGCGGCTCGACTGGCGCGGCCGTCGGGTTCGAGGCGACCGGACTTGAGGCGACAGGCGGCTCGAGAGGCGCGGGAGCGGGGGCCGGGGGCGGAACCGAGGCCGACTCTGCGGAGGCCGTCGTCACCGCTGGAGCGGAGGCGACGGGCTCGCTGACCGCGTGCTCCGCCGGAGCCGACGGGGACGAGGCCGTGGAGGCAGGCGCCACCACCGGCGTCGAGGGCGGATCGGCGACGCGCGTCACGCTCGCAGCGGGCGGCTCGGACGAAGCGCTCCGGGAGTCGGCGACCGCGGAGGTCTGCTCGTGCGAGACGACGGCGGGCTGAGCGGGACTCTCCGAGGCGACCGACTTCTCGGCGGGTTTCGCGGCGGCGGGCGGAGGAGCCGCGACGGCCTCGAGCTCGGGCTCGGAGGATCCGACGAGAACCGCCAGCCGCTCGCCGTCCGCCTTCAGCCGGTAGGCCGTCGGCCCGGTCAGGTCGACGACGATGCGCGTCACCGGTTCGGGTTGCGTCTGGAACTGCGAGATGCGAACGCGGGTCACCGCGGCCGTCTGAACCGGGACGACTCGGCGGCGGACCTCGTTTTTCACCCCCGGCAGGTCCACGACGATCCGCGGCGGATTCGCGAGGACGAAGTCCTTTGCGGCGAGCGCGCCGTCGCCGAGAAGCGAGACTTCGACGCCGGCGCCCGAGGCGCGGGCGGTGACTTCCTCCAGGGCGTGGCCAATCTCGACGCGGGACGCCGGGCTCGGCTCCGCGGCGACCGGGACCGCCTCCGCCACGACGACGGGTTGGGGCGCCGGCTCCTCGGCCGGCTTATGGGAGGCGACGGCCGGCGCTTCGAAAGCGACGGCGAGCCCCTGTCCGAGCGATCGGACGTCGTAGCGGCTCCCCTCCTGATGCGCGATCGAGATTCGCGTCAGGTTCTTTCCCATCTCCTGGATCGGCTCGAAGCGGACGGATTTCACGAGGTCGCCCGCGGCCGGGGGAGGAACGAACTTGTCGGCGACGACGAAGCCGGGCAGCTCGAGGACGAGAAGGTCCGGCCGCGGCTCGTAGGCGGTGTACAGCATCGGGGCATCTGCCGAGAGAACGAGGCGGGCTCCATCCGCGTCTTCCGTGAAGAGAGCCTGTTCGAGCGCGCCGGTCGCCGCGGGCGAAGTCTTCGCCGGCGAGTCGGAGGTGGCCGCTGGGGCGGGGGCATTCGCGACGTTCGCGTCGTGGTGCGGCGCCGAGGCGCACCCGAAGGCCGCGGCGACGGACGCCGCCGCGAGCGCGATCGCGATTCCTCTCCATGCTCTACGCATCATTCCTCCCGTTGCACCGATCGCATCCCGTTCGGGATCACTGCTTGATCGTCGCATTCAGCTGCTTGGTCACGTCCCGAAAGGGCTTCACACTCTGGGGATCGTTCAGGTTCTGTCGGAAGGTGACCTCGTTCGGGCCGATCCGCGTGACCTCGCCGTCCCAGAGAAGGTTGCCCGGTCGGAGCAGATAGCTCTTGTTGTCCGTGCCGCGGATCTGCGCGACGTATCCGGCCTGGGTCTTCCAGATCCCCTGAAGAACGATGTCGTCGACGGAGACGCCCGCGATGCCCGGAGGCCGCGAGCCGGCGGCGCGCTGCTCGGGCCGGACGAGGAGCGAGCGGAACGGGTCGCGCCGTCCCGCCGGATCGTACGTGTACGAGCGGCCGGAGAGCGCCGATTCCTCCTGCTCGAGAAGCGTCTCGCCCGTTTGGGCGGGAGCCGGCGCGGCGGCCCCGGGAGCGGCCGGCGCCGGCGTCTTCGCCGGAGCCTGCGCGATCGCGACGGAGGTCGCCGCCAGGAGAGCCACGATGACGAGGAGCCGTCTCATTCGACTCCCCTCCCTTCCGCTCGGGACTTCAGGGTCTGGGCACTGCCCGCCGCGGGAGGCGTCCGTCGTCCGGCGGGCCCGCCGGGCTTCGCGGCGCCCGGAGCACCGGTCGCCCCGCCCGTCTCGTCGCCCGTGTAGATGAAGGTCTTCGCCGTGAAATTCGCGGCGATCGACTTGCCCGGCGCGTTTTCGAGCGTGTTGATCTTCAGATCTTCGACGTTGATGATCCGTGAGAAGCGGCTCATCCGGTCGAAGAAGAGAGCCAGGTTGTGGTACGTGCCGTCGAGCGAGATGTCGATCGGCCACTCGGAGTAGAACTCCTTCGGCACGAACTCGCCCGGCGTGAATTTCTTCAAAGTGAAGTCTCCCTGCCGGGTGAGCGCCTCGATCCGCTTGATGAGCTCTTCCGTGTTCCGCTTCGACGGAAGGATCTGGAGGAGCTTCGAGAGCTCGAGCTCGAGCCGCTTGACCTCCTCGCGGAATTGGGCGAGCTTGCGCTCGGCGGCGCGCCCCTTCTCGATCTCCTGCTGGAGGTTGGCGAGCTCGGTGCGCTTGCTCGCGATCTCGGCGTTCAAGTTGCGGAACCACGCGTAGTGGACCGCCGCGGCGAGCGCGATGCCGATCGCGAGGCCGACGCCGATCGCGAACGACCACTTCTTCTCTTCGAGCTTCAGTTCCAGAGCCATGGCGCTAGGTCCCCGGCCCCTTGGGCGGCGCGGCGGGCGCTCCCGGCCCCGCGGGCGCCGTCGTGCTCGTCAGCGCGGTCGAGGGAATGAAGTTCAGCGTCATCTCCCAGGAGTACAGGCCCTGCTGTGCCCCCTCCTGTTGGAGATTGCGGAACACCGGCTCGGCGAAGAAAGGACTCTTCTTCAGGTTCTCGAGATAGGTCGAGACCGCGTTGGGCGACATGGTGCGGCCCCGCATCGTGATCTGATTTCCGGAGACGTCGAGGTTGGTCAGCCAGACGAGATCGGGAAGGGCCTTGGAGATCTCGTCCATCAGGCGGACGGGACCCTTCTGGTTCGTCTTGAGGTCGTTGATCAGCTTGATCTTCGCCTCGAGGCTCGCCTTCTTGTCCTCGTACTGCTTGACCTCTTCGATGATCGAGCGGAGCCGCTCCGCCTCGATCCGCGCCTTTCCGATCTCGGCGTCCAGGTGGCGGCGCCGCTGCGTCAGGACGAACGCCATGATCGCGATGTAAAGGACTCCGAGGAGGATCCCTCCGAAGAAGAGGAGGTTGTTCAGCTTGGCTCCGGAGGGCATGGCCGGAGCCTTTCGGCGAGCGGCCGCGGCCCGAGCCTCCGAGAGCAGGTTGACGCGGATCACGCGGCTTCGTCTCCGATGTGGCGGATCGCGAGGCCGACCGCCACGGCCAGGCTCGGGGCGTTGTCGGTGAGCCACTCGGCGGAAACCGAAGCGCCGCCGGTGTCGATCTGACGGAACGGGTTCAGGATCTCGACGGGGATGCCGAACCGCTCCTTGAGCTGCGAGTCGAGGTTCACGACGCGGGACGAGCCGCCCGCGAGGAAGAGCTGGTCGATCTTCTCCGTGGAGGTCGTCGCGATGAAGAAGTCGAAGGTCTTCTGCAGCTCCTGCGAGAGGTCATCGGAGACCGAGCGGAGAATCGGCAGGACGTCGGAGACCGTGTGGTCGCCGACGTTCTCCCCCTTCTTCAGGGCTTCCGCCTGCTCGAAGGAGAGGGAGAGCTGCTTCTGGACGGCGTCGGTGTACTGGTTTCCGCCGAAGGAGATGTCGCGCCAGAAGATCGTGTTCGCGCCCGACAGGACGTTCACGTTCGTGACCGACGCGCCGATGTTGACGAGCGCGACGATCCGGCCCGGCTCGATCGGGTAGTTGGCCTCGAAAGCGTTCTGGAGAGCGAAGGCGTCCACGTCCACCAGGACCGGGGTCTTTCCCGCCTGGGTGATGACGCTCGTGTAGTCGGAAATCTTGTCCTTCTTGACGGCGACGAGCAGCACGTCCATCGTCTCGCCGCCTCCCCCTTCGAGCACGACGTAGTCGAGGTTGACGTCGTTGATGTCGAAGGGGACGTACTGCTCGGCCTCCCAGCGGATCGACTCGGCGAGCTCTTCGGCCGACATCGACGGGAGCGAGATCTTCTTGATGATGACGGAGTGCCCGGAAAGCGACGTTCCGAAGTCGCTGTTGCGCACGTTCAAGGCGGAAATGATCCGGTTGACCGTGTCGATGACGAGCGAGGCGTCCATGATCGCTCCGTCCACGATCGCCTCCGGGGAGAGGGTCTCGAGGCCCGTCTTGACGAGCTTGTAACCGCCTCCTTTGGCGTCTTTCAGCTCGACGAGCTTGACCGCCGAGGAACCGATGTCCAGGCCAACCAGGTTCTTCGTCTTCCTGAACAGCACGTTACCCCTACCGAAAAATCTAAGACGGTTTAGGGCTTTTACCTTGGGTTATTTCGGCTGAGCGCCAAGTTAACAGAAGGATATTCCGCAGTCAAGAGTCCGGACATGCGAAAGCTTCCGGCGGGCAACGACTTGCGGCGTTCGGAGACCTGTCCAAAAGAACAGGGCTTCGAAATGGAAATGCTCGTTTGCTCGACAACCCGCGCAGGGTCTCGCTTGCCGTCGAAAGGCGGGACGTGTAGGATGCCCGCCTTTGCCCGCGGCACCTCGCCCGGGCTTTCGAGGAAGATCATGGCCCAGCACTGTCAGTTCTGCGAGAAAACGCCGGTCACCGGGCGGCGCATCAGTCACGCGCACAACGTGACGAGCCGCAAGTGGCACTTGAACCTGAAGTCGGTACGGGCCGTCGTGGACGGCGTCACGCGTCGCACGCGGGCCTGCACGCGCTGCATCCGGAGCGGCCGGGTGACGAAGCCGACGCCGAGAGCCAAGGCGTCGTAAGACTTTCGCCCGCCTCAGGATCCGGGACGACGGACTCGTTCCTTCTCATCCGAACGAGTCCCCGAGTCCCTACCCCGAACCCCTCTCCCCCGCTTTCGGAACGTTGTACTTCCGGATGACCTCTCGGACGCCCGCCACCGAGCGCAGGCGCGTCAGGATCTTCTGGAGGTGCTTCATGTCGGAAGCCTCGAGCGACACCGACACGTAGCCCTTTCGCAGCTCGTCCGAGCGCGCCTCGATCCGCCGGATGTTGGATCCCTCCCCGGCGATCGCCTGCGTCAGGTCGGCGAGCAGGCCCGCGCGGTCGTCGCCAATGACCTCGAGCTCGATCGCGTAAGTCGCGCGCTTCTCGCCCGCCCAGGTCACGTCGATCTGGCGCTCCGGGTCGTAGAGCAGGTTCCGGACGTTCGGGCACGTCTGGGAGTGGACGGACACGCCGCGCCCCCGCGTGATGTAGCCGACGATCGGCTCGCCCGGCACGGGATTGCAGCACTTCGCGAGCGACGCCATCAGGTCGTTGTGTCCGACGACGACGATGTCGGGCGCCCCGAACGGCAGGATCTTCCGGACGACCTTCGAAACGGTGCTCTCCCGGCGGCCTCCCTCGGCTTCGCCGCGGGCGAGCTCCTCCGACGGCACGAAGCGCTCGAGCGCGCTTCGGGGCGGGATCTTTCCATAGCCGACGGCCGCGTAGAGGTCCTCGGGGCGGGTGAACCCCCAGTGCGACAGCCCCTCCTCCAGCGCGCCGGACCCTTCCAGCTTCTTGATCGTCCTCTTGAATTTCTTCAGTTCCCTCTCGAGCAGCCGCCGGCCGAGCTCGACCGCCTGCAGCTTCTCCTGCGTCTGAATGAAGTGGCGGATCTTGTGCCGCGCGCGGCTCGTGGCGACGAAGGAGAGCCAGTCGCGGGACGGGGTCTGGTTCGGAGAGGTCAAGACCTCCACGATGTCGCCGCTCGAAAGCGGGGTCCGCAGCGGAACGAGCCTCCCGTTGACCTTCGCGCC
Organism: Acidobacteriota bacterium; assembly: GCA_046735265.1. GTDB lineage: Bacteria > Acidobacteriota > Thermoanaerobaculia > UBA5066 > Gp7-AA6 > DATBFU01. The sequence continues at coordinate 7,651 of JBKPSZ010000200.1, read as the reverse complement.
GACGCACCGATGCCCGATGTCGGTGTGCACCCGGTAGGCGAAATCGACAGGCGTTGCCCCGCGCGGGAAAGCGAAGACCTTTCCCTTCGGCGTGAACGTGTAGACCTCGTCGGGATAGAGGTCGACTTTCAGGGAGGAGAGGAACTGCCGCGGGTCCGAGACCTCCTTCTGCCAGTCGACCAGCTGTTGCAGCCACTGGAACCGGCTGTCGTCGGGGCGGGGATCGAGGCGCCCCTCCTTGTACTTCCAGTGGGCCGCGATTCCGCGTTCGGCGATCAGGTCCATCTCGCGGGTCCGGATCTGAACCTCGAACGTCGTGCCCGACTCGCTGATCACCGTCGTGTGCAGCGACTGGTAGAAGTTCGGCTTCGGCATCGCGATGTAGTCTTTGATGCGGCCGGGCACCGGGCGCCAGAGCTGGTGGACGAGCCCCAAACTCGCGTAACAGTCGCGCGTCTCCGGGGTCACGATACGGAAAGCGATCAGATCGTGGAGCTGAGCGATCTCGACGCCCCGACGGCGCATCTTCACGGCGATCGAGTAGAGACGCTTGCGCCTCCCGGTCACCTCGCCCGGAATGCCGGCTTCGGCGAGCTTGCTCTGGAGACGGTCCTGCACCTGCTCGATCAAACCTTCGGAGCCCTTGAGCCCGCGCTCCGTCTCGCGGGCCACGCGCTCGAACTCTTCCGGCTCGAGGTGGCGGAAGGCGAGGTCTTCCAGCTCTCCCTTGAGCAGGCCCATGCCGAGGCGGTTCGCAATCGGGGCGTAGATGTCCATCGTCTCGCGCGAGATCTCGTGGCGCCGCTCCGGAGGGAGGAACCCCAGGGTGCGCATGTTGTGGAGCCGGTCGGCGAGCTTGACGAGAACCACGCGCAGGTCGGAGACCATCGCCAGGATCATTTTTCGGAAGGTCTCGGCCTGCTCTTCCTCGCGTGAGACGTAGGAGAACCGGCCGATCTTGGTCAACCCCTCGACGAGGTCCGCGACCTCGCCCCCGAAGTGCTGCGTGATGACCTCCTTGGTCGTCAGGGTGTCTTCGAGGACGTCGTGAAGGAGCCCGACGACGATCGAGAAGTCGTCGGCCTTCATGTCGGCGAGGATCGCCGCGACGTTCAGAGGGTGGACGAGGTACGGCTCGCCCGAGCGCCGGACCTGTCCCCGGTGCTCGCGTGCCGAGAACACGTACGCCCGGCGCAGGAGGTCCTCGTCGCTCTGAGGGTTGTAGGCCTGGACCCTCTCGAGGATCTCTTCGAACCGGATGGTCGCGGTCGCCACGGGAAGAGATTACGCCAACCCCGGACGGGGCCGGCCGGAGAGCGGTCCGACCCGCCGGCGACGGCGGGCCGGACGAGCGAGAATCGTTTAGCGGTTCCCCTTCTTCTTCTTCTTACGCTCGCGAACGGCGGGCTCCGCCGCGCGAGGCGCCGCCGGCCGCGGCGCGGGGAGAGGCTCCGGCGGAGGCGGCACCGCGCGAACGGGCACCGTTTTCGCGCGACGCCTCTCGAGAAAGTTCTTCCAGATGACGACGATCGGCGACGCGACGTAGATCGAGGAGTAGGTGCCGATGATGATCCCGATGATGAGCGTCAGGGCGAACGTGTTCAGGACTTCTCCGCCGAGCGCGAAGAGCGCGACGACGACGAGCATCGTCGCACCCGAGGTGAGTACCGTCCGCGAGAGCGTCTGGTTGATCGAGCGGTTGATCACCGATTCGAGCGCTTCCTTCTTGGGCGTGCGCTGGTTTTCTCGGATCCGGTCGTAGACCACGACCGTGTCGTTGACCGAGTAGCCGACGAGCGTCAGCAGGGCCGCGACCACGACCAGGTTGAACTCACGCCCGAGCAGGGCGAGCAGCCCGACGGTGATCAGCGTGTCGTGGATCAGGGCCACGACCGCCCCGACGCCGAACGGAAGTGAGCGGAAGCGGAACGCGATGTACACGAGCATGCCGAGGGTCGAAAGCGCGACGGCCCAGAGGGCCTTCTGCTGGAGGTCCTTTCCGACCTGCGGACCGACGTTCTCGGCCGAGAGGAGCACGAACGGCCCGACCGTCGTGTTGGCCTTGACCCACTGCTTGACGGCCGCGGAGACGTCCGGGGCCGAGTCCACGTCCGCGGCGGAGCGGAAGATGCCCATCTCCGAGCGCCGCGCGATGATCCGCTCGGCGACGCGCGCGTAGTGGTCGGCGGGATTCTCCGTGGCGCTTCCGGCCACCTTGTCCGGGTCGGTCGCGAGGAGGCGGCCCGAAAGGGCGTCTCTCCCCTGCACGTTCAGGTCCACGCGGGATGGGTCCGCCGGCGCGCCGAGCCCCTGGCGGATCGAGTTCAGCACTTCCTGCGTCACGTCGCGCCCTTCCTGCTTCTGCTGCTGGACGCGAATCAGGACCTCGTTCTTCTCCGCCTCCTCGTAGCGCTGGATCCCGGTGTCGCCGAGGTTCGCGGCGTCGAGGAAACCGCGGAGCTTCTCGACGTCCGGCCTCGCGGCGAAGCGCAGCGTGATCTGCGTGCCGCCCGCGAAGTCGATGCCGAACTTCAGGCCCTTCTGTACGAAGATCGCGAAGGCGCCGATGGCGATGAGCAGCCAGGAAGCGCCGATCGCCCACCACTTCCAGCGGAGGAAATCGATGTTGGTCTGTCGAAACAGTTCCATGCGTTCTCTCTAAATGGAGACGGCGTCGATGTGCTCGCGCCGGCCGTACTCGAGCTCGAAGATCGTGTGCGAGACGTAGACCGCCGTGAAGACGGAGATGAGAAGACCGATGACGAGGGTCACCGCGAATCCCTTGACCGGTCCGGTGCCGAACTGGAAGAGGAAGATCGCCGAGATGATGATCGTGATGTGCGTGTCGATGATGGTGGCGAAGGCCTTGGAGAACCCGTTCTCGATGGCGGTCTTCGGAGCCCGGCCCGCCCGGAGCTCTTCCCGGATGCGCTCGAAGATCAGCACGTTCGAGTCGACCGCCATGCCGATCGTCAGAATGAATCCGGCGATGCCGGGCAGCGTGAGCGTCGCGCCGAAAAGCGACATCGCGCCCGCGAGAAGCAGGGCGTTCAAGAGGAGCGCCAGGACGGCGTTCCAGCCCGCGCGGCGGTAGTAGAGGATGACCGCGGCGAAGACGAGGATGCCGCCGGCGATCGAGGCGGTGATCCCCTTCTTGATCGAGTCCGCTCCGAGCGACGGCCCGACCGTGCGCTCCTCGAGATAGGTCAGGCCGGCCGGCAGCGCGCCGGCGCGAAGCACGAGGGCGAGATCGTTGGCCTCCTCCGCCGTGAAAGAACCCTGGATGACCCCCTCGTCGGAGATCCGCTCGTTGATGCGGGGCGCCGACTGCACTCGGTTGTCCAGGATGATCGCGAGCTGCTTGCCGACGTTGGCCCCGGTCGCGGCCGCGAACTTGCCCGCGCCCCCGGCTGTCAGGAAGAACGTGACGCCCATCTGCCCGAACTGGCCCGTCCGGCTCGGGCGCGCGTTCTTCAAGTCGCGTCCCGTGATCACGGCGGACTTCCGCACGAGGTAATAGAGATCCTGTCGCTGTCCCGGCTCCGCCTTGGCTTGGACGAGCTCGAGCTCCGGCGGAACCTGTCCCCCGTGCGCGGCGAGAAGCGCGGCGCGGTCGGACGGGCCCGTCTCGACGAGCTTCAACTCCAGGAAGGCCGTGTTCTTGATCAGGTCCTTCACGCGCTTGGGGTCGTCCACGCCGGGGAGCTGGACGAGGATCCGGTCCACGCCCTCGCGAGCGATCAGCGGCTCGGCGACTCCGAACTCGTCCACGCGATTGCGGATCGTCTCGATCGCCTGCGCGACCGCGTTCTCCGCGGTGGAGCGGCGCGCCGGCTCCTTCAACTGGAAGGACCACTTGTTGCCGACGGTGCTGGCGGTCCAGTCGGCGAGAAAGCGCCGCACCGCGTCTTCGAGCTTCGTCGTGTCCGTCTGCGGCGTCACCGTGACCGTGAAGCTGGTCGGCCCCGTCGCCTCGAAGGCCCCCAGGGCGAAGGACTCCGTCCGCGCCTGCGTGCGCAGTTGCTCGATGGCGTCGTCCCGCTCCGCTTTGAGCGCGTCGGCCGTGTTGACCTGGAGGACGAGGTGGATCCCGCCGCGCAGGTCGAGTCCGAGCTTGATCCCTTTCTTCAGGGCCTGCGAGAGCGGGGGCGTCCCCGGGCCGATCCAGTCCTTCTTCGCGTTGCGGTAGCCGACCGCCACGTAGCCGGCGGCCGCGCCGAACACGACGAGCAGAATGAAGAGCACTCTCCAGCGGACCCGTTTGGACAAGATTCCTCCTCGCCGACCGTTCCGAAAACGCCGCAGTCTACTGGATTAGCCCTCGGCTGTCAGCTGCCCGCATCCGCCTCCCGGCAGAGGCTTTGCCGGCCGAGGTCTCGTCGGCGCGTCCGGCGGACCGGAAAGCCGCCGGACGCTCGCTACGGAGTCGCCGAAGGCGGCGCGGGCTCCCCTTCCCCCGCTAGTCCTCCGATCGCGCTCCGCAGGACCTTGATCTTCGTGTTGTCGGCGACCTGGAGGACCACGAACCCCCGCTCCTCGTCGAGCGCGGCGACCCGCCCGAAGATGCCGCCGCTCGTGATGACTTCGTCCCCCTTCTTGAGTCGAGACAGCATCTCCTGCGTCTTCTTCTGTTTCTTGCGCATGGGCGCGATCAGGAGGAAGTAGAAGATGACGAAGATGAAGATCATCGGGGCGAAGGCGAGGAGGCCTCCGCCGGCAGGAGCGGGCGACGCCTGAAGCAGATCGAACATGGCGGCGATCATATCGGAGAGGAAGCCGCCCGGTGGGCGCTCGCCCTACGGCGCGCCCGATCCCGGCTTCGTGAAGGGAAAAGGACCCGACCGCGGCGGGACCGAGCTCTTCGCCTTCTCGGCGCGATCCCAGAATTTCAGGAAGTTCTCGCCGAGCACGCCGCGGACGACTCGTGTGGCGTGTCCCCGGCGCAGCAGCTCCTCCGTCAGGATCGGGAGCTTCGAAACGTCCTCGAGCCCCTGCGGGGGATCGCTGATTCCGTCGAAATCGGTCCCGAGACCCGCCGCCTCCCGCCCGCCGATCCGGATGATCCGGTCGATGTGGTCGGCCGCGGTCTTCCAGGAGGCGGGCGTCACTTTGACAGTCTCGAGCAGCTTGTCGATCTGCTCGTCTCGCTTTTTCGGGTCGTCCTTGAACTTCTCGCGAAGCGCGGCGAGGTCCGGCGCGAGGGCCGCGCGTTTCGCCTTCCACTCGTCCACGGCGCGTTGCTCGAGAAACATCGAAGAAATGTTGACCATGATCACCCCGCCCTTCTTCGCGATCGCGCGGATCTGGTCGTCGGTCAGATTGCGCGGGATGTCCGACAAGGCGCGGCACGAGGAGTGGGAAGCGAAGACGGGCGCTTTCGAGACTTCGAGCACGTCCGCGAGCGTCTTGTCCGAAACGTGCGAGATGTCCACGAGCATACCGAGGCGATTCATCTCCAGAACGACCTCGCGCCCGAAGTCCGTGAGCCCGTCGTGGACCGCGGATTTCTTCGGATCGAAATCCGGGCTCCAGAAAGAGCCCGAAGAGTCCGCCCAGTTGTTGGTGTTGGTGTGCGTGAGCGTCATGTAACGGACGCCGAGGCGATAGAAGCCGCCGAGCGCGCCGAGCGAGTCCTCGATCGCGTGTCCTCCCTCGATGCCCATGAGAACGGCGATCTTTCCGTGATGCTTGGCCGCGCGGATTCCGGCGACCGAGTCGGCGAAAACGAGGTCGTTCGGGTGCGCCTCGACGAGGCCGTGGATCAGCTCGGCGAGCTCCATCGCCTTTCGCGTCGACCCTCCCTCCTTCGCGTAGTCGGAAGAAACGTAGTTCGCGAAGAACGCCGCGGTCACGCCGCCTTCGCGGAGCCTCGGGATGTCCACGTGCCCCGTCGAGCTGCGCACACCCAGGTCCACCCACTCTTTGCCGAGGCGCTCGGGCACGTCCTCGTGCGTGTCCACGACGATCGCGTGCTTCTGGAGGCGCGCGGCCAGGGCCTTGTAGTCCTTCGCGGCCGCCTTCGGCGTCGGCGCGGCGGGAAGCGCCGAGGAGAGGAGAAGAAGGAGCGCCGTCGCGATCGTCGATTTCATGGCGCGTGAGGCTATAACAACCAACGAGCCGGAACGCGGGAAGACGCGGGCCGTCACGCCCCCTCCGGGATCTTCTCATCCGGCGGCGCCTCGAGGCTCGCGAGAGTCCCGCCCGAAATCGCCTCGCGGATCGCCCGCATCCAATCGAGATAGAAGAAGACGTTGTGGATCGAGAGGAGCATCGGCGCGGAAAAATCCTTCAGGACGAAGAGGTGACGGATGTAGGCGCGCGAGTGGCGCCGGCAGACGGGACAGCGGCAGTCCGGATCGAGCGGTGTGAAGTCGCCTTTGAAGCGTTCGTGCTTGATGGCGACTTCGCCGCGGCGCGTATACGCGTGCCCCATGCGCCCGTTTCGCGTGGGCAGAACGCAGTCGAAGAGGTCCACTCCCGCGCGGACCGACTCGAGGAGGTCCGCGGGCGTGCCCACGCCCATGAGATAGCGGATCTTTCCCTCCGGGAGGAGCGCGGCCGAATGGCGCGTGATCCGCCGGATCGCCTCCTTCGGCTCCCCCACCGCCACGCCGCCGATCGCGTAGCCGTCGAAATCGAGTGCGACGAGCGGCGGCGCCGCGGCCTCCCGCAGATCCTCGTGGGTGCCTCCCTGGAGAATCCCGAAGAGGAGGCCGGGCCCGCGCCAGGCTCGGCGGCATCTTTCCGCCCAGCGTTGCGAGAGCCGGGCGGCCTCCCGAACCTCCCCCGCTTCGCCCGGATAGGGCGGGCAAACGTCGAGCGCCATCGCGATGTCGACGCCGAAGACCGACTGCAGATCCATCGCCGTCTCGGGCGTCAGGAAGTGGCGCGTGCCGTCCTCGGGCGAGCGGAACTCGACCCCCTCCTCCGTGATTCGGCGGCGCGAGGCGAGGCTCATCACCTGAAAGCCGCCGGAGTCCGTCAAGATGGCTCGCGGCCAGCCGATGAAGGAATGAAGCCCGCCCGCTCGGGCGATCCGGTCCCGCCCCGGACGCGCCATCAGGTGATACGTGTTGGCGAGAACCGCCCGGCAGTCCCACTCTTCCAGCCGCTCGAACTCGACCCCCTTGACCGCTCCCCGCGTGCCGACCGGCAGGAAGCACGGAGTCTCGATCTCGGCGTGGAGCGTTCCGAGCACGCCCCGGCGCGCGCCGGAGCCGGGATCGCTGCCCAGGACTCGAAACGGCATCGCCGCCATCCTCGCGCCGGCTAGAAGCGGAGTCTCGCGTCCACCGAAGCGCCGACGTCCCGCTGGTTCGCGGAGGAGAGCGACAGCCCCTGGTACGTCGAGAGCACCACGGCCGCGTTGACCGAGAGCCAGGGCAGCCCGATCCCGAACCCCGCCGAATAGGCCCAGTGCGGATCGGGCGCGTCGAAATCGCGGAAGGCGCCCGCCCGGATCGCGAAGAGCGGCAGCCGGACCTCGATTCCCGTCGAGAGCTGGCGGCTCTTGCCGCCCGGGATGAGCGTGTCGGAGGGGATCAGGTCGCCGTCGAGCGCGATCGTGAGCGCCCCGATCGGCTCGAATGCGGCTCCGGCGCGCAGGGTCCGGGGCAGCGTCAGCTCCTTGGGAGCGCCCGCGAGCGAGGGG
>JBKPSZ010000199.1:0-4945 GCA_046735265.1 Acidobacteriota bacterium | reverse complement strand
ATCCCGCATTGAGCGCGCCGCATGTCTAGGTGGGTTGTCGTCGGCCAGATTCGGTGCCGGAGGAGGGAGGGTTCTCCTCTTCTCCTCCGGCTCCCTTTTTCGGTGCCAGAGATGTCCGAAATTTGGTGCCGGAGGAGGGAGTCGAACCCTCATACCCTTGCGGGCGGGGGATTTTGAGTCCCCTGCGTCTGCCATTCCGCCACTCCGGCTGGGAGGGGCTCTATACCACCGGGGAATTCCGCGTCACGATCGCCGCCGAAGAGCGGCCGCGCGGCGCCGCTCAGTGTTCGAGGCCGTATTCCTTGATCTTGTTGTAGATCGTTTTCAGAGACAGCTTGAGCAGCTCCGCCGTCTTGCGCTTGTTGCCGCGCGCGAACTCGAGCGTCTTTTGGATCATTCGACGCTCGACGTCCGCCAGGGATTCGCCGACGGCGACGCGGACGACCGGCGCCTTCTTGCGCCGGGAGCGACGCGAGGCGAGCGGACGGCCGAGAACCGAGGTCACGATCGTCGGTCCGATGACCGGCCGTTCGGTCAGCTGCGCGGCCCGGCGGACGACCTCCTTGAGCTCGCGCACGTTCCCGGGCCAGTCGTGGGCGCCGAGCGCGTCGATCGCCTCGGGCTCGAAGGAGAGCGCCGGATCGAGCTCGTGGAGGAATTGCCTCGCGAGCCGGACGACGTCCTCTCCCCGCTCTCGAAGCGGCGGCAGATGCACGGTGTGTCCCGGGAAGAGGTCGGCGATGACCGGCAGGAGCCAGCCAACGGCCATTGCGACCCGCGGGTCCTCGTCCGTCGAGAGAATCAGACGCCGCCCCCCCGGAGACTCGCTTTCGGAGGCCAGAGCCGCCTGCGACCGCTCCGGGACGCGCTCGACGTGAGGGACGAAGAGGGATCCGCCGCTGGCGGACGGGGCATCGGGCGCGGCGTCCGCGACGAGGAAGGGCTCCGATCCGCGCGGCGAGAGCCGGTGGATCGCGCGCGCCGCCGGCTCCTTCTCCGTCCCGGATTCTCCGGTCAGCAGGACCGGCGAGTCGAGGGGCGCCTCGCGCTCGAGCGCCGCGAGCGCCGCCTTCCACGGCTCGGAACGGCCGGGCAGACTCGTCGCGATCTCGTTGCGTGCGAGTCGGACGCGCATCTCTTCGATGCCGGCCTCCCGCTCGCGCCGGGCCTCGAGCCGCGCCCGGAGGAGAGCGACCCGCCCCTCCGAGACCGGGGTCCAGAGAAAGTCGTGGGCGCCGAGCGTCATCGCTCGAACCCCGTCCTCCAGATGCGCGCCGTCGATCAGGGCGAAGAGGCCTCTTCGCGGATCGGCTTCGCGGGCCTCCGCGAGGAAGCGTCCGGTCTCTTCCCCCGACGCTTCGAAAGCCGCGATCACGGCGTCTGGCGCGAACTCCGAGAGGTGCTTCTCCGCTTCGGCCGGGGTGGCCGCTCCCCGGACGTGGTCCCCGAAGGCCGAAAAAGCCCGCCGGAGCAGGTCGCGCGTTTCTTCACGGGGATCGACGACGAGGACTCTCATGCCGGACCAGAAATTCTAGCACCGGGCGCGGGCCGAGCCGGCCCCGCGCCGTCAATCTCCGCGTGGGAACGAGATGCGGAGGCTCGGCCAGAGGTCGTCGACGCGGCGGCGGACCTCCTCGGACATGAGGATCTCGGGTGGCCACGGCCGGTCGAACCCCTCCCCTTTCCACTTTCGGGTGGCGTCGATCCCGACCTTGCTCCCGTAGCAGGGGAAACGCGAGGCGAAGTCGAGCTCGTCCACCGGGCCCCGCACGAACTCGAGATCCCGTTCCGGGTCGATCGCGGTCAGCGCACGCCAGACGATCTCCGGTCCGCGGCGCAGCAGCACGTCCTTGTCCACGACGACGATCGTCTTCGTGAACATCATCTGCCCCGTTCCCCAGATCGCGTGCATCGTCTTTCGCGCGTGACCCGGATATCGCTTGTCGATCGACACGATCATGAGGTTGTGGAAGATCCCCTCGACCGGCAGCCACATGTCCACGATTTCGGGGATCGTCTTGCGCACCAGAGGGAGGAAGAGGCGCTCGACCGCTTCTCCGAGGTAGCCGTCCTCCATCGGCGGCCGGCCGACGATGGTGGTCAGGTAGACGGGATCGCGGCGCCGAGTCACGGCGGTCACGTGAAAGACGGGGAACTCGTCTTCGAGAGAGTAGAAGCCGGTGTGGTCGCCGAAGGGTCCTTCGGTGCGCCGCTCGGAGGGGTCCACGTAGCCCTCGAGAACGATCTCGGCCTCGGCCGGAACGAGAAGGTCCACCGTCTTCGCGGGCACGAGCGGCACCCCTTCGCCGCGCACGAAGCCGGCGAAGAGAAACTCCGAAACGCCGGGCGGAAGCGGCGCCACCGCCGAGAACACCGTCGCCGGGTCGCAGCCGATGGCGGCGGCGACCTCCATCCGGCGCCCCTCCCGCTCGTAGCCGCGAGCCTGTCCCGCTCCGTCCTTGTGCTTCTGCCAGTGCATCCCGGTGGTTCGCCGGTCGAAGACCTGCATCCGATACATGCCGACGTTGGTCTTGCCGGTCGAGGAGTCCTTCGTGACGACCAAGGGCATCGTGATGAACGGCCCCGCGTCTTTCGGCCAGCAGGTCAGCACGGGGAGCGCGCGGAGATCCACCTCGTCGCCCGTCGCGACGACCTCCTGGCAGGGCCCCGAGCGGACCGTCTTCGGAAACACCGACGCGAGTTCCGTGAACCGCGGGACCGCCTTCAACTTGTCGAGGAGGCCCTCCGGCGGCTTGGGATCCAGGAAGAATTCCAGCCGCCGGTCCCACTCCTCGAAGGAGGAGAGCTCGAGGGCTTTTCGCATCCGGCTCCGGGAGGCGAAGAGGTTGATCGCGACCGGCATCGTGGATCCGCGGACCTTCTCGAAGAGGAGCGCGGGACCTCCTCCCTTCACGGCTCGGTCTGCGATCTCCGAGATCTCCAGATGCGGCGAAACCTCGGCACGGACCCGGACGAGTTCGCCCTCGCGCTCGAGAGCCTCCAGGAATGCGGACAGGTTCCGGTACGCCACGGCGCCGGAATTATGGACCAGGCCGGGGAAGGATCTCCGTCTCGATCGAGCCGACGATGTCTCCGCGCACGTTGTGGACGACGGGATGCCGGTAGCGCGCGAGCGCGGCCCGGGCGCGCGGCGGCACGAGGGCCAGCCGCTCGAGGAGACTCACGGTCACGGCGTCGCGCCCCCGGATCGCGCCGTCTTCCATCTTGAGGGCGATTCCCACCGACTTGCCCCCGGAGCGCGCCGAGGCTCGGATACCGACCGCGTACACGCCCTCGGCGCCTTCCTTGCCGATCCAGGCGCCGCGGCCGGTGCGAAGGAATTCCGTGGTGAACCGATCCCGGCCGGCCACCATGTCGGGGCTCGCCGTCATGGCCTGCACCACGCGACGGCGCGCCGCGGCGGCGGCGATGGTCTCCCCGGGGAGATCTTCGGAGAGGAGCGCGGCGAACCCCTGCGCCAGCGCGGACAGCGGCAGGAAGAAGACCGGCAGGTTGCAACCGTCGACGGCGACCGGGACCGCCTCCGCTTCGACGCCGCAGAGCGCCGCGATCCGCAAAAGGATCTCCCGCTGGATTGGGTGCGACGGCTCGCAGTATCCGCGCGCCGAAAACCCGTAGGCGCGGCAAGCGAGGAGCAGTCCCGCGTGCTTGCCGGAGCAATTGTTGTGGAGCGGGCCGGGCCTCTCTCCCCGCCGCGCCAGGCGATGCGCCGAAGGCTCGTGCATCGGCCAGTGCGATCCGCACGCGAGGTCCCGCGCCGAAAAGCCGCCCCGCGCGAGCAGCCGCGCCGCAACGCGAATGTGGCGGGGCTCGCCTCCGTGCGAGGCGCACATGAGAGCGATGTCGTCGTCTCCCAGGCGGAAAGCGCGCTCTCCCCCGGCTTCGAGAAGCGGCAGCGCCTGGAAGGGCTTCGCCGCCGAGCGAACAAAAATCGTCCGATGAGGGTCGCCGAGAGAGAAGTGGACGCGCCCGTCGGAGTCCGCCACGACCGCGTACGCCCGATGCGCCGATTCGACGCGGCCGCCGCGGAGAACGCGAGCGGCCACGGGAGGCGTTCCGTTCGATTCGCGCCCGACTGCGGTGGATTTCAACTTCGGGTTGCCCCCGCCCGATGCTCAGAGTATAAGGGCGCGGGACTCTGCCTCCCGAAATGCCGACCTTCACGACCGCGGATCGCGCGGACGTCGTTCTGGCCACATCGGCCGAAGAGTCGGCTCGCCCGCGCGTGGAGGGCATCCGCCGCTATCTCGTCCTGGGCGATTTCTCCGGACGCGAAAGCCGGGAGGTCTGCGAGCCGGAGACGCTCGGCTCCGCTCGCCGGCCCGTTCCGGCGGACGTCGACGACTTCGAAGGGCTGATGTCCCGCCTCGCCGTCGAGATCCGCCTGTACCTGACGGAGCTCATGCCGACGTTCTTTCGACCCCGGAGCCTCGAGGATTTCCACCCCGACCGCATGCTCGAGCGCGAGCCCGCGTTTAAAGATCTGAAGGCCCTCCGCGAGGGCCTCGGTGACCCGGAGCGCTACGCCGAATGCGTTCGGACGATCGCCGGGTGGGGATGGTCGTCCTCCGTCGCCGCCGCGCCGCCGCCTCCGCCTCCCCCGCCGCCCAAGAGACCGGAGGCGGCTCCTCCGCCCCCGGACCTGCTCGAGAAGATGCTCGAGTCGCACCGGCGAACCGTCGACGTCCCGAGGGCGCCCGTGGACCGGGACTTCGACAACTTCGTCCAGGAGGTCGTCCGACCGCACGTCGCCGCGGTCCCGCGGGATCAAGGCCAGTGGATGGCGCGAGCCGACGCCGCGATCGGCAACTGGATGCGCTCGATTCTGCACGATCCGCTCTTCCAGTCGGTCGAGGCGGCCTGGCGCGGGCTCGACTTCCTTCTCCGGCGCGTCGAGAGCGGCCCGGAGCTCCGCGTCGAGATC
>JBKPSZ010000198.1:0-6631 GCA_046735265.1 Acidobacteriota bacterium | reverse complement strand
GGGTGGTACCGGGCGGCGAGGCCGCGTACGCGCTCTCCCGTCGGGAAGAGTCGGCCGCGGCGGCCGCCGTGCTCGGCCTCCCAGCGCCGGATTTCGGCGGCCTCCCCGACCGCGGGCTCGCGGCGCGTTCGGCGGACCTCGAGCGCGAGATCGTGCGACTCGTGTCGGAGTTCCGTCCGGACGTGGTCTTCTGTCCCTCGCCGGTGGAAATCCATCCGGACCACCGCGCGCTGGCCGCCGCGCTCTACGCCCGCGTGGCGAGCTCGCGTCCGGAGGACGAGGACCACGATCTCTATCGGTACGCGCGGATCGCCTTTTACGAGATCTCGCACCCGCTCCTGCCCAACGCGCTGGTGGACATCGCCGAGGCGTCGGAGCGCAAGGCTCGCGCCCTGGCCGCCTTCACGAGCCAGCAGGCGGTCCGGGACTACGCGAGCGCGCTCCAGGGATTGAACGCCTATCGGCGTCTCACGCTCGGCGGGCGGGGCGCGGTCGAAGCCTTTCGCGTGGTTCCCTATGCGGAGGCGTCGACGCGATCCTTCGCGGAGCTCCGCGGAGCGATCGGCCCCTCGTTCATCGAGCCCGGCGAGCGGAGCGTCCTGCCGGCTTCCGTGGTCGTCCGGACGCGCAACCGTCCGGCGTTGCTGCGCGAGGCCGTCCAGAGCCTGGCGGAACAGCGGGTGCGTCCCTCGCGGGTGGTGGTCGTGAACGACGGCGGCGCGCCGGTCTCCGACCTCCTTTCCTCGTTCGCCGGCGCCTTCGAGATCCGGTCCGAGGAGTCGCCGCAGAAGACCGGCCGCTCCGCCGCGGCCAACCGCGGCCTGGCCCTCGCCGGCGAAGGGCTCGCGGGATTCCTGGACGACGACGACCGCCTCTTCCCCGACCATCTCGAACGACTTTCGCGCGCTCATCGAACCGGCCCGGAAGCCGTCGTCTACTCCGACGCGGTCACGATCCATTACCGGCGGGAGGGGGAAGAGTGGCGCGAGACGCGGCGCGAGCTGCAGTACTCGCTCGACTACGATCCCGATTACCTCCTGCTCGCCAACTACATCCCGATCCACACGCTGCTCGCGCCCGCGCCGCTTCTCCGGAAAGTCGGCGGATTCGACGAATCGCTCGAGTATTCGGAGGACTGGGACCTGCTCATCCGCCTCTCCGGAGAGGGCGCGTTCCGGCACGTCCGGGCAGTCACCTGCGAGTACCGCGTGTTCGAGGAGGCCGAGCCCGGCCGCGTCTCCGCGGGAGGGGAGGGCTTTCAGAAGACGCGGCGCGAGATCTACGAGCGATACCGATCCCGGCGCACGGAGGAAGGAACGGCGCGGGTGATCGACCGGCTCCGCGCGCAGGTCTCGAAGTGGTACCACCGGGAGGGCGAAAACCATCAGCGGCTCACTCGTGCGGCCGAAGTCGAGGCGCGACGGGCGGCGCTGGAAGCGGAGCGCCCGAAGCTGATCGAAGAAGTCGCGGAGCTCTCCCGGGCGAACCGCCAGCTGGGCGCCCGAGTCCCCGAGCTCCATGCGGAGATCGGGCGCTTGAACGGTCTGCTCGAACAGATCTATCGCTCGCGGACGTGGAAGATGCATCTCTGGCTCGAACGCCTGCGCGGCCGCGGATGACCCGATGACGCGCGTCGTCGTGCTCGCGCCCGAGCCCATCCGGCCGCGAATGGCGGGGATGGGGATCCGCGCCCTGGAGCTCGCCCGCGCTCTGGCGTCCGAGCGCGACGTGCTTCTGCTCGTACCGAACCGCGCGGAGGAGGCCCGCCCGGTGGCGGACGGCATCCCCGTTCGATCGACTGCGAGCGGTCTCCCGTCCGCCGGGGCCGGCGCCGCGGCCGCCGTCGTATCCGGGCACGCCGCGAGCGCCTGGCTTCGGGAAGTTCCCTCGGTTCCCGTCGCGGTCGACCTCTACGATCCCTTTCCGATCGAGAACCTGCACTACGTCGCGGATCTCGGGGAGGGCATCGCGCGGCACGACAAGGAGACGATCGCCCTGGCGCTCGCGCGCGGAGACTTCTTTCTCTGCGCTTCGGCGGAGCAGCGCCTCTTCTACGCGGGGGCGCTCTACGCGGCCGATCGCGTCGGCCCGCACAATTATCCGGAGGACCCGAGTCTCTCGCGGCTGCTCGCGGTCGTTCCTTTCGGCGTCCCCGACGAACCGGCCCGCGGCGACCGCTCCCGGGGCCGCGCTGCGGCGCGGGTTCGAAGCGAGGGGCCGCTCGTTCTCTTCGGCGGAATCTACGACTGGTACGAGCCTGGACTGCTGCTCGAAGCGTGGCCTTTCGTTCGCGAGTCCCGAAGCGACGCTCGCCTTCTCTTCTTCGAGAATCCGAATCCCGAGACGACGCCGCAGCGCGCCATGGCGCTCGCGAAGGAGCGCGCCCGGCAGCTCGACCCGTCGGGGGAGTCGATCGTCTTCGCTCCCTGGCTTCCCTACACGGAGCGGCAAGATCTGTACGCCGCGGCGGACGTCGCGGTCTCCCTCGCCCGGGAAGGGCTCGAGACCGACCTCTCTTACCGCACGAGACTGCTCGACGCCGCCTGGGGCGGCGTGCCGTCGGTGACGGTCGGGGGCGGGGCTCTCGCTCGCGACCTCGCGGAATCCGGCGCCGGGCTTCGCGCCCCCTTTCGGGCCGAGGACCTCGCCCGAGCGATCCTCGAAGTGCTCGGAGCGCGCGATCGCTTCTCCGAAGCGGCGCGCCGGTTCGCCTCGGCGCGGACCTGGAAGCGCGTGTCGCAGCCGCTCGCGGCCTGGTGCCGCGAGGCCTCGATCGACCCGGGACGGCGCCCGTTCCCGGAAGAGGAAGCGACGCCCCTCTGGCGCCGGCTCTGGCAGGGGGCGTCGTGAAGAAGCCGGATCTCTCCGTCGTGGTCGTGCACCACCGTGGCCTCGACCACCTGCTCGAGTGCCTCGCCGGGATCGAAGCCTCCTCGAAGGGACCGGAGATCGAGACGCTGCTCGTGGACAACACGGGCGGGGCGGACCTCTCGGAGGTCGCAAAGCGCTTCCCGGGGGTGCGGCGCGTTCCCGCGCCCGGAAACGTCGGCTTCGCCGCGGGATGCCGACTGGGTGCGGAGGCGGCGAACGCCCCCTCTCTCGCCTTCGTCAATGACGACGCGGTCGTCGAGCCCTCCGCTCTTCCGGCGCTCGCATCCGCGCTCGACGGCGCGCCGGCCGACGTCGCGGCGGTCGCCGGGCGATTGACGGATCGCGATGGGAGCCGGAACGACTTCTCCGACGGTTTCCTGACTTTCGACGGCCACGCCTTCGCCGACGAGGTCGGTCGGCCGCTCGCACGCTTGAAGGAGGCGACGCCGGGCGAAGAGCGGCTCTTCGCTTCGGGGGGGCTGATGGCCGTCCGGCGGGAAACGTTTCTCGCCACGGGCGGTTTCGACGATCACTACTTCGCCTACCTCGAGGACGTGGACTTCGGATGGAGGCAATGGATCCTCGGCTCCCGGGTCGTGGCCGAGCCGCGCGCGGTCGCGCGCCACCGCGGCGGCGCCACCGGGGAGGCGCTGGGCGTCTTCGCGCGAGGATTCCTCTACGAGAAGAACGCGTTCGCGACCGCGTTCAAGAATTTCGACCGCGAGCATTTCGAGGCGCTCATGCCGGCGATTCTGGCCGCCTTTCTCGGGAGGATCGCGGAGATGCTCGCGACTCGAAACCCGGGCGCGGGCGAGCTGGAACGGGATCCGTATCGCTCGGCGAAAGGGCGGAGAGCGCTCGCGGTCCTCTTCGGGATCTCGGAGCGCGCCGATGCGGCCGTGCGCATCGAAGATCCGCTCACGGTGGCGCACCTGAAGGCGCTCCTCTGGATCCGCAGGAATCGCGAGAGTCTCGCGGCACGTCGGCGCGAGGTGCAGAAGCGGCGGCGCCGGACGGACGCCGAGATCTTCTCGAAGTTTCCGCTGCGGATCGTCAAGACCTACCCGGGCGACGAACAGTTCGACACGCCCTTCTTCGCAGAGTTCCTCGCCGGCGGCCCGCGCCTCGTTCGCGCGACGCTCGACGAGATCTTCGAGGCGGGGGCGCGGCCGTGAGACTTCCGTTCACCGTCGTCATCCCGACGTACGAGCGGCCGGGCACGCTGCGGCGGGTGCTCGACGCTCTCGCCGCGCAGAGGGACGCGCCGGAATTCGAGGTGGTCGTCGTCGACGACGGCTCGCGCGACGAGACCCCGCACCTGCTCGAGACGTACCGGCCTTCGTATCCCTTCCGTTTCTTCGCGCAGTCGAACGGCGGGCCTGCCAAGGCCCGCAACCGGGGAGTCCGCGAAGCGCGAGGGGAGCGGATCCTCTTCCTCGGCGACGACACGGTGCCCGAGGCGGAGCTCGTGAGCGCTCACGCGCGCGGCCACGCCGCGCATCGCCCCGACGCGGTCGCCGTCCTCGGCTACACGACCTGGCCGCGCGAGCGGCGCGTGAGCCCGTTTCTGCACCACATCAACGAGTACGGACTCCAGTTCGGCTACGGCCTGATCGAGGACTCCGAATCGGTGCCCTTCAATTTCTTCTACACGTCGAACATCTCCCTCTCCCGCGCCGACCTGCTCGAGGCGGGCCTCTTCGACACGACGTTTCCGAACGCAGCCTGGGAAGACATCGAGATCGCCTATCGAATGACGCGCCGGGGTCTCAAGATCGTCTACCGCCCCGAAGCCGTGGCGCGTCACCACCACGACATTTCCTTCGCTTCCTTTCGCAAGCGCCAGGCGAGCTCCGGCGAGTCCGCGGCGGTCTTCTACGCGAAGCATCCCGAGCTCGGGGGCTTTCTCGGAGTTCCCGAGGCGATGGCCTTCGAGCGGGAGGCGGGTCTCTCCGGGGGCCTGCGCGCCTTCTGGGCGGGGCTGGCCGAGAGATGGGAGCTGCCGGGCGGGAGGCGCGCCGTGGATCGGGTTCTCCGAGAGGACTACCTGCGAGGCCTCCGCCGCGGGCTCGAAGCTCGGAACGGATCGATTCCTCCGAAGGGGACGACGTGACTCCGCGCGAGGTCAACCGTCATGAAAAGTGGAATTCCGGCATCTTCGGAAGTCCCTGAGGACACGAGTCTTCCGTCACACGCCGTCGCGGCGGAATTTGGCTCCGGTATTGCTCTTTGATCTCCCGGGAAGTGGGTGCCCTATGAAAAACAGATCGCTCTGGATCGGATCACTCGTCGCAAGCTTGCTTCTCGCCGCGGCGCCGATGACCGCTCAGTCTCGAGGTGGCGGCGGCGGCGGCCATTCGGGCGGCGGCCATTCGGGCGGCGGAGGAGGCGGCCACCACGGCGGAGGCGGATGGCACGGTGGCGGAGGCGGCCGCGGTGGATGGCACGGCGGCGGCGGCAGCGACGGGTGGCACGGTGGTGGCGGCAGCGGCGGGTGGCACGGTGGCGGCGGCAGCCGTCACTCCGGCGGCTGGCACGGCGGCTGGCACGGCGGCCATTGGGGCTGGGGCGGCCGCTGGGGCTGGGGCGGCTGGTATTACCCCTACTGGGGATGGGGTTGGGGCTGGGGCTACCCGTACTACGGCTACTACGCCTACCCGGGCGGGTACTACGGCGGCGGATACGGCGGCGGCTACGCCGGCGGAGAGGGCGGTCCGAGCTGGGCGGCGGTCGACACCGACATCTCGCCTGACGAGGCACACGTTTATCTCGACGGGCGCTACATCGGGACCGCCGACGACTTCGATGGGTTCCCGGACTACCTCTATCTGCAGCAAGGCCACTACAAGCTCGAGTTCCAGCTCGAAGGGTTCGAGCCGAAGGCGGTCGAAGTCGACGCGCGTCCCGGCAATATGACGAAGGTGGAGGACAAGCTCCACAAGATTCCGGGCGCGAAGCAGTACGGCTCCTATTCGACGCCCGAGCCGGAGGGAGGCGTCCAGCGCTTCTTCGGGAAGAAGTCCGGCGCGACGGTCCCGGAACGGCCGGACGAGTACCAGAACCAGGCGCCGCCTCCCTCGGACGACTACCAGATGCAGCCGGAATTCGACCACAACGATCGATCGCAGCAGCCTCCGCCCGGACCGGCATCTTCGGAGGGCGGTCCACCGCCTTCCGGCTCCTCTTCGGACTGGAGAGGCCGGCAGTCGGGATCGCGGTCTGGTCCCGCGAGCCCCGCTCCCGCGCCCGCGCCTTCGACGCGTCTGACGATCAAGGCCGACCCGCCGGACGCCGCCGTCTATCTCGACGACCGGTTCATCGGCACGGCGGAGGAAATCGCGGGACAGTTGCGCGGCGTGCGGGTTTCCCCCGGCCGGCATCGGATCACGGTCTCCCGTCCCGGCTATCGGGAGAAAGAGCTCGATGTCGAGGTGGAGACGGGGAAGACCGAATCGGTCGAGGTGAGCCTCGAACGTTGATCGAACCGACCCTTCGGGTCTCCCGCGATCGCCCTCGGGCGTATACTCGGGAGACTCGAAGGAACCGGCGATGGGAGTCCGGCTCGCGGCGTTGAAAGGTTCCGTTCACACCCACCGCTCATTCCGGTAACTCCCAGGCCCGCACTCTCCCGGGCCAGGCTCCCTCGCCGGTTCCTTCGCGCCGGCCCCCCGGTCTCAAGGCTTCGAGCGGCTCGCGGCGCGCCCCGGCTCCGCGAGAGAGAGCTCCAGCAGCACCGATTCGAAGTGCAGCCGCCGATTTC
>JBKPSZ010000197.1:0-21241 GCA_046735265.1 Acidobacteriota bacterium | reverse complement strand
GAGGAAGACTTTCAGGGTCGAGCCGGGCGAGAAGGCGTTCTGGATGGCGCGGTTCTGCAGCGGGTGGTGGGGATCGTTCACGAGACTCGCCCACTCCTGCCCGGTCACGCGGCGCGTGAACCAGTTCGGGTCGTAAGAGGGCGACGAGACGAGCGCGAGGATCTCCCCCGTCTTCGGGTCCATGGCCACCGCGCTTCCGACGCGTTCGCGGAAGTAGTCCTCCGCGATGCGCTGGAGCTCGAGGTCGATCGTCGTGAAGAGGTTCTGGCCAGGCTGCGCCGAGGTGCGCCCCTGCTCCGCGATCTCGCGTCCATGCGAGTCCACGACGACGCGGCGCTCCCCGTTCGCGCCGGCGAGGAGCGATTCGTACGTCGCCTCGATCCCCTTCTGTCCGATCCAGTCCCCCATCGCGTAGGCGCCGGAGACAGACCGGATCTGGTCGGCCGTCGCTTCCGCCAGGTAGCCCAGGGCGTGCGAGGCGACGAGGCCGTGTGCGTAGAGGCGCCGCTGAGAAACGGCCACCGCGAACTCGGGGTGCTCCGGCGCGCGGGCCTGGATCGCTGCGACCTCCTCGATGCCCAGGTTCTCGGCGATCGAGGCGGGAACGTACTCCGGGAATTTCAACGCGCGATCGACGCGCGCACGCACCTGCTCGGGCGGGAGGTTCAGAACGGACACCGCGAAGGCCTCCGAACCCGGGAGGTTCTTCGCCTCCCGCCGGTAGAGCTGCAGGTTGTAGGAGGGCTGGTTCTCGACCAGGGCGACGCCGTTGCGGTCGAAGATGTAGCCGCGCGGCGCGGTGACTTTGACCGAACGGAGACGGTTGTTCTCCGAGAGGGTGAAGTAGTAGTCCCCCCGCGCGATCTGGACGAACCAGTAGCAGATCGCGAGGAGCGCGAAGACGCTTCCGACCACGATGCGCGCGATCTCCACGCGCCGGGAAAGCTCGCGACGGTTCTCGCGGACCCTCAGCACCATCGTTTCACCGGAGCCTTCTCAGTCGCCGTTTTTCCCACCACTCCCGCCAGGGAAACGTCGCCGCGGCCTCGAGCGCGCCGGCGGTGATTCCGGTCGCCGCCGCCCGCCAAACCGACTCGCTCGAGAAGAGGACGATCGGGACCTGCATGAGCAGCGAGGCGAGAACCGCCACGATCGCGTCGTTGGCGAGCGACGCCACGGCGAGCGCCGCGCCGACGGCGAGCGGCCCCCCCAGGATCACCCGGACGGACACGAGCGCCATGACGTAGCCGAGCGCGGACTTGGCAAAAGCGTTGAAGCCGAGCATCGGCTGCGACGCGTCCTCGAGCAGTCCGGCCGCAGCCCCGGTCAGGACCGCCTTTACAAAGTGGCCGTCGCGAGAGACGGCCGCGACTGCGATCAGATACCAGTCGACCGGCCACGCGCCCCGGTGCCCCGAGGCGCCCGACAGGAACGAGAGGCCGGCCGCGACCGCGAGGAGCAGTGCGACGCGGCGCAGTTTCACGGGTTTCCACTCCGAGGTCCTCCGGGGGCTTCCGAGATCGCCGGCGACGGCGCGAGCACGAGAACGTCCGAAATCCGGGAGAAGTCCGCGGTCGGCCGGACGTGGATGTCGAGGAAGAGCTCACCGGCGCGGCCGACGCTCTCCACGCGGCCGATCGGAATGCCGCGGGGATAGATGCCGTCGATGCCCGCCGACTCGACGGCGTCGCCGGCGCGCACCGTTGAGGTCATCGGCACGTTGTTCAGACGCAGCCCGCCGCGGCCGTCTCCGCGCACGACGCCGAGCTCCCCCGTTCGCACGATCCGCGCGCCCGCCGCGGCCGACGAGTCGGTGAGCAGCTGGGCGCGCGACAGGGAGTGCCCGACCGAGACGATGCGACCGACCAGCCCTTCGGCCACCGCGATGGGAGACCCGGAGACCGCCCCCTCCCGCGCGCCGGCCGCCACGAGAGCGCTCTGCAACCCCGCGCGGCGTTCGAGCAAGACCACCGGGGCCGTGGCGACGACGTTCGGAAGCGCCGTGGCCGAGGAGGTCAGCCGGCCGTCCCGCTCCGTCTGAGCCACCCTCGCCCGCAGCTCGAACGTCTCCTTCTCCCGCTCCGCGAGTGCCTTTCGCAGGCGCGCGTTCTCGTCGGTCGCCTGGAAAGTGCCGACGGCGGCGTCGAAAGCTCCCGTGACCGTCCGGGAGACCGCGGCGACGGCGCGGGCGGCAGGAGCGATCGCCGACAGGATCCAAGACTGGAGCACCGTGCCGGATCGGTTGCGGGCCGGGACCTGCGCCGAGAGAAGAAGGACGCAGGCGACGAGGACGAAGAGCAGAACCGCCCCGCCCCGGCGCGACCGGGTGCCGGCGATTTCGACGGCGGGGTTGGTGGCTCTCACGGGGTCAGTCGGTTCGGACGAGGAAAGGCGCTAGGCGACGGACGACCGGCGATGGCCGAACGGCGAACGACGGCGCTCGAGAGCCGCCCTGAACTTTCTGTCGATCCGTCGACGAGCCCCCAAGTCGGCTCCTAGGTGATCGAAATCTTCCTCAGCAAATCCATGTCCGTCAGCATCGCCCCGGTGCCGAGCACCACCGAGGCGAGAGGATCTTCGGCGTAGGAGATCGGCAGCCCCGTCTCTTCGCGGAGCCGCCGGTCGAGGTTCCGCAGCAGAGATCCTCCTCCCGTGATGATGATGCCCTTGTCCATGATGTCGGCCGAGAGCTCCGGCGGCGTGCGCTCCAGCGCGACCCGGACGCTCTCGACGATCGCCGCCACGACCTCCGAGAGCGAGTCTCGCACTTCCTCGTCCGTCAGGACGAGGGTCTTCGGGACCCCCTCGACCAGGTCCCGGCCCTTGACCTCCATCGTCATGGGCTCGTCGAGCGGATGCCCCGACCCGATCTCCATCTTCACCTGCTCGGCCGTCCGCTCGCCGATCAGCAGGTTGTACTTCCGCTTGACGTACTGGATGATCGCCTCGTCCATCTCGTTGGAAGCGATTCGGACCGAGCGGCTGTAGACGATGCCGGCGAGCGAGATGACGGCCACGTCGGTCGTCCCCCCGCCGATGTCCACGATCATGTTGCCGGCCGGCTCCGTGATCGGAAGCCCCGCCCCGATCGCTGCGGCCATCGCCTGTTCGATGATGAAGACCTCCGAGGCGCCCGCGCGCAGGGCCGAGTCCTGGACCGCCCGCTTCTCGACCTGAGTGATGCCGGACGGCACCGAGATGACGATGCGGGGACGGACGAAGAGCGAGCGGCCATGCGCCTTCTTGATGAAGTGATCGAGCATTTTCTCGGTCACCTCGAAGTCTGCGATGACGCCGTCCTTCATCGGACGGATCGCCACGATGTTGCCGGGCGTGCGGCCGAGCATCTCCTTGGCCTCGGTGCCCACCGCCTCGACGCGGTTGGTCACGTTGTTGACCGCGACGATCGACGGCTCGCGCACGACGATCCCCTTGCCCCGCGCGAAGACGAGGGTGTTCGCCGTACCGAGGTCCACGGCAAGATCGTTCGAAAAGATCGAAAAGAGGGATTTGACTGCCAAAAGATCCTCCGGAAGTTTTCAGTCTTCGGGTTTCAGTTTTCAGTCCGGCGCTGAGAACTGACAACCGACGACTGACGACGGCTCACAATGATTCCACGAAGACCCGAATCCTCCTCACCGTTTCGTTGCCCGAGGCGTCGGCCGCTTTGACGATGAGCATCGCATAGCCGTCGCGGTCGATCGTGATGGTTTTCCGGAAGGTTCCGTCTGCGTCCACGTCCGCCGTCTCCCCATTGACGGTGACCGTCGCGCCCGGATCGGTCTTGCCGAAGATCAGAAACAGGTTGCCCATCTGCTGGGGAGGCGAGACGGTCAGAGGCGGCGGCGGGGCATTGGCCCCGACGCGCGGCATTTCCGCGAGCATCTTGAATCGGCGCACCGCGCTCCAGTCCGAGGAGACCCCGTCCTTGTTGATCGTGGCGACGCGCCAGAAGTAGGCGCCCTCCCGCGAGACGCGCACGACGGCGTAGGTCTCGGTGCGGTTGTTCAGGTCCACCTCGATGGCGTCGGGCACGAAGAGGCGGGAACGGGAGATCTGGAGCCGGTACTTGGCGGCGCCGGAGACCGCGGCCCAGCGCAGGTCGATCTGGTCGCCGGTCTTCAGGTCGTAGATCCGGTTGTCCGCGGGGAGGAGCGGCTGAGGCGCCTCGGGAAGCTGGACCTTGGCCGTGATCTCGCCGGTCGCGGCCGCCGACACGCGCTCGCGCTCGTTCAAGACGACCGTCTGGGCGCCCGTCGAAACGGTGGTCTTCCCTCGAAAGCTCGTGATCTCCGTCTTCTGACCGGTCTCGACGTCGAGGGCGGCTCGCGAGTCGCGGTCCACGTCGGCCGTCGCCGCGTCCGTCGCGATCTTGGAGGTGGATCCCGCCGTGTAGACGTTGATGACGCCCGACACGATCTTCACCTGGCTGCCCGCCGATTCCGCGAGCGAAGGGCGATGCACTTCGAAGAGCGAGCCGGGCCGGAGCGTGTAGAGCGTTCCGTCCGCGAACATGATCTCGGCGGAGCCGTTGCGGCCCGTCTTGATGAAGTCGCCGTCGAAGAGCGCCTGCCGCTGCCGAGCCGGCTCGAAGGTCGAGCGACCGGCGCTCTGCATCGAGACGTCCCCCTCGATCGAGATGAAAGAGGCGTCTCCCGTCTCTTCGGTTCCGGCGCCTCCGAGAGCCCTTCTCGAATAGGACTGAGACTCGACCGCCGACCGGAAGGCCTCCTCGAAGCGCCGCGCGGCGAAGGCGGTCTCGGCGGAGCGCAGCGCGTCGCGGGCCTGCGCGACGTGGGACCCGGGACGACCGGCTCCCTGCGCGGCGGAGGCGCGGGTGAGAAGCTGGCTCGCGCTCGCGATTTCGGTCCGCGCTTTCTGCTCCGGGGTCCGTTGCGTCCGCGTGTAGAGGAAGTAGCCCACGCCGCCGACCACCAGGGCGACGGCAAAGATCAACCCCATCTGGCGGATCCGCTGGATTGGGATGACAAACCAGTCGATGTCCGATCCAACGGGCTGGCCGGACTTCCGCTTGGCCAATAAACCTCCGGATTTACAGAGACTTATAGCATACGACAGGTCCGGCGGAGGGGCCATCCCGGACTGCACCGAAAGAGGACGGCTCCGCCGATCCGCGGGGCGGCAGCGGCGCCCGGAGAGCCCGCGCCGGCGGCCGGAACCTTCTTCCGGCACGAGTCTTCGGCTATATTGCCCCGTTTCGATTTCGCGGCACGGAGGTCTTCTCCCCGATGCTCAAAACGATGCGTGAGAGCTTCCACCACCTCAAGTGGACGCTGTGGGCAGTGGTCATCGTTTTCATACTCGGCTTCGTCTACTTCAGCGGGTCCGGCACGAACCCTAACGACCGCTCGACCGACATGATCGCCCGCGTCGGCTCGACGGCGATCACGGCGGCCGAGTTCGACCGCGAGTACCGGCAGCAGCTCGACCGCTACCGGGATCAGTACCGCGGAAGCCTGACGCCCGAGATGCTCCGGTTCCTCGACCTGCCGCGCCAGGTCTTGAACGGGATGATCGACCGGCGTCTGCAGCTCGAGGAAGCCCGGCGCCTCAAGCTCGCGGTCTCCAACGACGAGGTCGCGCGGGCCGTGATGTCCTACCCCGCTTTCCAGCAGAACGGTCAGTTCATCGGCCGCGAGAAGTACGTCCAGCTCCTCGCCCGCTACGGGTTCACCCCCGAGCGCTTCGAGGAGGGGCTGCGGGAGGACCTCCTCTCCGGCAAGTACGCGGCGCTCGTCCGCTCCGCGATCCTGGTTCCGGACTCGGATCTCGCCCGCGAGTTCTCTTCGCGAAACGACAAGGCGACGATCGAGTACGTCCTGATCCCGTCGAGCCGCCTCGAGTCGGGGGTGCAGCCCACGGACGCGGAGCTCAAGGACTACTACGAGAAGCACCGCGATCGCTATCGCAAGCCGGAGCAGCGGAAGATCAAATACCTGCTCGTCGATCAGGCGAAGGTGCGCGCGAAGTCGACCCCGTCGGACGCGGAGCTGCAGGCGGAGTACACGCTGCGCCGCGAGTCGTTGCGGATGCCCGAGCAGGTCGTCGCCTCGCACGTTCTGATCAAGACCGACCCGTCGGGGGGCCCCGAGGCGGACGCCGCGGCCAGGGCCAAAGCGGAGAAGATCCTCGCGCGCGCCAAAGCGGGTGAGGACTTCGCAAAGCTCGCGCGCGAGGCGAGCGACGATCCGTCGAGCAAGGAGAGCGGCGGTCAGCTCCCTCCGTTCACGCGCGGGCAGATGGTGCCCGAGTTCGAACAGGCGGTCTTCGCGATGGCGCCCGGAGAGATCGTCGGGCCGGTCAAGACGCAGTTCGGTTACCACGTCATCAAGCTCGCGTCGAAGACGCCCGAGCACGTGCAGACCTTCGAGGAGGCGCGGGGCGCGCTCGGGGCGGATCTCACGCAGCGCAAGACGGAGGCGGAAGTCAGCCGGCTCGCTCGGGATCTCGTCGAGAAAGTGCAAAAGCTCTCCGATCCGTCGGACGAGGAGATGCGGAAGCTCCAGAACGACATCGTGACCTTCAATACGACGCCGTGGGTCGCGCGCGGCGAGCCGGTGCCCGGCATCGGCGCCAACCCGCAGTTCGCGGACGAAGCGTTCTCGACGAAGATCGGCCGCGTCTCGAAATCGGCGGTCTCGACGGCGCGCGGCCCGGCGATCGTCAAACCGGCCGAGGAGCGGCCGGCGGGCGTTCCCCCCTTCGACGAGCTTCGGACGCGGGTGGCCGACGAGTGGAAGACGGATCGTCGCGAGCGCGAGGCGCTCGAGAAACTGCAGCCCGCGAGCCGAGAGATCGCCTCGGGGACGCCGCTTCCTCAGATCGCAGCGCGGTACGACACGGAAGTCAAGACGACGCCGGAGTTCGCACCGGGCGGGCCGATTCCGGAAATCGGAAACGCCCCGGAGCTCTCCGCGTCCGTCTTCAAGACGTCGCAGGGCCAGGCGGGTCCTCCCGTGCCGGTTCCCGGAGGTTTCGTTCTCTTCCGGGTGATCGACCGCAAGACGGCCGATCCGAAGACCTTCGAGACGCAGAAGGCGGAGCTCGCAGAGACCATCCGGGCGCGGGAAGGAGAGAAGCTCCTGCGCGCGTCGCTCCAGCAGCTGCGCTCCGAGAAGAAAGTGGAGATCAACGAGGAGTTGCTCAAGTCCTTCCTGCCCGAGGAGGGGAGGAAAGGATAGGAGCGACCGGCTGCCAGCGATCCGCTCGCAGCCGGAGTGTGGACGGCTCGGCGGACGGCGGAAAGCGGAAAGCGGACAGCCTGCCATGATTGGCCGCCTCACCGGACGGCTCGCCACCAAGACGCCGGACAGCGTGCTGCTCGACGTGGCCGGCGTCGGCTACCTCGTGCACATTCCGCTCTCGACGTTCTACGAGCTTCCGGCGGAGGAGAGCCCCGCCTCTCTCTGGATCCACACGCACGTGCGGGAAGACGCGCTCGCGCTCTACGGATTCCTGACCGAGCGGGAGCGCGCGCTCTTCCAGCTGCTCCTCGGTGTCGCCGGGATCGGGCCGCGGGTGGCGCTGACGGTCCTCTCGGGGATTCCGCCGGTGGAGCTCGTCGAAGCGCTGCGACGGCAGGACGTCCGACGGCTCGTCGCGATCCCGGGCGTCGGAAAGAAGACGGCCGAGCGGATGGTCCTCGAGCTCGCCGAGAAGGCGGCCGCCTTCGCCGAGGAGGCGCCGGCGGGCGCGCCGGCCGCGGTCGCGGCGGAGGACGTCGTCTCGGCTCTCGTCAACCTCGGATATCGCAAGGCCGAGGCGGAGAGGGCCGTGGATACCATCGCGCGGACCGGGGCGCCGAAGGATTTCGGCGAATACCTGAAGGCCGCGTTGAAGCGGCTGACCGGCGGATGAGGGACGAACTTTCCGGCGTCCGTCATCCGTTGTTCTCCTGGGGCCCAGAACGGAAAACGGACGCCTTCTCTCTGCGATAGACTCGGACGAAAACTCCATGGTGGATGAATCCACTCTTCTAACCGGCGCCGCCCTCGAAGAAGACGCCGCCGTCGAGCCGAAGCTTCGGCCGCAGACGCTCGGCGAGTACATCGGCCAGCCGAAGATCCGCGAAAACCTCGCCGTCTTCCTGGCGGCGGCGCGGGGCCGCGGCGAGCCACTCGACCACGTGCTCCTGACCGGCCCTCCCGGCCTCGGCAAGACCACGCTCGCGCACATCGTCGCGCGCGAGATGGGAGCCGGTCTCCGCCTGACTTCCGGGCCCATGATCGCCCGCGCCGGCGACCTCGCAGGCATCCTGACGAACCTCCAGCCGCGCGACGTCCTCTTCGTGGACGAGATCCACCGGCTCTCCCCCGCCGTCGAAGAAATCCTCTACCCGGCCATGGAGGACTACCGCCTGGACGTCCTGATCGGGGAGGGTCCGATGGCGCGGACGATGAAGGTGGATCTGCCTCCGTTCACGCTCGTCGGCGCGACCACGCGGCCGGGTCTGCTCTCTCAGCCGCTCCACGCCCGTTTCGGCATCACCCTGCGGCTCGACTTCTACGACGTCGACGCGCTCGCGCGCATCGTCCGCCGCTCCGCCTCGATCCTCGGCATCTCGATCGACGACGCGGCGGCCCGCGAGATCGGAGGGCGCAGCCGGGGCACGCCGAGGATCGCCAACCGGCTCCTGCGGCGCCTTCGCGACTTCGCGGAAGTGGCCGGCAAGAACGCGATCGACCTCTCGACTGCGAAACAGGCGCTCGCCCGGCTCGAAGTGGACGAGCACGGATTCGACGAGCTCGACCGGCGCATCCTCCTGACCATCATCGACAAGTTCGGCGGAGGCCCGGTGGGCATCGGCTCGATCGCGGCGTCTCTCGGCGAGGATCGGGGGACTCTCGAAGACCTCTACGAGCCCTACCTGATTCAGGCCGGATTCCTGCAGCGCACTCCCCGCGGCCGTACGGCGTCCGCGGCCGCATATCGCCACCTGGGCGTCGTGCCCCCTCCGAGAGACGGGTCGCTGTTTTGAAAGAGCGAGACCCCCTCTCCTTCTTCCGCAGCCGGGCGTCGGCGATGCCGGGACGCCGCGCCGGGGGAGAGACGCCCGCGGGGCGGGACGCGCGCTCCCCGGCGAGAGAACGCCGGTCCGCGTCCCTCGCGCTCCCGACCATCCGGAAGGGCGTCCTCGTTTACAACCCGACGGCCGGCCAGACCGACCGTCGCCCCGCGATGGACGATCTGATCGAGAGAATGCGCACGCGGGGGATCACGCTCGTCAACGCGCCCACGATCGGTCCGGGCCACGCGACCGAGATCGTCCGCGCCTTCCTTCCGCTGAAACCGGACGTCGTGGCGGCGTGCGGAGGCGACGGCACCGTCGCTGAAGTCGCGCGCGGCCTCTCGGGCTCGGGGATCCCGCTCGCCGTCCTGCCCGGCGGGACGTCCAACGTTCTCGCGCGCGAGCTCGGCATTCCGCTCGATCCGGATCGGGCCGCGGAGCTCCTCTGGAACGGCGAGGTACGTTCGCTGCGAGTGCTCACGGCGAACGACCGCGCGTTCCTCCTGTGGGCGGGGACCGGCATCGACGCCCGGGTCATGCTGAACATGAGCCTGTCGTTGAAGCGCCGACTCGGACGGTCCGGCATTGCCGTCACGGCCCTGTCGGAGTTCCTGCGATACGAGTTCCCGCGGCTGCAGGCGACGATCGACGGGGTCGTGTACGACGCGACGTTCGCGGTCGTCTGCCACGCGCGCCACTACGCGGGAAACTGGGTGATCGCGCCGGAAGCCTCGCCCGAATCGGAGGACGTGGACGTCCTCCTCTTCTCGGGGCGGAACCGCTTCGATCTCTTTCGCCTCTTTTACGCGCTCAAGCAGGGCCGGTCGGCGCACCTGTCGAGCGGCCTCGCCCGCGTCGTCCGCGGGAGCGAGGTCACGATCCGATCCCGCGAGCCCTACTCCGTCGAGGTTCAGCTCGACGGCGACTGCATCCTCGAAACGCCGATCACGTGTCGGTCGACGCGCGATACCGTCGAGATCCTGGTCCCGCGCGAGTCCGAGAACGCCTCTCGCGCCGCCGAGCCGAGGCTCGCCCCAGTCCCCTGAGGGCGCGGCCTCACGAGACCGCGGCGCGCCTCTCCATCCGGTCCCGCAGGAAATCCGCGAGGCGGATCGCCAGAGCGACGATCGTCAGGGTCGGATTCGAGATCCCGACCGTCGGGAAGACGGACCCGCCGGCGACGAAGAGATTCTCGACGCCGTGGACGCGGCAGTTGCGGTCGACCACTCCCCGCTTCGGATCGTCGCTCATCCGGGTCGTTCCGAGGTGGTGGTAGGACCCGATCAAGATCTTGTTGCGAGCCTGAGAGCTCGGGACGAGCGTTGCCAGATGCTCGTTGTTCTTCCGGACGAGAAGAGAGTCGATCTTTTCCTCCGATTCCCGCAGCACCGTTTCCCACTCCTCGGGCGCGCAGCTCCCGCGAACCGAGCCCAGGCCCCGGCGCGCCATCTCCGACTCGACGATCCGCTGCGCCTGCATCAGCGTGTCGCGATCCTGGTCGTTCAGGCGCCAGTCGAGCACGAGCCGCGGCAGCCCGAGCTCGTCCCGTTCGTCGCCCAGGTGCACGCGGGAATCGGGATTCGGGATCTGCTCCCAGGTGTAATGGACGCTGAAAGTCCGGTACGGGATCCGATAGAGCACGTCGCCCGACGGAGCTCGGAACAGCTTACGGGAAACGGCGACGCCGACCTGGCGCCAGTCGGACAGGATCGTCCCGATCCCGGAAGCGTCTTCCTCCGATTCCCGCGAGCCGCCCCGGCGGATGATCCGCCGCGCCGCGCTCAACCAACCTCCGACGACGGGCAGCAGGCGGAGGCCGAAGTTCGGCAGCTGCTCGCGGCGCTGGAGCTCCTCCGAGGCGCCGAGGCACTCGACGACAAGAGACGACCCGACTTGGAAGGCCCGGGAGGTGAAGGGGCGGTAGGGCCGCGAGAAGAGCGCGATCCCGGAGCGCATGTGGGGATGCTCGAGGAAGAATCGCCCGACGAGGTCGTGGTCGTTTCCGAGCCCGTTCGGCCGTGCGCGCCGGGAGAGGAGGAGCAGACGCGGCACCTCGAGCCCGCCGGAGGCGATCACGAAGAGCTTCGCGGCGACCGTGAGCTTCTTTCCGTCGAGACCGGAGAATCGCGCGGTCCGCACGGAGTTCCCGTCGCCGTCCGTTTCGAGCTCGACGGCGGCCGTGTGGAGATAGAGGTCGAGGTTGGTCGCGGCCTGGAGCTCCGAGCGAAATGCCTCGCCGAAGCGCAGCAGGTGATCGGGAATGACGTGGAAGATGCGGTCGACGAGAGCGTCCGGATCGAAGCGCGGCGCCCGGCGGCCGGCGCGTGCGAGCGGCTCCTCCCACGGCCTGAAATCGTAGCGGCTGGGCCCTAGGCCGCAAGCGGCGTTGGCCCTCTCGTAGTAGACGTCGAGATCGCTTCGCCGGATGGGCCAACCGCTGTGGGGAATCCAGGGGCGGCTCTCGAAGTCGATCTCGTCGAGAGGCCGCGACCAGCCGCCCCAGTGGTTCGTCGAGCCGCCGAGGTACCGGAGGCGGGCGCGCTCCAGAGGAAAGTAGGGCACGCCGACGCTCTTGCCCGCAAAGAGCGACGGCGTCGCGCTCTTCTCGTCGAGACCGCCCGCCTCGAGGAGGGCGACCCGGAACTGCCGTCCGGCGAGCTCCCGCGCCAGCGTGATTCCCGCGGCGCCGCCTCCCACGATGCATACGTCGGTCTCGACGCGCTCATCCGATGGCAGGCTTCGGGCGTCGATGAACATGTTCTCCTCGAAAAGAGAGTTTTAAAGCGGCCTTCGCGCCCCGTCCTAGGGACGCCCGGCCCGCACGGCCTTTTCGACTTCTTCGATTTCCCGCGGGGCTTCGCACGACAGGCAGTCGAACCCGCGTTCCGTCACGAGTACCGTGTCCTCGATGCGCACCCCGATGTTCCACCATTTCGGATCGAC
Source organism: Acidobacteriota bacterium (assembly GCA_046735265.1). Taxonomy (GTDB): domain Bacteria; phylum Acidobacteriota; class Thermoanaerobaculia; order UBA5066; family Gp7-AA6; genus DATBFU01. The sequence continues at coordinate 9,270 of JBKPSZ010000197.1, read as the reverse complement.
GCCGGGCGAGTTGGCGGGGATGTAGATCCCCGGCTCGATCGTGAAGACCATGCCGCGCTCGAGCGCCCGCGAGGTTCGCCCCGGGTCGTAGCTCCCCTTGTCGTGGACGTCGAGCCCGACCCAGTGGGAGACGCCGTGGAGCGTCCGCTTCCGGTACGCCTTGGACTTCAGGAGCTCGTCGAGGTTCCCGGACAGGAGGCCCAGGCGGAGAAGGCCTTCGGTCTGGACCCGGGCCGCCTTCTCCTCGACTTCTTCGTGGCGCGCGCCGGGTCGCACGAGCGCCATCGCCTGCTTCTGCGCGTCGAGCACGATTTCGTAGATCGCGCGCTGCTCGGGCGAGAAGCGTCCGCTCGCGGGATAGGTGCGCGTGATGTCGGTCGCGTAGTAACCGTACTCGGCGCCGGAGTCGTTCAACACGAGATCGCCCGCCTCGATCCGCCGGTCGTTCTTGTCCCAGTGGAGGAAAACGCTGTTGGGGCCGGAGCCCACGATCGACGGGTAGGCCATGCGGCGCGCGCCGTTGGCGTAGCAGTAGCCGTCCAGCGCCTGCTGCACTTCGAACTCGTAGGCGCCGGGAACGGCCGCCCTCATCGCGGCAACGTGTCCGCGCGCCGAGAGCTGCGCGGCGCGGCGGAGAAACCGGATCTCCTCGTCGTCCTTGACGAGACGCATCTCGTGCAGGATCTCGCGCGCGTCGTCGATCCGTCCCGGGCCGGCGTCGCGGTCGCGGACCCCGCGGAAGGTCTCCTGGAACTTGCGCGCCCACTCCGCGTCGTTGCCGTCCCAGAGGGACAGGGCCGAGACCTCGGAGAGCCACCCCGAGAACCGATAGGAAACGGGGTCCCAGCTCGCGAGCTTCGTCGCGAGCTCCGCCTCGGGGAACGCCGCATCCGCGCCGTATCGCGCGGCCGCCTCCTGCGGGCCGGCCCGCGGCCCTTCGTACGACTCGCGGCGTGAGTCGCGCGGACGCAGGAAGAGGACGTAGCGCTTCCCGTCGGCGGGGGCGTTGCGGAAGACGGCGGTCACGTCCGGCTCTTCGATGCCGGTCAGGTAGTAAAAGTCGGAGTCGGGCCGGTAGAGGTACTCCGTGTCGTTCGACATCGTGCGCTCGGGCGCCGAACGCAGGACGGCGATCGAGTTCGGCGGCAGCTTCGCGAGAAAGCGCTCGCGCCGCGCGCGGAACGCTTCGGGCAACGGCGAAAGCGGCGGGAAATCCAGGGCGGCGAGGCGCGGCGCGGCCAGACACAGCGCCGCCGCGAGGAGCGCCTGGCGCGCTCGGAAGCGGATTTTCACGCTCACCTCTTCGCGATGAAGGACCAGGGGGCCGCGGCCGCCCGCGGCTGCACCGACTCGGGGCGAATGACGGCGGCGATCCGGTCCCGGTGGACTTTCAGCAGCCGGCGCACCGGAGCTCCCTCCGCTGCCTCCTCGAGGATGTCCGCGCCCGACTCGTCCACCTTCGCCAGGTACGCCTCCCAGACCGCTTCCGAGAGCGACATGCCGCGGAAGACGACGTTTCCCATCTTCTCGAACTCGCGCTGCAGATACGCGAGCTTGCGGCGGAGATCGTCTTCGTCGGCGAGCGACTCCTCCTCGTAGGGAGTGTGCGGCTTCGGGATGAAGGCGTTGACCGACGGCACGAGCTGCGCCACGCGGCCGAGGCGACGCCCCTCGGCGACGGCGATCTCGTGGAGGTCCGCGACGGTCCGGACGATGTCCTCGACGTCCGCGTCGGTCTCGGTCGGCAGACCCACCTGGAGGTAGAGCTTCAACCGCGTGAAGCCGCGGGCGAACACGAGGCGCGCCTTCTCTCGCAGCATCTCGTCCGACACTTTCTTGTTGACGTGGCGCCGGAGCCGCTCGTTGCCCGCTTCCGGCGCGATCGCGAGGGCCCGCTCACCCTGGCGGGCGAGCACTTCGAGGATCGAGTCTTCGATCGCGTCGATCTTGATGGAGGAAAGAGCGATGTGGTAGCCGAGGCCCGAGAGGCCCTGGAGAATCGGCGTGATCTCCGGGTGGTCGCAGACCGCGGTCGCGATCAGCCCGACCCGATCCGTCAGACTCCGGGCGGCCGCCGCGACTTTCAGGATCGAGGAGGCCGGGTACTGCTTGACCGGGGCCATCGCATAAGCAGCCCAGCAGAAGCGGCACATCTCGGTGCATCCCCGTGAGATCTCGATCAGGAGCTTGTCGGCGAGCTCGGTGCGCGGCGTCAGGATCGTCGTGTGCGGCACTTCGAACGCGGGAGTGATCTCCGTGCGCGACATCGGCTGCTGCACCACGACGCGACCGGTCTCGGAGGTTTCGGCGCGCGCTCCCTGGACGGCGGGAACGAAGAATCCGGGCTGCGCGGCGGCCGTCCGGAGAAACTCCTCGCGCGAGAGCCCCGATCGGAGCCAGTCGGCGATCGGCGGCACGAGCCGTTCCCCGTCGCCGAGCGCGAAGACGTCCACGAAAGGGGAAAGCGCCGCCGGGTTCATCCGCGCGATATCGCCCCCGACGAGCAGAATCGGGTGGCGCTCGTCCCGCTCCTCGCGCCGGGCCGGAATCCCGGCGGCCCGAAGAGTCCGGAGGATGTTGACGATGTCCATTTCCCACGAGAGGGACCAAGCGAGGAGGCCGAATTCCGACAGGGGCGCTCCCGTCTCGAACGTGACCGATGGCTCCCCCTCCTCGTGGAAGAACCGCTCGCAGACGAGATCCGGCACGCGGTTCAAAAGTCGGTACACCCACTGGAAGCCGAGGTTCGACATCCCGACTTCGTAGGAGTTCGGGAAGCCCAGGGCGATCCGGTAGGCTCCGAATCGCTTCGGGGCTTCGGTAAATCGCTCCCGGGACGCGAGATCCCGGTTTTTCTCCGTCGGGCGCATGGGCGAACCGGCAATTATAGGCGCAGCGCGAAGACCCAGTCGGCGACGTTGCCGCCGGTCGGTCCGGTGACGAAGAGATCCCCGATCGCCGCGAAGAACGGGTCGGTGTCGTGCCGGCGAGCCGCCCGGGCCGGATCGAGGCCGAGACGCTCCGCGCGTGCGAGGGTTCGGCCGTCCGCGAACGCCCCGGCGGCCCGCGAGCTGCCGTCGCGCCCGTCCGATCCTGCGGCGAGCAGAACGATCCCGGAGAGGCCGCGGATCGCGCGCGCGGAGCCGAGCGCCGTCTCGAGACTTCTCCCGCCTCGCCCCGAGCGAGATTCCCGCCGCACGGTCGTCTCGCCGCCGGCGAGGATCACCTGGCCCGCCGAGAGGCGCGCCGCGGCGCGACCGAGGGCCTCGCCCGCCAAGGACGCCTCCCCCTCGAGCCGGCGCCGCCGGAATCGCGGCGCGAGCCCGGCGTGGCGCGCCTCTTGGGCCGCCGCGACGAGCCCGAGGCGGTTGGTTCCGACGACGCGGACGAGATCGCCTCGGTTCTTGCGGATCGTGGGGCCCGACCCGACGATCTCCGGCCGGTCGCCCGGCACGTCCGACAGCACGAGAGTGACGAGGCGAGCCGCCGTCGCCCGTCCGAGCGCTCCTCCCTTCACGGCGGAGAGACGAGTCCGCAGGCGATTCACTTCGTCGATCGAAGCTCCGGTCGCGATCAATTTCTCGACGGCACGACGCTTGGCCTCGAGAGTGATCCCCGGCCGGGGAAGCGCCAGGAGCGACGACGCGCCTCCCGAGACGAGGCACAGGATCGCGTCGTCCTGTCCGAAGCTGCGGAAGAAGCGGAGCGCGGCGAGCGCCGCTTCGACACTCGAGCGGTCGGGCTCCGGGTGCGCGGCGGCAAGAACGGCGACGCCGCGGGCGCGCGGAGCGGGATGCCCCCGCGGCAGGATCGCGAGCCCGCGCGCGTAGCGGCCGGCCGCGGCCTCGACCATGGCGCCCGCCCCCTTCCCGACGGCGAAAACCCCGACTTGACGAGCTCCGTCGAGCCCCGCGGCGACCCGGTCCTCCTCGAGCGCCCGCCGGACCCCGGCCCCCGGATCGGCGCCGGCGAGCGCCGCCCGGTACAGACGAGTCAGGAGCCGGCGGCGCCTATCCAAATCCGAACCCTCCTCCTTCCGTATATGATGCAGGGTCGAAAATTACGAGGAGGTTATCGATGAGAAATCTCGTGTCTCGGGTCTTGATCGGGGCCCTGCTCGTCGGGCTGGCGTCGCTGGCCGTCGCAGCGGACGGTAGCTGGACCGGCTGGGTCACCGACACCGCCTGCGCCGCCAAGGGCAACTCGGCCGCCCACGCGGACTGCGCCGTCAAGTGCGTCAAGGACAAGGGCGCCAAGTGGGCCCTCTACAACGAGTCGGACAAGAGCGTGTGGGTTCTCTCCGATCAGGACGGCGCCGCCAAGATGGCCGGCAAGATGGTGACCGTCAAAGGCACCGCCGACCCGGCGACGAAGTCGATCAAGGTCGCCTCGATGGAGGAAGCCAAGAAGTAACGCGCGGAGCGCGTTATCCCGAGCCGCTTCGGCGGCGAGGGATCCCCAGCAATGGTCGGCCCCGGGGAACCGGGGCCTTTTCTTTGCCGCGGGTCCCGGATCCAGCCGATCTGTCAGAATGTCCCCGTTCCCGCAGGGGTTAACCCGAGCGGACGCGACTTTCGATGAGCGCTAACCCTTCACCCCAGACGACCCGGCCCGAGGAGTACCCCCCCGCGGGGGGAGAGCACCACTGGGCGAAGGCCTCGCGGGAGCTGCGGCACCGGCTGACGCAGGCCGTGCCGCACGCCGTCTTAAAGGAGCTCCACCGGAAGGATCCCGGCCGCCACTTCGCGATCGCGGTGCGGCAGTTTCTCCTGCTCGCGGTGGCGTCCGCCGTCTCCTGGAAGTTCCGGGAGCCCTGGATCTGGATCCCCTCCGCGCTCGTGGCGGGGTGGACCGCCTTCAACTTCACGGTGCTCCTTCACGAGGTGGTGCATCGAGCCGTCTGGAACGGCCCTCGGCCCCGGGCCGAGCGCTTCCTTGGGATCCTCTACGCGGTTCCTTCGGGGATCTCGGCGCTTCAGTTCACGCGCTGGCATCTGACGCACCACGCCGAGCTCGGCGATCCGGAAGCCGACCCGAAAAGGCACTACCTCTCTCCCAAGATCAACCGGCCCTGGTACAAGCTGCTCTACTTCACCCCGGCCCTCTTCCCGATCTACTTCCGCGCGGCGCGACGCGAGACGGCGAGCTACCCCCCAGCCCTGCAGAGGCGGATCGCGCGGGAGCGACTCGCGACGATCGCTGTCCACGTCGCGATCATGGCGGCGCTCTACGCGTTCGCCGGCTTCGGCGTGCTCGCGCGCGTCTATCTCGTTCCGTATTTCCTCGTCTTTCCGATCGCTTTCGCTCTGAACCGCCTCGGCCAGCACTATGCGATCGATCCGACCGATCCGGCCAAGTGGGGGACGGTCATGAAGCCATCGCGGTTCTGGGACTTCTGGTACCTCTACTCGGCGTATCATCTCGAGCATCACTACTTCACCGCCGTGCCGCTCTACAACCTGCGCCGGCTGCACTTCGCGCTGCGACCGTTCTTCCAGGAAATCGGCTGGACCCCGGTGACGTACCGTCGACTCTTCCGCGACTGGATCTTCCGCAACAAGACGCCGCACACGGACTGGCAGCTGAACCTGGAGGGTTGACTCCGAGACTCCTCCGGCCCGCGCCGCGATGACGCTCCCGGGCCCGCTTTCGTACTATTCCCGCGGTGGATGACCTCGACGACCTGAACCGCCTGATCCACGAGATCAATGCCGGAGGGCGCAAGCGGGCGGCCTCCGAAGCGGTGCGTCTCGCGCGCTGGCTCGAAGAGCTGCACGCGCGCGGCGGAAGCGATCTGCTGCTCGTCGCCGGCGCTCCCCCGTCGGTCCGGGTGGACGGCGCGGTCGGGCCCCTTCCGGAGGCCCCCCTTTCCGGCGAGGAGATCGAGGAGGCGGTCCTTCCCGCGCTGAACCCGTCGCTCCGGACCCGATTCGGGCAGGGGGAGATCGCGGACGGCTCCTTCAAGATCCCGGGGCTCGGCCGGTTCCGAGTCAACCTCCATCGGGAGCGGGGACGCTCCGCCGCGGCGGTTCGCGCGCTGCCGGCGCGGCCGCCGCGCCTCTCCTCCCTCGGACTCCCTCCCGGTGTCGAGACGCTCACACGGCTCCCCCGCGGACTCGTCCTCGTCGGCGGGCCCACCGGTTCGGGCAAGACGACGACGCTCGCCGCGCTCGTCGAGGAGATCAACCAGCGCGACGCGCGGCACATCGTGACCATCGAGGATCCGATCGAGTACGAGCATCCGCATCGCCGGAGCGTGATCGAGCAGGTGGAGATCGGAACGGACGCGCCCGACTTCCCGACGGCACTGCGCGCCGCCGTCCGCCAGGCCCCGGACGTCATCGTCGTCGGTGAGATGCGGGATCCCGAGACGATGCGCATCGCGCTCTCGGCGGCGGAGACCGGGCACCTCGTCTTCTCGACCGTTCATACCGGCGACGTTGCGTCGGCGATCTCGCGGATCGCGGACTCGTTCCCTTCCGAGCGGCAGCCGACGATCCGTCAGGAGCTCTCGATGGCGCTCGCGGCCGTCCTGACGCAGACGCTCCTCCCGCGGAAGGGAGGCGGCCGCGTCGCCGCGGCCGAGCTTCTCCTCGTCGGCTACGGCGCGCGCCAGCACATCCGCCGGAACGCGCTCCAGCATCTTCACCAGGAGATCACGCTCACGAGGAAGCAGGGGTCCTCGACCTTCGAGGAGTCGCTCGCGAGGCTGATTCGCGACGGAATCGTCGAGGCGGAAGAAGCGCGCGGCCGCGCGGCGCACTCGGAGGACTTGGAAACTCTCTTGCGAAGCGTTCCGTGATCGCCGGGCTGGTCCTCGCCCTCACTTTCGCCGCGCAGACCGCGGGCCCGTTCCCCTCCCCCGCGCCCGAACCGACGCCCTCCGTCGCCGAGCTCGGCCCCGTGCGCGCCGAGGTGTCGTGCGAGATCGAGCGCGATCGCGGGAGCTTCTGCGCACCGAGGCGGCTCCGGATCTTCCGCGAGGGGAAACTTGTCTACGAAGATGCGTTCGCCGGCGTGAAGGCCTTCCTCGCCCCGCTCCCGGGAAGGAGCGCGCTGACGGTCGAGGACCTCGACGGAACGGGAGAGCCCGAGATTCTTCTCGACCTCTTCACCGGCGGAGCCCACTGCTGTTCGATCACGCGGATCTATCACCTCGTCGGCCGGTCGCTTCGGTACGGGGTCCTCGAACACGACTGGGGAAATCCCGGCTATCGCCTCGAGGATCTGGACGGCGACGGACGCCTCGAGTTCGTCTCCGCCGACGACGCGTTTTCCTACGCGTTCACGTCCTATGCGGCATCGCGGCGGCCGCCGCGCATCTGGCAGTTCGACGGGCGGCGGCTCGTGGACGTCACGCGAAAGCATCCGAAGCTCCTCGAAGAGGACGCGGCCGCCTGCTGGGCCGCCTTCGAGGAGGCTTCGCCACAGGACCCCGACGGAAGCCGGGTGCGCGGCCTCGCCGGCGCGTACGTGGCCGACCTGTGCCTCCTCGGCCGGTGCAAAGAGGGGTGGGAGAAGCTCCGCGCGGCGTATGACAAGCCCGACCGGGAGAAGTTCTTCCGCGAGCTCTCGTCGCTGCTGCAGAAAAACGGATACGTCGGACGGCGGCCTCTCTCGACCGGAGCGCGTCCGGCAGGGGAGACGCGGCGTACCGCCGGGTTGCAACCTTTCGCGGGATCCGCGTGTTCCAGCTTCGTCCCCGGCTCCCACGGCATCGTGTCGCTTCGAGATGGCGGCGCCTCGGGCGCCGCAGGAAAGTGAAGAAGTGAGGAGAAAAGCATGTCACTCCGGATCGAACGGGAACCCCGGCCCGCCGAAGCCATCGTGAGAAAGAAGACCCGGACCCGCTCGGTCGCGCAGGCGCTCGGCCTCGGATTCGCCGCCCTGACGGTCAGCGCGCTCGCCTTGTCGGGCGAGGCGCCCTCCGACGCCGCCTCCGCCGTGGCGGCGCTCGACACGCAGTATCAGGCGGCGGTCAAAGCGAACGATGCGGAGACCATGGCGCGGATCCTCGCCGACGACTTCGTGCTGGCCACCGGCCGCGGAAAGACCTTCACGAAGCAGGATCTGCTCGAAGAGGCGCGCAAGAAGACCACGATCTACGAGCACCAGGAAGAGCTCGAGCAGAACGTCCGGGTCTGGGGCGACACGGCCGTCGTGACCGCCCTCCTCTGGATCAAGGGGACCGACACGGAGGGGAAGACTTCCGAGCGGAAGCTGTGGTTCAGCGACACTTACGTGAAGACCGCGGCGGGCTGGAAGTACGTGTTCGGGCAGGCTTCGATCCCGCTACCCACGCCGTAGCTTGCTCGGCAATCTGGCAGCCGCCTTCACTGAGGCGGACAAATCTCTCTTTCGGATCCCGGCGGCTGCCACCGGCTCGCGGCTCGGCCAAAGGGCCTCGACCGCTCGCCTGATTGCCTCGCTGCGCTACGGCTCCCGCGACGCAAGTCGGTTCGCTCGGTGATTCTCGCGAACCTTGATCGCGTCGCGAGCTTCAGGCCGCCGGCCTCGTCTGTGAGCTACGGAAACGCGACGCCCATGCCGAACAGCCCGTGCACGGCGAAATTGCCGGTCGAGGCCTTTCCGCGCGCGACCGAGACGCGCGCGTGCCCGTAGGTCGCCTTCCCTTCGAGAGTTCCGAAGAAGCGGCGCGTGAATCGGAAGCGTCGCCCGACGCCGATCTGGAAGGCCGGACCGGCGAGCTCGTAGCGGTCCACCTCGTCGTCCCCGCGGCCGGCGGAAAGACCGCGGACCCGGCTCTGCGCGTGCGCGACGACGGCGCCGGCCCCGGCGCGCAGGATCCAGCCGCGCCGGATCCAGGTGCGCTGCACCGTCGCGATGTTGAACCCGTGCGTGATCTCGAATTGCGAGACCTCCGGCGTCGGGTTCTCCAGGTAGATCTTGTGGTGGATGAGCTCGATTTCCCATCCCCCTCTGTGCGAGGAGCGGCCGAGCCGGACCGCCCAGAAGATGGGCTGGCGAAACGGCCGCGTCGCCCATCGGGCCGCGTGTCGGAGATCCGGCTCCCCTTCCTGCCGCACCGTCAGCGTCGTGCCGACGCTCGCGGCGGAGCCGGACAACGCTTCGACCGTCCAGACGCTCGCCGGCGACTCCGCTCCGGCCGTTCCCGCGACGAGCGACGCCGCGAGCGAGAGCGGGGCGATCAGACTTCGCGCCGGAACAGAACCCGCGTGAGAACGCCGCATACCAGGGCAAAGGTCAGGAGAAAGACCCAGTCCGGAAAGACCGCGGAGGGCGTGCTCC
>JBKPSZ010000196.1:0-4887 GCA_046735265.1 Acidobacteriota bacterium | reverse complement strand
CGGCCCGATCGCGGCCGCGATTCCTTCGCGATCCGTCCACTCGCCGTCGGGCGGATCGGGATCGAGCTTGAAGTCGCCCGAGTGCAAGAGTCGGACGCCGCCGGCTTCGATCAGCACGGCCGCCGAGTCGGGGACCGAGTGCGAGACGCGGAAGAACGTGAAGGTGAACTCGCCGATACGTCTCTTTTCGCCGCCGCGGAGCTCTTCGAGGCGCCCCGCGGAGGCCTCGGCCTCGGCGAGCCTCCGCCTTGCGAGCGCGAGTGTGAACGGGAAGCCGTACACCGGCGCGTCGCACCAGTCGCGCAGGAGAGGCAGAGCGCCGATGTGATCTTCGTGTCCGTGAGTCAGGAGAATCGCGTCGATCCGCTCTTCGCGCAGCACGGAGAGGTCGGGCGCGATGCGATCGATCCCCGGGAACGCCTCGTCGGGGAAGGAGACACCGACGTCGACGAGGATGCTCGACCCGCGACATCGAAGCCACAGGACGTTCTTGCCGAACTCCCCGAGGCCGCCGAGCGGGACGATTTCGAGAGCGCTCAGCGGCCGCTCCCGGACCGGGCCGCCGGAGCGCGCCGCGCGATTTCCATGAATTCCCCGAGCGAGAGCTCCTCCGCCCGCGTCTTCGCGCCCCGGCCGAGCTCGCGGAGCGCTGCCTCCCACGTCTCCCGCGGCCCGAGCGAAGCGAGCGCGTTGCCGAGCGTCTTTCTCCGGCTTCGGAAACCAAGCGAGGCGATCTCGAGCGCGCGCTTCCGGATCGTCGGGTCCAGAGGCGGATCGCGCGGTATCAACTCGAGCACGCTCGAGTGGACCTTGGGCCGGGGGCGAAAGGCGCCGGGCGGGAGATCGAAGAGGATTCGCGCGGACGCGAAGGCCGCCGCCCGGACCGAGAGAAACCCGTAGTCTTCGTCGCCCGGCGCCGCGGCGAACCGGCGAGCGACCTCGCGCTGCACGGTCACGACTGCCCGGGAGATCGCCCGGGGCTCCTCGATCGCACGCGTCACGATCGGAGTTGCCACGTTGTAAGGGAGGTTGGCCACGAGGATCGCCGGGCCGGTCCACCCGGCGCCGGCGAGCCACTCACCGAAGGGTTTCTCGAGAGCGTCGCCGGCGATCAGGGTGACGGCCGGCTCGGACGAAAGGTCGCGGCGAAGCGCCTCGGCTCGCCGGGGGTCGATCTCGATCGCGAGGACTCTCCCGGCGCGCGCGGCGAGAGGGCGGGTCAGCGCCCCCTCGCCGGGCCCGACTTCGACGACGGAGTCTCCGGCGGACAGGCGTGCCGCTTCGACGATGCGCTCGGCGGTACGGGGGGAAGCCAGGAAGTGCTGGCCCCAGCGCCGGCGGGCCGGCAAGAAGCCCGTTTCGCCGTCCGAGGCACGGGTGGCGCGCCCGGTTCGGGCGCCCGGACGCCTTCGGGAAACGGCCTCCCGAGCCACGTCCGGAGGGTATCAAATGGTAAAATTTGAGCATTCAAGGCGCTCCGTGCTGCAGGTCCTGACTCTCGAAAACCGGAGGCTCGAGAATTTTCTCGAACGCCATAAGGCGTACTACACCTATTCGGGCGAGATTGAGATCGACCGGTTCCTGCGGGAGATCCTCCAGAAGGCAAACGAGTTCGTCCCCTCCGAAGCGGGCTCGATCCTGCTCGACGATCCCCTGACGAAGAACTCCGATGACCGTATGGAGAACGAACTCGTCTTCATCGGAGCCTTCGGGGTCAACGCCGAGCGCCGTCTGGCAAAGCGCATGCCCGCCCGGACCGGCATCGTGGGGCACGTCTATGCCACCGGCGTCGCCTACATGACCGACGACGTCGTCGGGGACCCCTTCTTCTACCCGACACCCGACCTGACCGATGGCTTCGAGACGAAGTCGATCCTCTGCGTTCCGATCCGGATCGAGGCGTCGGTCTGCGGCGTCCTGGAGCTCGTGAACCGGGTCGGCCCCGGCGGTTTCCGGGACAAGGACCGGCGGCTCCTCGAGATCTTCGCCGACTACGCCTCGATCTCCATCCAGAACCTCCTCGACGCGCGGCGCGCTTACGAGGTCGCCAAGCGCGACGGACTGACCGGTCTCTACAACGAGCGGTACCTCCACCTGCGTTTGACGCAGGAGCTCTCGCGGATCAGTCGCGACGGCGGGGATCTGTGCGTGATCTTCCTCGACCTCGACAACCTGAAGCTCGTCAATGACCATCACGGTCATCTCGCCGGCAGCCAGGTGCTTCGCGAGGTCGGGTATCTCCTGAAGCGCACGCTCACCGACGAGCGCGCGACGCTCACGCGATACGGCGGGGACGAGTTCGTGCTCATCCTGCCGGGCCATACGCTTCGCGAAGGGATGCAGGCGGCGGAGTCGATCCGCGAGGCGATCCGCGGCGCGACCTTCCTGTCGCGTCCCTACGGTTTCAATGAACCGGCTCTGAACCTGCACGGGCGGATCACGGCGTCCCTCGGAGTCTCTTCGATCCGCACGGACGCCACGCCGGCCGCTTCGGTCGAACAGCAGAAGAACGAGCTTCTGCGGTCCGCGGACGCCGCGCTCTACCGCGCGAAGCAGCGCGGGAAGGATCGCGCGGCCGCCGCCGAGCCCGAAGACCGGCACGTGCCCGCCGTTTCCCTCTCGTAACAGGCCACTTCCACGGGCCGCCCCACCGCGCTGGCGGCGTTTTCGGAAATCTGATAACTTTCCGCGTCTTTTTCGGCCCCCCCGGCCTTGAGGTTGCGATGAGCACGACGACCACGGAACTCTCCCCGAAGAACGTCCTGGATGTCCTCTCCCGGCACATCCTCGTGGATGGGTACCACGTCGTCATGGACATGGAGCGCAGCCGCGGGTCGTACCTCTACGACGCGCGTAGCGAGCGCCCGATCCTCGACTTCTTCTCGAACTTCGCAACCCTTCCGATCGGCTACAACCACCCGAAGATGGCCGATCCGGACTTCCGGGAGGCTCTCCTCCAGGCGGCTCTGACCAAGCCTTCGACGAGTGACATCTATACGGAGCACTTCGCGCGTTTCGTCGAGACGTTCGCCGCGCTGGCCGTGCCTCCGAGCCACGCCGACCATCTCTTCTTCGTCGAAGGGGGCTCGCTCGGCATCGAGAACTCGCTCAAGACCGCTTTCGACTGGAAGGTCCGCAAGAACCTGGCGGCGGGCAAGGGCGAGAAGGGGAAGAAGATCCTCCACTTCAAGAACGCCTTTCACGGCCGCTCCGGCTACTCGATCTCGATGACCAACACCGCGGATCCGCGCAAGACCCAGTACTTCCCGACACTCGACTGGCCACGGCTCTCCTGCCCGCGCCTGTCCTTCCCCGTCACCGACTCGGTCCTCGCCGAAGTCGCGGCCGGCGAGGAGACGGTCGAGCGCGAAATCCGGGCCGCGTGCGCCGCCAATCCCGACGACATCGCCGCGCTCCTCCTCGAGCCGATCCAGGGGGAAGGCGGGGACAACCACTTCCGGCCCGAGCTCTTCCGGCGCCTGCGCAAGGTCGCCGACGAGCTCGACTTCCTCTTGATCTTCGACGAGGTGCAGACCGGCGTCGGGCTCACTGGCTCGATGTGGTGCTGGCAGCAGATGGGCGTCGAGCCGGACATGTTCGTGTTCGGCAAGAAAACCCAGGTCTGCGGCTTCGCTTCGAACCATCGGGTCGACGAGGTTCCGGACAACGTGTTCAAGGTCTCCTCGCGGATCAATTCGACCTGGGGCGGGAACCTCGTGGACATGGTGCGCTGTGGGCGATACCTCGAGATCATCACCGAGGAGAACCTGATCGAAAACGCCCGCGCCGTCGGAGAGCACCTCCAGGCGCGCCTGCGGGAGCTGGCCGATGAGTTTCCCGGCCTGATGACGAACGTTCGCGGCCGGGGCCTCTTCATCGCGTTCGACCTGCCGGACAAGGCGATGCGCGACCGCGCCCTCGCCGCCTGCCTCGAGAACGGACTGATGGGTCTCGCCTCGGGAGCTTCGGCGATCCGCTTCCGCCCGCACTTGATCCTGACGCGCGACGAGGCGGACGAGGGCGTCCGGAAGCTCCGGCGCGCGCTCACGGCGGCCCGGGCTTAAAGCCCGGACGGCGACCCTCCGGCAGGTTCTCCTTTTCCGCGCCGACGGGGCCGCCGAAATCTCGGGATCGATTCTCGCGTGCGGCGGCGACTGCTCTTTCTCGCTCTCGCCACGGTCTCGATCGGCGGAGCGCTCTTCTTCGTCACCCTTCCCGACGTCCGCCCGCTCGCGAAGGAATGGCCGAAGACGACGGCTTTCATGGAACGACGAAAGATGGAGCTCGCGCGCCGCGGCGAGAGCTCCCGCCTCGAATGGATCCCCGTCCCTTCGTCGCGGATCACGCCGGCGCTCGCACGCGCCGTCGTCATCGCCGAGGACTCGCGTTTCTGGTCGCATGACGGTGTCGACTGGGACGCCGTTCGCGAGGCCGCGGAGCACAACTGGAAGCAGAAAGGGATCGGGCATGGCGCTTCGACGATCACGCAGCAGCTCGCGAAGAATCTCTATCTCTCCCCGTCGCGCAACCCCTGGCGAAAGCTCCGGGAATGGGCGATCGCTCGGCGCCTCGAGCGATACCTGACGAAACGCCGGATCCTCGAGCTCTATCTGAACGTCGTCGAATTCGGACGGCGCACCTACGGCGCGGAGGCTGCCGCGCGCCGCTATTTCGGCAAGAGCGCCGCGGACCTCGACGACCACGAAGCGGCGACTCTAGCCGCGATCATTCCTTCTCCCCGGATCTTCGACCCCGTTCGGCACCCGAGACGGGTCGAAATGAGGGCCCGCCGGATCTTAAGAAGCTTGGGACGCCCCGACTCGGGACTGGCGACCAAGGACTGAGGACAGCGGACCGGAAGAGTCCGTGGTCCTTGGACCGTGGTCC
>JBKPSZ010000195.1:0-12514 GCA_046735265.1 Acidobacteriota bacterium | reverse complement strand
GCTGACGAGCTCGTAGAGGAGCGCTCCCAGCGCGAAGATGTCGGTGCGCGCGTCGACTTCCTTCCCCTCGAGCTGCTCCGGCGCCATGTAGTGGATGGTGCCGAGGATCATCCCTTCCTTCGTCAGCTCGGGGGCGGTCGGGACGGACGTGAATCCGGAGAGAGGCTCGGAGCGGAAGACCTTGGCGAGCCCGAAGTCGAGGAGCTTCACGCCCGACTTCGTCAACATGACGTTGCCGGGTTTGAGGTCCCGGTGCACGATGCCCTGGCGGTGCGCCTTGTCGAGCGCGTCGGCGATCTCCACACCGTAGCGGAGGGCCTCCTCGAGAGGCACGGGCCCCTTCTTCAACCGCTCCGCCATGGTCTGCCCTTCGAGGTCCTCCATGACGAGGTACTCGGTCTCGTCTTCGCGGCCGATGTCGTAGAGGGCGCAGATGTGCGGGTGGGACAGGCGCGAGATCGTCTTCGCCTCGCGTTCGAAGCGCTGGCGCGTGTCGGGGGATGACGAAAGGTGCGGCGCCAGGACCTTGACCGCGACCGTGCGTTCGAGGCGTGTGTCGCGCGCGCGGTACACCTCGCCCATCCCGCCGGCGCCGATCGCCGAGAGGATCTCGTAGGGGCCGAGCCGGGACCCGGCGGATAGGGGCATTGGTGGAGCGAATTCTAAGGCGGTGCTGTTGACACCGGGTGCTCCTCCGGATGTAGGGGCGGGGGTTAGCGCCGGGCGAACCCGGCGCTTGTCGCGCTCGGTGCGCCCCCGCCCGCGGTGATTCATTGAACGCCGCGGCGTTCGCCGCGCCGCCGGTGCGGGCGGCCGCGAGGGCCGCCCCTACATTGGGCGTGGCGGTTGGATTGCCTATCCGGATGTCGAGGCGGGGCCCGTCCCCACCCTATTCCAGGGCGCGAATCCGGCGGTCCACGTCGCCGAACAAGAGCCGGATCATGGCGCGCAGGTCCCGAAACTCCTCGGCCAGCCGGGACAGGATTCCGTCGACCCTCTCGTTTGTCGCGCCAAGCCTCTCGTTTGTCCCGTCAAGCCTCTCGTTCGTCGCGTCGAGCCTTTCGTTGGTCGCGGCAAAGCCCTCCGCGATCGTGCGGATCTCCGATCGCAAACCTTCGGCGACGACGTTGAAGTGACGTTTGATGTCTTCCGCGGTCTCGTGATCCATCGATGCCTTCTTGTCGCGAGCGTAGCACTGCGTCGAGGACGCCTGCCGAACTCGGGATCCCTCGCTGTCGCTCGGGATGACCGGACCGATGCGGGCGGCCACAAGGGCCGCCCCTACATTGGCCGTGGCGTATGTTTGGCCCCTCCGGATGTAGGGGCGGGGCTCGTCCCCGCCCGCGTTGATCGAACGAACGACGCCGCGTTCGCCGATTCGTTGAGCCCTACTTGAGGGCGAAATCGACGCGGCTGCCGCGCGCGGTGGCGGTCGATTGGGCGGGCTTGACGGCGGGCTCGAGGACGAAAACGCGGGTTGCCTCGACCTTCGCCGACCCGGTCAGGTAATCCTTGACGGCGTTGGCGCGCGCGAGGGCGAGCTGGCGAAGGTCGTCATCCGTCACGGCGAGGTTCGCGAGCATGAGGCTCTCCATCTCCGCCGACGGGATGTCCTTGGCGATTCCGAGGAAATTGCTCGGCTTCTTGAACTTCTCCTTCTTGTAGGCCTTCTCGAGATAGGTCGGATACTCCTCCGCCGACACCTCGACGGCGTCGACGCTGCCGGGCGCTTCCCCGCTCTTCGAGAGAACGACGAGTTTCTGAGCCTTCAGCTTCCTGTCGAACAGCAGATGCCGAAGCCCTTCGGCGTCCTTGTCCCCCGAGACACGGCCGGTCGCCTCGAGCTTCAGCGCCGGGCGGTCGTTCAAAGCCTTGCCGAGCGCGTCGAGCTTCTTCTTCGCGGCGTCATCGAGCGTCTCGCTCCCGTCGGCGAAGTCGACCGAAGAGAGCTCCTCGGACTTGCCGCCGCCCACGAGCTTGCCGAGCAGCGCGAACGGCGCCGTGGCGGCCTTGCCGATCAGGTTGCCGAGGAGTTTCCAGATGAGCTTCCCGAGGCGGAACTTCGGGTCGTCGAGCGAGCCCTCGATCGGCAGGTCGACGTCGATCAGGCCGTTGCGGTCCTTCAGGAGCGAGACGGCGAGCCGCACGGGCAGCTTCGTCGCGTCTTTGCTCTCGACCTTCTCGCCAAACTCGAACTGGTCGGCGAGAATCTTGTTCTCGGCTGCGAGCTTGCGGTTCTGAAGCTTGTAATGGAGCTCGAGCGTGAGCGTGCCGCGGCCGATCGCGTAGCCGGCGTACTTGCCCGAGTAGGGCGTGAAGGGCGGCAGGTCGATGCCGCGAAAGCTCGCCGTCACGTCGGCGAAGGCCGTCGCTGCGAGCGGGTTGACGCTGCCGGAGATCTCGAGAGGCGAGTGGTTCGCGAGGCTCCCCTTGAGGTCGAGTTTGGCGACGGTGCCCATCTCCGTCGAGAGGCCGGTGATCCGGCCGCCGAGGTTCCCGAGTGTCGCCGCGAAGTTGGGCTTGATGAAGTGGTCGGCATATCCGATCCGCCCGCCCTGGAGCGTCAGCTCGTCGATGCGAATCGGAACCTTGTCGTCCGTCCCGGCGGCCTGCGCCGCGGGCGTCGCCGCGGCCGGCGGCGAGGCCGACGCGCTCGCGGACTGGATTTGGGCCTTGCCTGCCGTTGCCGGCGATTCTTCGGTGGACGGGGCCGCCGGGGTCACCGGGGCCGCGGCAGGCGGTGCCGCCGACGCGCTCGCGGACGGGGCGGGAGCCTCCTCCTCTTCTGCTTCCGACGCTTCTTCGGAGGCCGGTTTCTTCCCGACGACCTTGGAGAGGTTGACGGTTCCGTCCTCTTCGACGACGAGGTCGAACGCCACGCCGTTCACGGCGAGGCGTCCCACCTCGAGGAACGTCGGAGCGTAGCCCGCCTTCAAGCCCTCGAGCGAGAACGCGTCCCACTTGAAGAAATCGAGCTTCGTCGCCGGGTCGACCGTCAGGAGATCGCGAATGAGCGCCTTGCCGGAATAGACGATGCTCGTCTTCCCGGGGACGCTCTCGGAGAGCGACAGCTTGCCCCGCGCCGAGAGGAGGGCCCGGGCGAGCGTGACCTTGAAGCTCGAAAGCACGTAGGGCGCGAGCGGCACGAGATCGAGATCCCGCACGTCGGCATCGAGGCTCGCGAAGGTCGGAT
The DNA here is from genome assembly GCA_046735265.1 of Acidobacteriota bacterium. Taxonomy (GTDB): domain Bacteria; phylum Acidobacteriota; class Thermoanaerobaculia; order UBA5066; family Gp7-AA6; genus DATBFU01. The sequence continues at coordinate 9,321 of JBKPSZ010000195.1, read as the reverse complement.
GGATTCCGACGTCGCCCTTCGCCGAGGCGCTTCCTCGGCCGTTGATGCCGAATCGGACGGAGAGCGCCCCTTTCGCATCGCGCGCCATGGACACGTTCTCGAGCAGAACGCCGAGCTTCGTGAGCGCGTACTTCGCCGGCCGGTCCGGCGCGAAGTCCTGGATGTGGACCGTGTATGTCTCGAGAGACAGCTTTCGCAGGGCGACGTTCCAGGGTGCCGCCGCGGCCGTCGAGGCCTGGGCCGGGGCGCCGGGCGGCGCTTCCGCCGCGAGCTTCGCGAGGTCGGCGTTTCCCTCCTTGTCGCGCGTGACGGAGAGGACGCCGCCGGCGGTCGCGATCTCTCCGACCACGACGTCGTGTTTGCCGAGGTCGAGAGAGGCGCCCGAAACGGTGAGCGCCGGCGCCTCGAAGAACGGTTTCTTCTCGTCCCGCTTACGCAGCCTCGGGGACTTGAGCGCCGCCGCGAGCTCCGACAGGATCGAGTTGGCTTCCGCGCCGGTCGAATACCGGTACCTCGTCGCGAGATCGAGGACCCCGTCGTCCACGTCGAACCGCACCTGCGCCTCGTAGAACGGGGCGTAGCGCTTGAGCGGCATGCCCGTGAGCTCGACCCGTCCTTGGACAACGAGCGGCTCCATCGTGACGGTCCCGACGTTCCGGATCGTCTCGCCGGCATCCGTCTTCGCCGACATCTCGAACGCGGCTGCCTTGCCGGGCGCCGTCGAGAAGTTTTTGACCGAGACCGCAAGGTCCCCGATCAGCGTCTGGAAGGGGCGCGCGAAGGAGAGATCGTCGTAGTGGACCTTGCCGCCTTCGACCCGAATCTCGCCGATCTGCACGAGCATCGGTGCGCCGGCCGCCTCGGGCTCCTCCCGGGCCTGCCCGCCCGCTTTCTTGCCGCTCGGAGCGGCCGGGGCGATGAAGGCCTCCGCGATCTTGTGCTCTCCCAGCTTCTCTCGGCGAACCCAGGCCTCGGGCCGGACGACCTTCACGCTCTGGACCCGTACCTTGCGCCGGAAGGCGTCGGCGGAGTCGAGGTCGAGCTCGAGCCGCTCGAGGGCCATGAGCGGCCGGCCGTCCTTTTCCGCGGCGAACTGGCGCAGCGCCGACGAGCCCGAGAGAACGAGAGAGGGCACGCCTCCCGGCGGCTGCGCGAAGGCGACGGTCACGTCCACGTCCAACCGGCCGGACTTGAGCTTCCAGGGAATCGACGGTGGCGCGTAAGCGAAGTAATACGGCAGATCGAGGTCCGCGAGTTTGATGTCGAGGCTCATCTCGTGCGTCTGGCTGAAGGGCTTCGCCGTCCCCTCCAGGGAGAACGGCGTTCCGTTGACTCGCGCCTCCAACAGGGGACGTGTCGTGATCTCGACCTTCGAAGGGATATTCGAAATGAACGGGATGCCGATGTTGAGGTTCCGGACTTCGTGTTTCGTCTTGCCGGGACGGTCGTCGAAGTCGACGTTTCCTCCCTCGATTCGGATGTTGTTGACCGAGAAGCGCAACGGCTTGTCTTTCTGGCCCGGCTTCGGGGGCTTTGGCTTCATCGCTTCGTCGAGGAGGTCCTGGAAGTTGTACGTCCGGTCCTCATTCCGCACGACGGTGACCGCCGGCTTCGACAGCGTCAGCGCGCGGATCACCGGGCCGCCCCGGAAGATCGAGGCGATTTCGAAGTTCAAGAGGAGGCGCGCGAACGAAAAGAACGGAACGGAGCCTCCCTTGTCCCGCACATCGAGGCCGTCGAGCGTGACCGACAGCGTGAACGGATTGAGCGAGAGCCCGCGCAGCTTGACGGGGCGATGGAGGCTCTCGGCGAGCTTCCGTTCCACGACCGGCCGGAGAAAGTGCGGCAGGACCAGAAAGCCGACGACGGCCCAGACCGCGACGACCACGGCGGCGACACGAACGCCAGTGCGCGTGCGAGGGTGGCGGAGCGTCGCCTTGAGGTCCATTCGGTGTCGCCCGACCGCCTGATCGGCAGGGAGCGATCGGATTCTAGCGGTAGACGCCGCCGCGGCGATTTGCCGGGCGGCCCCAAGGGCCGCCCCTACATTGGCCGCGGCGGAAGTGTCGCCCCTCTGAATGTAGGGGCGGTGCTCGTCCCCGCTCGCGGTGATCGAAGAACGGCGCTGCGATCATCGAACCGCGGGTGCGGACGGGTCGGATCACCCCACGCCTTCCGGCGCCCGGCTACCCTCCTCGGCCTCGATCGCTCCGGCCTCGCGTTTCGCATCGGCGAGGCCAGCCGTCCCTCGCGGAAACCACGCGTAACCTGCGGCGAGAATCATCGCGAGAACGAAAATCGCGGCGCCGAGGCTGATCCGGATGCCCTCGACAAAATCGAGATCCGCGGCGGCGAGGATGGCGTGCTGTGTCGCGGGGTCGATGTGCTGGATGGGCCGGCCCGGCCCGATCTCGGCGGCATAAGCGCGCGGGTTGGCGTTTCCGATGATCGTCTCGGCGACCTCGTTACGCTCCGTGGGATCGGGAAGGGCCTTCGCGAGATGCTCGGAGAGCGTCACCGTCAGGAAGGCCGCGAGGACGGACCCCAGCACCGCGAAACCGACGGTCGATCCCAGGGCTCGCTGGGCGCTCATGATGCCGGAGGCCATGCCGGCTCTTTCGGCGGGCACGGCGGTCATTGCGAGCGACGTGATCGGGGTCAGACAGAGGCCGCTGCCCATCGCCGAGAGAACGAGCCCGACGACCACGAGGGGAGTGTGCGCCATGCCGGCGATCATCACGAGGAACGCCGCGATTTGCGAGGTCAGCCCCAGAAGGATGAGCCGTCGTGAACCGACGACGCTCATGAGGCGTCCGACCCGGAGCGCCACGAGCGTGCACGTGATGCTGTAGGGAAGAAGGAGCAGCCCGGCCTGCATCGGAGTGAAACCGCGCACGTTCTGGAACAGCTGCGTGATGAGGAGGAGCATCCCGTACACGGCGAAGAGGACGGCGAAGATGGTGACGATCGCGAGCGAGTAGGTCCGGTCGCGGAAGAGCGTCAGGTCCATCATGGGGTCTGGGCTGCGGCGCTCGACGACGACGAAGGCTGCGAACGCGGACGCCGCGAGGACGAAGAGTCCGAGGATCTCGGCGGAGAGCCATCCGGAGCGCGGGCCCTCGATGACGGCGTACGCCAGCGCGCCGACGGCGGCGACGAAAAGGATCTGTCCGGGCACGTCGAAGGTGCGCGGACGAGTGTCGCGGGATTCCTGGACGAAGAACCACGTCAGCACGAGGACGGCCAGCCCCACCGGAGCGTTGACGTTGAAGATGATCCGCCAGCCGCTGCGCTGCACGAGAATGCCGCCGAGCGTCGGGCCGATCGCCAGGGCGGTCGAGGCGATCGCCGTCCAGATGCCGATCGCCCAGGCCTTCTGCTTCGGATCGGGAAACGCGGCCGACACGAGCGCGAGCGACGTCACGTTGACCGTCGCCGCGGCGACGCCCTGCACGGCTCGAGCGACGTTCAGGACGTCGATCGACTGCGCCATGCCGCACGCGACGGAGGCGGCGGTGAAAAGAGCGATTCCGATGAGGTAGAGCTTTCTGCGGCCGAACATGTCGGCAAGCGTCGCCGCCGACATGATCGCGACCGCCATGCCGAGGCTGTACGCGGTCACGACCCACTGCAGACCCGACTCGCCAACTTTGAAGTCCTCCTGGATCGAGGGGAGCGCGACGTTCACGATCAGCGCGTCGAGGAAGATCATGAAGAGGCCGAGACCCGTCGCGGCGAGGGTGAAGCGCTGGGTGCGCGTCATGGGGGGATTCTCCGTCAGCCGGACGGCCACGAGGGCCGCCCCTTTACGGAACGCGCTTACTTCGGCAGCGTCGCCTGCCAGATGTCGGCGTTTTCCTGGACCTGGAGGAGATAGATCTGCGAGCCATCGAGCGACGCGGACATCTGCGAGTAATCGCCGCTTTTAGAGTGCGGGAGAAGCAGCCGGCCTTCCTGAACCGTCACCGGGGCCACCGGGGCCGCATAGAGACCGTCGGGTGTCAGCAGGAGCATGCGGCCGGCGAACACGAGGAAACCGCTGTCGGCCCTGAGCTGAAATGCGGCCACGCGCGGCGGTAAGGGCACCGGTTCGTATCTGTGAGCGTCGATCGAGTAGAAGGCGACACCGACCACGGTGTAATCCGGACGCCGGAACGTCACGACCAGTCTCCCGTCCTGCACCCAACCGTGCGCCGCGACGACGGGATTTCCCGCCGGGTGTGGCAGCGTCGTCGTGTTCTTGACCTCGCCCTTTTCGTCGAGTTCGAACAGGAAAACATCCTTCCCGTTGTTCGCGGCGATCCGCCGGCCGTCGGGCGACCAGTAAGGAGTGAAGACGACTTCGCGGCTCCGTGTCAGCTGCGAGAGGCTGCTCCCGTCGGTCGCGATCGTCCAGAGCTGCCAGTCGCCACTCCGATCCGACATGAAGACGATGCGACGCCCGTCCGGCGAGAAGCAGGCGTTGCGGTCCCGCGGAGCGTCGTCCGTCAATTGCCGCAGGCCGGTTCCGTCGGTGCGCATCAGGAAGAGGTCCTCCTCCTGCGCCGCACCGCTCGAATCGAAGGCGATCCACTGGTTGTCGGGCGAGATCACGGGCCGCGAGATCTCCTGGCCCGTTTGGATGACGACGGCCGGCAAGCCCTGAAGCTGTCCGGAGCGGGCGTCGTAGCCTACACGCTCGAGCGTGTAGCTCGACTGGCCGACGACATAGGCGAGGCGTCCGCCGTCCCGGGAAAGGGAGAACCCGCCGACCTCGGAAGCCGGCAGCGTCCGGGGCTCCGGCGAGCCGAGCACCTTTCCGCTTCTCTCGTCGATCGAGACCCTCCACAGATTCATGGCGCCGTCTCGGTTGCTCAGGAACCAGAGGGATTTCCCGTCGGGCGCCCAGACCGGGTTCCAGTCGACCGCCGGGTCATTCGTGACGGTCACGGGCTCCTCTCCCTTCGCGAGTCCCGCCGCCGGCATCGTCCAGATGTCGCGCTGACTGGTCGAGCCTCGAAGCCCCCAAAAAGCGATTCGGAGGCCGTGCGGCGAGACACTCGCCTGGACGGCGTCTCCCGCGAAGAGCCGGCGCGTCTTGCCGGTCGAGACATCGACTGCCCAGAGCTCGCTCGTCGTCGCGCGGCCGTAGGGATTCCATCCGATCTCGGTCGTGTAGACGATCTCCTTGCCGTCCGGAGTCCAGGCCGGGTCGGATCCGCTGTTCGTGAGCTTGCGCGCGTTTTCGCCGGTCGCGCCCATGAGGAAAAGCCCCGCACCAGCGCAGCCGCTTCCGTAGGCGATGAGGTTTCCGTCGGGTGAAAAGGCGGGAGAGAAGCTGTCGACGTCGCAGTCCGGAGTCAGATCCACCGGCTTCCTTCCACCGGCCCGCTGGACCCAGACATCGAGCTTTCCGGAGGCACGCCGGACGAAAGCGAGATCCTTCCCGTCCGGCGAGAGGGAGGGGGAGTCCTCGCGGCCGGCGAGATTGGTCAGGCGGCTGTACGTCGCGAAGGCGCCGCGCGAGCGAGAGGGTCCAGTGGTCCCCCGGCCGGCCAGGAACGCGGCGGCGGCGATGGCGGCAACCCCGGCCGCTATCCCGAGAACTCGCAGGTAGCCTCTCGACCGCCTTGCCGGCAGCGGCGCGGCGGCGCCCGAGGCCTGAGAGAGAGACTCGAGCTCGAAGGCCAAGTCGTGCGCGGAGTGGAGCCGGCGCTCCGGGTTCTTCTCCAGGCAGTGCCGGACGATTCGGTCGAGCGCCGGCGCGATCTGCTGGTTCGTGACCGAGAGCTCGGGAGGATCCTCTTTCAGGATCGCCGACATCGTGTCCGCCGCCGAGTCGCCGTGGAAGGCGCGCTTGCCCGAAAGCATCTCGTAGAGGATCGCGCCGAGAGAAAAAATGTCGGAGCGGTGGTCAGCGCGCTTTCCGCGCACCTGCTCGGGCGACATGTACCCGAGGGTCCCGAGAACGACGCCCGGTTCGGTCCCAGGGGTCACAGTCGGGAGATCGGTCGCGGTTCCCGACTCTTCGGTGTGGGTCAGCTTGGCGAGCCCGAAGTCCAGGATCTTCACGCGGCCATCGCCAGTCACGAAGATGTTTTCGGGCTTCAAGTCGCGGTGGACGATTCCTTTCTCGTGAGCCGCCGCGAGGCCGCGGGCGATCTCGATCGCGCTCTCGACGGCGCGTCTCGGCGAAAACTTCCCGCCGGCGAGCGCCGCGCGCAGAGTCTCTCCTTCGAGCAGTTCTTCCACGACGTACGCCGAGCCCTCGTGAGATCCGACGTCGTAGACGGCCGTGATGTTCGCGTGATTGAGCATCCCGGCCGCTTTGGCCTCCTGCTCGAAGCGACGGAGGCGGTCGGCGTCGGCCGAGAAGGATGGCGGAAGGACCTTGATCGCGACGTCGCGACCGAGGCGAGGGTCCTTCGCGCGGTAGACCTCGCCCATCCCGCCGGCACCGAGCGGCGACAGGATCTCGTATGGGCCCAGGCGCGAGCCCGGGGATAGCGGCATTGGTGAGAGAGATTGTATTCGGAGGGCGATACCCCCAGGCGGCAGCCGATATAGGGGCGGCCCTCGCGGCCGCCCGCAACACGGGACCGGTGGACGCAGCGCCTGTTTTCCGATCAACGCGGGCGGGAACGAGCCCCGCCCCTACATTAGGAGGGGGAAACGTCCGGCGGCAGCCGATGTCGGGGCGGCCCTCGCGGCCGCCGCAACACCGGATTCGGTAGACGCGGCCTCTATTGCGCCGCTACCACCGGCATCTCGATGAAGCTCGACGCGTACACGCGCTGGGTCGCCTTCTTGTAGTCCTCGGGCTTCGCCCAGAAGATGTTGGGCACGAAGGTCTGCGGATTGCGGTCGTACAGCGGGAACCAGCTCGACTGCACCTGCACCATGATCCGGTGGCCGGCCAAAAAGACGTGGTTCGCGTTGGGCAGCGCGAACCGGTACTCGAGCGGCTGGTTCGCGGCGATGGCCTTTGCGACGTCGTAGCTCTCGCGATAGCGGCCTCGGAAGATGTCGGCCGAGATCATGAGCTGGTATCCGCCCATCGCCGGCTGATCGGCCACCTGGTCGGGATAGACGTCGATCACCTTCACCACCCAGTCGGAGTCGGTGCCGGAGGTCGAGGCGACGAGGTTCACCATCGGCGTTCCGCTGATCTTTACCGGCGCGGTCAGGACGTCGGTCACGAAGACCGCAACGTCGGTTCGACCCGAGACATCGCGCTGGTCGGACACGAGCCAGGTCCTCCAGTTCTCGTTCAAAGACGGCCGGCCGACGAACGGGACGGGCCGTGCGGGATCGGAGACGTACTCGGTGTACGAAGTCGCGTCGCTTCCCGCCGGCGGAGCCGTGAACCCGGCCTTGCCGCTCGAGAGGTAGAGCGGCGCCGGCTTGATCGAGCAGCCGGCGGCACAGCCGGCGGGCCACGCGCTCAGGCGCCGCCACGCGTTCGTCCCGGTCTCAAACGCCGTCACCGGCGCGACGTCGGCCTTCGGCGCGCCGTCCTTCAGGTACTGCGCGAGAAAAGGCGCCAGGATCTGACGGCGAAACGTCTTCGCGGTGTCGCTGTCGAGCTCGATCGCGCCGATCGAGCTCCCGTCTCGGATCTCCTGTCCGTGGAACCACGGCCCCATCACGAGGAAGACCTTGTCGTTGCCGGTGTCCTTCGGTTCGATCGACTTATAGACCGCCGGCGCGCCGTAGATGTCCTCCTGATCCCACAGGCCGTGGACGAGCATCACCGGCACCTTCAACGGCTCCTTCGCGAGGAGCCGGTCGACCGCCTGCTCCTTCCAGAACGCGTCGTAGCCCGGATGCTGCGTGAGCTTGCGCCAGAAGCCGACCTGATCGATGCCGTGGCGCCGGCCGAGCTCGCCCGCCGAACCGGCGGAGAGAAACGTGTCGTAGTCGTCGTAGAAGCCGGTCCACCACTTCTCGTCGTTCTTGCGCGTGCCCTCCTGCTCGTAGATGTACGACGCACCGAGCTGGCGGAACGCGCCGTTGTGGAACCAGTCGTCGCCCATCCAGCCGTCCACCATCGGGTTCATGGGGACGGAGACCTTCAACGCCGGATGCGGGTTGAAGAGCGCCATCAGAGGCGTGAAGCCGTCGTAGGAGATGCCGAGGATGCCGACCTTGCCGTTCGACTCGGGGACGTTCTTCACGAGCCAGTCGATCGTGTCGTACGTGTCGGTCGCGTGGTCCACGTTCGTCGGGTTCAGCGGCCCGCGCAGCGGCCGGTTCATGACGTAGTCCCCTTCCGAGCCGTGCTTGCCGCGCACGTCCTGGATGACGCGGATGTAGCCCCCCTCGACGATGACGTCCGTCGCGTTGTCGTATCCCTCGAGCACCGGCCCGAGATGCGGGCTCTGCGGCTTCGTCATCGAGTCGGCGTCGTAGGGCGTGCGCGTCAGGAGCATGCCGGCGTTCTTGGCGCCCTTCGGGACCAGGATCACCGTGTGGAGCCGGACGCCGTCGCGCATCGGGATCATGACGGAGCGGCGCTCGTAGTCGAAGGAAGTCGTGACGGGCTTGAGCGTCGCGGGCATCTCGGAGGGAAGCCCGGCCGCCTTCGGCGTCGGCGCGGGCTTCGGCGTCTGACCCGCGAGAGCGGCGGCGAAGGCGAAGCTTCCGAGGACGGCGGCAGCCTGGTCGCGGCGGAAAGAGATCATCGCGAACTCCTTCTTCGAAGCTAAACGAATTCTGAAAAAGCGGAGGAGATTCTAGTCCGCTTCGGTCGAGACGCGGGCGCGCCGCTGCCGCACGAGCCCTCGATTCCGCCGGCTAAGGAAACGCTAAAGAAACGTCTCCGGGGCGTGTCGCTTGCATCGCCGCGAAGCGGAGATTTTTTTCGGCACCAGGTGCCCTGGCGTCCGGCGATCAAGGAGGTCGAAATGAGATTGAGACGAATGACGAAGGAGATTCTCGCCGCGCTATTGATGCTCGCCGCGGCCATGGCGGCGGTCGCGAAGGACAAGAAGGGTTATCGCGTCCGGATCCTCGTGTCGAACGAGGAGGAGGACGCGCCGGTCGTCGATCCTCTGCTCAAGAACGCATGGGGTATCGCCGCCGGGCCGCAGACGCCGTGGTGGGTCGCGGACAACGGCACCGGCATGTCGACGATCTACACGGGCGCCGGCGAGAAGCGCCCGCTCGAGGTCACGGTGACGGGCGCGGCCGGCCCGGCGCCGGCAACCGGCCTCGTGTTCAACGGCGGGTCGGGTTTCGAGGTCGGGGAAGATCAACCGGCGCTCTTCATCTTCGCCGCGGAGGACGGCACGATCTCCGGTTGGAATCCGAACGTCCTGCCGACCGCCACGGTCATCAAGC
>JBKPSZ010000194.1:0-57890 GCA_046735265.1 Acidobacteriota bacterium | reverse complement strand
GTTCATGGCCGGCCGGGAGGTCGGCGTGACGCTCTTCGGCTACGTCGAGAAGGACGCGTTTCTCGCGGTCATCGAAGGGCCCACGGGCCGGACGCTCGAGCCGATCGCCGTCAAGTCGATCCAGTGGGAGTTCCCGATCGTCGAGTACCGCCCGTTCCGGGAGTACGGATCGCGCTACACCTACTCGACTTTCGTTCAGATCGGGGCGGGCGTGGATCGGCCGGTCGAGGCAGTCATCGTCGGGCGTCCCGACGCTGCCGCGCCCCCGCTTCGCACCCGCTACTTCGGCTTCATCCGGATCTTCTTCGACGGCCGCCGCTACTTCTGAAGGTGCCCGGCCGCCCGCGGCGGCGGCCGACGGCGTCATCTCCTCCCACCTGTCTGCGCCGCTTTCTGACCTTTTCCACTGATAGGCTTTTGTTTCCGATCCGAACGCGGAGGAGGCTGAAGTGGCAACGGCTCGATGGGTGACCGTCGCATTGGCTGCGAGTCTCGCCGCGTCTGTCGCGCGAGAACAGACTCTGCCGCGCGACTTCTCCTGGCAGTCGAAGATCGATCTCCGTTTGCGCACCGCCCCTCCCGATACCGAGCAGGACGTTCTCGTCGTTCTGCGCGACCAGGCCGACCTCTCCGGCGCGCGCGACCTGCCGACTCGGGCGGAGAAGGCGCAGTACGTCTTCGAGAAGTTGAGGGAGACGGCCGAGCGATCGCAGAGATCGCTTCGAGCGGAGCTCGATGCTTCGGGAACCGAGCATCAGGATTTCTGGATCACGAACATGATCCGGGTACGCGGCCGAACGGACTCGATCGAATCTCTCGCCCAGCGCCCGGACGTCGCGCGGGTCGAAGCGAATCTCGAGCGGTTCCTGGATCTGCCCCAGCCGCACGCTCCCACCGGCTTGAACATCACGAGCGCGCTCGCGGGCGGGCCGGAGCCGAATCTCGTGACGATCGGCGCCCCCTCGGTGTGGGCGGCGGGGGTGACCGGGCAGGGGGTCGTCGTGGGCGGCCAGGATACCGGGTACGACTGGACGCATCCGGCGCTCAAGGGAAAGTACCGCGGATGGAACGGGACAACGGCCGACCACAACTACAACTGGCACGACGCGATCCACAATGCGAGTCCGGGAAACCCGTGCCACTCGGACTCGTCCGCTCCATGCGACGACGATTCTCACGGAACGCACACGATGGGAATCGCCGTCGGCGACGACGGCAACGGCAATCAGGTCGGCGTCGCCCCCGGCGCGAAGTGGATCGGCTGCCGCAACATGGACCGCGGCGTCGGGACACCGGCGCGGTACACCGAGTGCTTCCAGTGGTTCCTCGCGCCGACGAACCTCGCGGGCGTGAACCCGGACCCCTCGAAGTCGCCGGACATCATCACCAACTCCTGGGACTGCCCGGCGAGCGAGGGGTGCACGAATCCCGACACGTTGAAGAGCATCGTCGAGAACGTGCGCGCGGCCGGCATCCTCGTCGTCATCTCGGCGGGCAACGACGGGACGAGCGGCTGCGGCGCGGTCGGGGTTCCCCAGATGTACGAGGCGTCGTTCACCATCGGAGCGACCAACACGACCGACTCCGTGGCGAGCTACTCGAGCCGCGGTCCGGGGCAGAACGGAGCAATCAAGCCCGAAGTGATCGCGCCCGGCACGAACATTCGCTCGAGCGTTCCGGGAGGCGGGTACACGACGATGAGCGGCACGAGCATGGCGGCCCCGCACGCCGCCGGGCTCGCGGCGCTCCTCCTCTCGGCGTCCCCGTCGCTCTCCGGCAACGTCAGCGGCCTCGAGGTCCTCATGGAACAGTCGGCCGTCGCGAAGCCGACCACGGAGACGTGCGGCGGCATCGCGGCCGGAGCCGTGCCGAACAACACGGCGGGGTGGGGCCGGATCGACGCGCTCGCTGGCTACACGCGCGCCGTCGCTTCCAACTCGCCTCCCTCGGTCGTCCTGACGAGTCCCACGAACGGCGCCGTCTTCACGGCCCCGGCGTCGATCTCGCTCGTCGCATCGGTCTTGGACGACGGCGCGGTCGTTCGGGTGGATTTCTTCTCAGGCACGACGCGACTCGCGACCGACCGGTCGGCTCCCTTCACGTTCAACTGGACCGGCGTCGCGGCGGGCGCGTACACGTTGACCGCCGTCGCGACGGACGACCACGGCGCGACGACCACGTCCGCGACGGTCACCGTCACCGTCCAGAACCCGCCGGACTCGCTGCCGTCGCCGTGGCTGCAGCAGGACGTCGGGGCGGTGGGGCTGCCGGGGAGCGCCACCGAGGCGGGAGGGTCGTTCACGGTCCTCGGATCCGGGGCGGACGTCTATGGGACGAGCGATCAATTTCACTTCGTGTACCAGTCGCTGTCGGGCAACGGCGAGATCCGGGCGCGCGTCGCGAGCGTGCAGAACACGAACTCGTACGCGAAGGCCGGGGTGATGATCCGGCAGGACCTGAGCAACAACTCGCCCTACGCGATGATGGAGATCCTGCCGAGGAAGACGTCCGGATTTCAGTGGCGACTGACGAAGGGGGCGGTGACGAGCTCGGTCGGCTCGACGGGGGCGGCGCCGTACTGGGTGAGGCTCGTGCGGAGCGGGAACACCATCACCGCGTACGAGTCGGCCAACGGGACGACCTGGACGACGGTCGGCAGCCAGACCGTGACGCTGCCGCAAGGCGTTTTCGTCGGGATCGCCGTGACCTCGCACAACAACGCAGCGAAGTGCACCGCCGTCTTCGACAATCTCTCCCTGACGTTCGGGGGAAATTCGCCTCCGACCGCCGCGATCACGAGCCCCGCCAACGGAGCGGTCTTTCAGGATCCGCCGAGCATCTCGATCGAGGCGCAGGCCTCGGACCCGGGCGGCAGCGTGACGCAGGTCGCCTTCTACGACGGCGCGAACCTGCTCGGAACACGCACGGCGACTCCCTACACGTTCGTCTGGAGTTCGCCCTCCGCCGGCGCGCACAGCCTGACGGTTCGCGCAACCGACAACCTGGGAGCCGTGACGACGTCGGCGGCGGTCGGGATCACCGTGAATCTCACGACGCCCACGCTTCCGTCCCCATGGGTCCAGCAGGACGTGGGAGCCGTCGCGCTGGCGGGAAGCGCCACGGAGGCGGGCGGGACGTTCACGGTCCTGGGATCGGGGGCGGACGTCTACGGGACGAGCGATCAGTTTCACTACGTGTACCAGTCGATGTCGGGCAGCGGGGAGATCCGCGCGCGCGTCGCAAGCGTGCAGAACACGAATTCCTATGCGAAGGCGGGGGTGATGATCCGCCAGGATCTGAGCAACAACTCGCCCTACGCGATGATGGAGCTCCTGCCGCGGGGGACCTCCGGGTTCCAGTGGCGACTGACGAAGGGCGGGGTGACGAGCTCGGTCGGCTCGACGGGGGCAGCGCCGTACTGGGTCCGGCTCGTGCGGAGCGGAAACACATTCACGGCGTATCGCTCGAGCAATGGGACGACCTGGACGACGGTGGGGAGCCAGGCCGTGAGCCTTCCATCGGACGTTCTCGTGGGGCTCGCGGTCACCTCGCACAACAATGCGGCGAAATGCACCGCCGTCTTCGACAACGTGACCGTCGTCCCATAGTTCGTAGTCCCGTAGTCCGCGATCCGGAATCGACGGGTTAAAGTCGCGGCGTGGAACGCGCCGGACCCATCGACACCGGGCCGCTCTTCGCTCCGCTCCACACGGAACTGGTGGCGCTCCTGCGCGGCCTCTCTCCAGCGGACTGGGACCGGCCGACGGTCGCGGGCGCCTGGCTCGTCCGCGACGTGGCCGCGCACCTTCTCGATTCGAGCCTCCGCCGGCTCTCCATGCAGCGCGACGGGCACCGACTCCCCGCCGGCACGCCGATCGAGGGTTACCGGGATCTCGTGGAGTACCTCAATCGGCTGAACGCGGACTGGGTGCGCGTCGCGCGCCGCTTCTCGCCCGCGGTTCTGGTCGAGCTCCTCGAGGTCTCGGGCCCCGAGCTCTCGAAGCTCCTCGCCTCCCTTCCGCTGCACGGTCCGGCTCTCTTTCCGGTCGCCTGGGCCGGCGAGGACGCTTCCGAGAACTGGTTCGACGTCGGCCGCGAGTACACCGAGTGGTGGCATCACCAGGCTCAGATCCGCGACGCCGTCGCGGCGCCGCCGCTCACGAGCCGGCGCTTTCTCCACCCCGTCCTGGAGCTCTCGCTCTATGCGATCTCCGTGGCTTTGCGCGACGCGAAAGCCGCGGAGGGCGCGGCGGTTTTGGTCCGGATCGACGGGGAGGCCGGCGGAGTCTGGTCGGTCCGGCGGGAGGCGGGACGGTGGGCCCTCTACCGCGGCGGTTGCGACGCGCCGGCGCTCGCCGTGTGGCTGACGGCCGACGACGCCTGGCGTCTCTTCTTCAACGCGCTTTCTCCGGAGCAGGCGGCGGCGAGAGTTGTCCGGGAAGGCGACGCGGATCTCGGCGCGCGATTCCTCGCCGTCCGCGGCGTGATGGTCTGATGGTCTGATGTCTGATCGGGCGCCGCGCGGCGTCGGCCGGGCGGCTCGAAACGGAGGAACGATGCCCGGGTACGTCGTCTTGAACATCGAGGTGAAGGATCCGGCCGTCTACGAGCGTTACAAGGAGCTCTCGACGCGCGCGCTCGCCCGCTTCGGCGGGCGCTTCCTCGTGCGGGGCGGCGCGTGCGAGACGCTCGAGGGAAGCTGGAGACCGAAGCGTTTCGTCCTCCTCGAGTTCCCGACCGTCGAGCGCGCCCGGGAGTGGTGGAGCTCGGAGGAGTACCGTCCGGCGCGCGAGATCCGGGAGGCGAGCGCCACCACCGACATGGTGCTCGTGGAAGGAGTTCCGGGCTAGTCTCGCGCGCCGTCAACGGCCGATCGGCCGCTTTCCGGGGGAGTACTTCAGGACGCGCGTCTTTTCGAGCGTGACGAGCCCTTCCGCGACCATCTCGTCTAAGATCGGAAGGAGCCTGTCGATCTGCTCCTCCGTGTCCACGACCTCGAGGACGACGGGGAGGTCCTCGGAAAGACGCATCAAGTGCGCGGTGTGGAGCACGCTCCGGGCGCCGAAGCCGGCGACCGCGTGAAAGACGGTGCCGCCCGCGAATCCTTCGCGGCGAAGGCGGTCGAGAAGCGCCATCGCGAGAGGGCGGCCGTGCCACTGGTCCGATTCTCCGATGAAGATGCGAACGAGCACTTGTTCTCCGTCGAGGATGCGCATGGCGGCTCCCGGTTAGTGGCCCACCGCGAGGCGCGCGAGGGCGAGGCCCGCGACGCCGGCGGCGAGGCAGATGAAGATCATTGCGAAAACGTTGACGAGGGCGAGGACGCGCGCGCCCTCGGCGAAGAGCCGCAGGGTCTCGTAGTTGAAAGCGGAGTACGTCGTGAAACCGCCCATCACTCCGGTCGTCAGCGCGACACGCGCCGTCGGGGTGAGGAGCTGCGTCTCCAGCCCGACGTGCATGATGCCGCCGATCAGGAAAGAACCGACGGCGTTGACCGCGAGAGTTCCCCAGGGAAAACCGGTCCCGAGCAGATCGAGAGCCCAGCTCGAGACCGCGTAGCGGGCGGCGGTCCCGGCGGCGCCTCCCAGACAGATCCAGAAGAATCGGCTCATCCGCGTCCTCCCGGCGTCGCGGGAGGTGACCCCACGACGCCTGTCTTCGTCGTAGGAGTCATTGGCCGTCCGGAGACGGCGGTTACGGCGGACTCCACCGCCACGAGCTCCGCGGACTCTACCACCGGGGTCCGGCGCCGCCGATAGAATCGCGCGAAAGAGGAGGATCCCAGATGAAGAGGCTTCCGATCGTCGCGACGCTCGTGGGCGGATTGCTGTTGTCGGCGCTCGCTCTCGGCGCGACCGCCAAGACCTACCAGGTGACGGGACCGGTGCTCGAGATCGACAGCGACATGATCGTGGTCCAGAAGGGGAAGGATCGCTGGGAGATCGCCCGCGACGGCTCGACAAAGGTCCCCGCGGGGCTCAAGGTGGGCGACAAGGTCACGATCGAGTACCGGATGCACGCGACCGCCGTCGAGGTCAAAGCGTCCAAGTCCGAGTCCAAGAAGAAGTAGTCGAGTCCAGGAATCCGTCGCGCCCCCCCGAGGCGGTCCGCCGTGGACGCTCGAGGACTTCGCGCCGGCCTCCGATAAAAGACTGTCTTAAGGGGGCTTCGGGCGCTGACGAATCTCGTCAGCCGGGCCTCGCGTCGGGGACGAACGGGCAGTCGGCCTCTCCCGAGGCTGTTGCCGTTACAGCACTTACGCCGCGCCACCTATGTGGCGCTCGAGCGGAACGTCGCTTGCAACGCATCGATGGCAAAAGAGGGCGACATGGCAACTCGCTACGTCTCATCGGCTCTTCCCGACGTCGAAAACGCGAGATTCATCGCCTCGGCCTGCGACGAGACCCCCACCGTCGAGATCCCCAAGTGGCTCATGGTCCTGGCCGCCCGCGGGGAAGTTACGCTGCGGGTCGCCGTGGATCTCGAGGAGGATCCGCTCGGCGACGACGAGGAGAGCCTTCCGGGCGACGACACCGAAAACCGCTTCTGAGCCGCGGAGTTGACGCGGCGCCCCGGCGCCGCGAGACTCGTCGCCGGAAATGGCGACGACGTACTGCGAGATCGCTCCCGGGCACCCGTTTCACGGCCCCTACCACGAGCGCGAATACGGTTTTCCGATCCGGCGCGACGATCGTCTGCTCGAGCGCTTCGCACTGGAGATCAACCAGGCCGGGCTTTCCTGGCTGACGATCCTGAAGAAGAAGGAGGCGTTCCGTCGCGCCTTCGACGGCTTCGCGCCGGAAACCGTCGCTTCCTACGGAGCGCGCGATCGGCGCCGGCTCCTCTCCGACGCCGGTATCGTGCGCAACCGGCTGAAAGTGGACGCCGTCATCGCCAATGCGAGAAAGGTGATGGAGCTCAAGAAATCGCACGGCTCTTTCGCCCGCTGGCTCGACGCGCACCACCCGCTCCCGCTCGAAGAGTGGGCGCGGCTCTTCCGGGAGAACTTCCGATTCACCGGAGGCGAGATCGTGCGCGAGTTCCTGGTATCGACCGGTTATCTGCCGGGGGCGCACCACCGGAAGTGTCCCGTCTATCCGTTGGTGGCGCGGAAGAACCCGCCGTGGCTTCGCCGAGGTGTGGACGCTAACCGGGCGTCCCCGACTCGAGCTCGAAGATCATCCGCCAGATGCGGTCCACCTCGCCGCGCTCGATGACTTCGAGGGGCTTCAATCCGCGGAACGCGCGATTGGGCTCCTCGAGCCACGCGGCGATCGCCGCGGGCTTCATGACCCGCGTGAGCGCCTTTTCGAGGCGGCGCGTCTCGAGGATCCGCTGGCGGCTCGCTTCGGAGAGCTCCCGTCCCGCCTCCCAGGCGGCGATCGCCCGCTCCGAGTAGCCGGTCAGTCGCGCGAAAAGGCGCCGCGAGACGCCCAGGTCCTCACGGACCTGCTCGACCAGGCTCCGACTCATGATTCGAGGCTATGCCGGAGCGACCCGGCTGTCAAGCACTATTTCATGAATAAGTGCATATCGCTTCAGTGCGCCATCGGAGTTCGCACGCGCAGCCGGCTGCCGGGACGCAGCCTCTCGGGAAAGAGCACGAGGTTTCTTCCGGCGGGGTCGGGCGCCGAAAAGACGAGGAGGCCTTCGAGGCCTCGCTCGAACGCGGCTCGCCCGATCGCCTGCGTGACGGCCTCCCGCCCTTCCTCGGTGGCGCGGCGCCACGGCTCCGACCGCATCCGGCGCTTCGAGACCTTGAGCGCCTGCCGCGCCCGCGGGCACGTCAGGTCCGCGAGCGCCTCGACCTCGATCTCCAGCGCCGTCAGCACCCGCGGCATGGCGTCGGCGACCGCGATCCCGTATTCGCGCAAGCGCCCGAGCGCTTCGGCGAGAGCGGTCTCGGGCGTCAGGCTCGCGTAGACCGCCGCAAAGATTCCGGGCGGATTCCACCGCCCGCCGTGGCGCCGAACGCCCTCTCCGGAGAGGAGGTCCCGCGACGCGGAGTAGGCCGGCGTCGAGGAACGGAAAGCCACCCCTTGCCAGCCGCGGAGCGGGACCCGCGACAAGGCCGCCGAGATCCGCGGGAAGTCGGGGTGGGGCCGCATGGAGACAGCATCGACGGGCGGTCGGGCAGGTGAGGTCCGACCCGAAAAAGCAGAGGGGGCGCGGTTTCCCGCGCCCCCGAATGGACCGGCGGTCTCCGATCCGATGGCTACTTGATCGGACCGTACGGCTTGACCTGCTCCTCGATGACGGACCGGTCGCCGGCGATCACGATCGTCGCCTTGTCGTCGGTCAGCGCCTTCTGCGCCTGCTGCTGAACGTCCGCCGGGGTCACGGCGTTCACGCGCTCGACGAAGCGGTTCAGATAGTCGTCCGGCAGCCCCTGCAGATCGACGAACGCGAGCTGTCCCAGGATCCCCGGGCGCGACGAGTTCTGGAGGACGAACGTTCCCGCCATGTAGTTCTTGATGCCCTGGAGCTCCTTGTCCGGCGGGGCCTCCTTCTGCAGTCGGTCGATCTCGAAGAAGATTTCCTTCAAGGACGGCCCGGTGACCGCCGTCGTCACGTCGGCGATCTCGGCCCAGTAGGCGTCGTGGTTGCGCGTCGAGACCGTCGAGGCCGGCGAATACGTATAGCCCTTCGCCTCGCGGATGTTGGCCGTGATGCGGGACGAGAAGAAGCCGCCGAGGAGCGTGTTGGTCACCTGGAGCGGGATCCAGTCCGGGCTCGACGGGAGAGGAACCGGCATCCCCAGGATGACGGTGGATTGCACCGCCTTCGGCCGGTCGATGATGTACACCGCCCGTTCGCTCACCGGCTTCGGGACGTTCGAGACCGGGTCGCTCCCCTTCTTCCAGTCGCCGAACGCGGAGCGGATCGCGGCCTCGAGGGCCTTCTCGTCGAAACGCCCGACGACGTAGAGGTGCGAGCGCGCCGCCCCGAAGTTCGCCGCGTGGAAGGCGCGGACCTGATCGAGCGTGTAGCTCTGGAGCTTCTCGGGCGTCGGGAAAAGCCGGCCGTAGGGATGGTTCGGGTAGAGGACCGCGACGAACTTCTCCGTCGCGATGGGGCGCGGCTGGGTGCGCGCGATCGCGAGCTGGCGGCCACGGTCCGCTTTCAGGCGCGTGAGCTCGGACTCGGGGAACTTCGGGTTGCGCACGACGTCCGCGATCAGCTGGACCATCTCGGGCGCGAACTCGGAGAGGACATCGCCGCCGATCTCCGTGCGGTCGGCGCCGACCGAGACGTCGAGCGAGCCGCCCATGCGGGCGGCGGCCTCGGCGATCTGCGTGGCGGTCCGCGTGGCCGTGCCCTGCGTCAGGTAGTCGCCCATCAGGTCCGAGAGCCAGACCTGGTCCGCCGTCTCGTCGATGTGGCCGCTGCGGACGGACAGACGCACGGTGACCTTCGGGACCGTCCCGTAGGGCACGAGCGTCACGCCGAGTCCGTTGGGAAGCGTCAGCTTCTTCGGCGCCGGCACCTGAAATCCCTTCGCGGGGAGGGGCTCGGGAGGCGCCTGTTTCTGGGCGAGGAGCGCCGCCGCCGGAAAGGCGGCGAGCGCAACGATCGAGAGGATCTTCTTCATGTCGTTTCTCCGGTGGCGGCGCCTACGAGCCGCTCTTCTCTGCGGGCTTCGCGTCCGTCTTCTTCTCTTCGGCTTTCGGCTCGATCAGCAGGATCGTCCGGTTCTCGGGCCGCAGGTACTCCCTGGCCGTCTTCTGCATCAGCTCGGGCGGGACCTTGCGGAAGTTCTCCTCCATCCGGTTGATCGCCTGCGGATCGTCGTCGAAGAGCGCGAAGGAGGCGAGCAGGTCGGCGCGGCCGAATCCGAAGAAACCCTCGATCCCGTCGTAGATGTTCGACCGGATCTTGACCATCGCCCGGTCGAGCTCCTCCTTGGGCACCGGCGTCGTCTGCACCTTCGCGATCTCCTCGTCCAGAACCTTCAGGATCTGATCGGACGACTTGTCCTTGTCGTAGTAGAGCGAGACGTCCCAGAGCGTCGGCCCGTCGATGTTGAACATGTGGCCGAGGCCGGAGTTGATCCCGCCCTCGACGTCCCCGGTCAGCCCCGACTTCTGCACGAGCGCCTGGTACAGGCGGCTGTCCTTGCCCTGCACGAGCACCTGGTCGAGCAGGCCCATCGCGTAATACTCGGGCGTGTTGCGCTTGGGCGCGTGGTATCCGACGGCGAGCGCGGGACGGGTGGCGAGCGCGTCCGGCTTCGACGCGCGTTTCTCCTTCTCTTGCCGCGGCTCGGAGATGTCCGGCTTCGGCGCGAGCTTCGCCGCGGGGATGCCGGCGAAGTACTTGTCGATCCAGGCGCCGACCTGCTTCGAATCGAAGTCGCCGACGACGACGAGCGCGGCGTTGTTCGGCGCGTAAAACGTCGAGAAGAACTTCTTGACGTCGTCGAGCGTCGCCGCGTCGAGATCCTTCAAATCGCCGTAGAAGTTGTGCGAATTGAACCAGTTCGTGTTGGCGTACTGCGGAAGGTCGAGCCAGGGGAATCCGCCGTACGCCCGGTTCAGGACGTTGACCTTCACCTCGTTCTTGACGACTTCCTGCTGGTTCTTCAGGTTCTCCTCGTTGATCTGGAGGCCCTTCATTCGGTCGGCCTCGGCCCAGAGCGCGGTCTCGAGCGCGTTGGAAGGGACGATCTCGAAGTAGTTGGTGAAATCGAATCGCGTCGAGCCGTTCAGGACCCCGCCGTTCGACTGCACCAGGCGGATGAACTCCATCTTGCCGAGATTCTGCGAGCCCTGGAACATCATGTGCTCGAAGAGGTGCGCGAATCCGGTGCGATCCTTCGGCTCGATGCGGAAACCGATGTTGTAGTAGACGGCGACGACCGCTTTGGGAGAGGAATCGTCCTTCGAGAGCACGACCTTGAGCCCGTTCCCAAGCTTGCGATACTCGACCGGAACGGAAAAGGAACCGGCGGCCGTCTCCGGCGGCGCCGGCGACGCGAGCCCGCCGCCCGGGGCGAGCAGCGCGGCGGCTCCGGAGAGGAGGGCCACGGTGAGCGACTTCATTCGTACCTCCGTCGAAAAGATTTGAGGCCGGGGGCTTGATTTCTTCTCGCGGCTCCGGACGCCGGGCGGACCCGCTGGCCGGGCCGAAGGGCGAAGTCTATCCCGGCGGGCCCGCGTTTCGGCCCGCCTGGTGGCTTCCGGGCGCGCACGCGCAGACGCTCGGCGGCCGCTTCGCGCGGCGCCGCGGGCTCCTTCCCCTCGAGCGCGAGCGCCTCGAGACGCCGGACGGGGACGAGCTCCTCGTGGACTGGATCGCGGGCCCGCGGGGAGCGCCGGTCCTCGTCGTCCTCCACGGCCTCGAGGGCAGCTCCTTTTCCGTCTACGCCCAGGGGCTCCTGCGCCTCGCCCGACGCCGGGGATACCGCGGCGCGGCGTTGAATTTCCGGTCGTGCGCCCGCGATCCGCGACGGCCCTTCCGGATGCTGCCCAACCGGCGCCCGCGCCTCTACCACTCGGGCGAGACGCAGGACCTCGACTTCCTCCTGCGTTCGATCGCGGCGCGCGAGCCGGACGCCGAGATCGCCGCCGTCGGCGTCTCGCTCGGCGGCAACGTCCTTCTCAAGTGGCTGGGAGAGCACCCCGGCCAGCGTCTCGTGCGGCGGGCGGCTTCGATCTCCGTTCCCTATGACCTCGCGGCCGGCGCGAGAAAGCTCGAGACCGGTGTCGGACGCCTCTACACGGCGTCGCTCCTCTCGACCCTTCGCGTCAAGGCGCTCGACACGGCGCGGCGCTTTTCCGAGGCCGCGGGCGCGATCGACGTCCCGCGCGTCGAGCGGGCGAGAACCTTCCGCGAGTTCGACGACGCGGCGACCGCGCCGCTCCACTCCTTCGCGGGCGTGGACGACTACTATGCCCGGTCGAGCTCTCTCCGGTACCTTTCGGAGATCGACACGCCCACGCTCTGCGTCTCGGCGCGGGACGACCCCTTTCTCCCGGCGGCGACGGTCGAGGAGGCGCGCCAGGCGGCCTCGCCCGCGGTGCGCTTCGCCGTGAGCGAAAGGGGCGGGCACGTCGGGTTCGTGGAAGGCGTTCTGCCCTGGCGCCCGAGGTCGTGGGCGGAGGAGCTCCTCGAAGAAGCCCTCTTTCGGTCGTTATAGTTCGGGCATGCCTGCATTTCTTCTCGTCGCTTCGCTCGCGCTTGGGATCGTCCAGGAGCCGCCGTCGCCCGCGACGCCTTGCCCCGCCCATCTCTTCACCATCGAGCGGAGCAAGAACGCCAACGTCGTCGTGTACGACGCGCGGCTCGGGGATTCGGGGGAGCTCGACCCGAAGAACCCCGTCGTCGTTTACTGGCTCTTGAAGGCGCAGGACGGGCGGCGCGAGGAGTTGAACCGCGTCGAGCGCCAGCGGGCCTATGGATTCGACGTCGATCCTGGAGAGGATCCCGGCACCTTCGCTTTCCGACTCAAGGCCGGGAAGAAGCGCCCCTTCATCGTCGCGATGCGCGATGGCTGTCCCGTTGCTCTCGGCACGATCGGCGGACGTCCGGCGATTCTCGAGCGGATCTTCGTGAAAGAGAAACCGGGCATGACCCTCAAGGTCGAATCCGTCGACATCTTCGGCCGCGATGGGGCCGACGGCCGCCCGGTCACCGAGACGATCATCCCGCAGCAATAGCCGTCCGCGGGCGCAGACGGTCGCCGCCGATCAGGCCGCCTTTTTCGCCGGTTTCGCCGCCGGCGACGCCTCCATGCCGAGTTGCCAGGTCAGAAAGAGGAGCTCCGTCGAGAGATCCTCGATCTGCTTCGAGACCGGCGTGATGAAACCGCGGGAATGGCCGGCCTGCTTGTCGTAGTAGAGGAGCACCGGCCGGTCCGCCTGATCGGCGCTGTCCGCCTGCATCAGAGCCGTCATCTTCCGCGCGTGCAGGGGCGCCACGCGCGTGTCGGAGTCGCCCGTGATGAAGAGGACCGCCGGATACGGCGTTCCTGCCTTGACCCGATGGTACGGAGAGTAGGCGTAGAGGTACTTGAACTGCTCCGCGTTCTCCGAGGAGCCGTACTCCGGAACCCAGTATCCCGCCACGAGGAACTTGTGGTAGCGCACCATGTCGAGCAGAGGGTAGGAGCAGACGACCGCGCGGAAGAGCTCCGGTCGCTGCGTCAGGGCCGCGCCGACCAGGAGGCCCCCGTTCGATCCGCCCGCGATCGCGAGCCTCTCCCGCGAGGTCCACTTCTGCGCGATGAGCCACTCGGATGCCGCGATGAAGTCGTCGAAGACGTTCTGCTTCCTCTCGAGCATGCCGGCCTTGTGCCAGGCCTCGCCGAACTCGCCGCCGCCGCGCAGGTTGGCGACGGCGTAAACGCCTCCGAGCTCGACCCAGAGCGCCGCGAGCGCCGAATACCCGGGTGTCGAGGAGAGCGTGAAGCCACCGTATCCCGTGAGGAGAGCCGGGTTCCGTCCGTCCCGCGCCATCCCCTTGCGGTGCACGAGGAACATCGGGATTTCGGTGCCGTCCTTCGAGGGATAGCGCACCTGCTCGACCTCGTAACGGTCGCTCGCGATCGGGACGTGCGTCTCGGCGAAAACCGATCGGGAGCCGGTCGCGATGTCGTATCGATAGATCTTCGACGGCACGACGTAGGACTGATACGTGTAGAAGCCCTCTTTCTTGTCCCAGTCCCCCGCGACGTTGCTGACGGTCCCGATCGAGGGGTCCGAGATCTCGCCGACGCTCTTGCCGCTCGGCTCGAAGATCCGGACCTTCGGCACGACGTTCTCGGAGTAGCGCACGAAGAGGCGGCCGCCGGCCGCGGCGGTGTCCTGGATCGCCGACTTGCCTTGCGGGACGACCTCTTTCCAGTTTTCGCGAGCGGGGGACTTCAAGTCCACCGCGAGGACGCGCCCGTTCGGCGACTCCCAGTTGGTCTGCAGGAACATCGTGTCCCCTCCGACGCGGGGCGCGAAGCGCGCCTCGACGTCGTTGACGACGGGGCGGAGCGGGCCGCCGGCCGCGATCTCCTGGAAGTACACCTCCGTTTTCGTCGCGGCCGAGCCGTGGGAGACGACGAGGACCAGGTACTTGCCGTCGTCGGACAGCGAGGTGCCGATGATCTTTTCCGGTCCGTACCCGTCGCCGAAGAGCTTCGCGTCCGAGGCCGGGTCGGTCCCCAGGTCGTGGCGGAAGACGCGCGGGCCCTCCTTCGTCTGCCGGGAGTAGTAGATCGTCTTCTTGTCGGCGGTCAGCGAGACGCCCGAGTAGCGCGCGCGGGGAAGCTCGTCCGGCAGCGCCTTGCGTCCGTCCACGGCGAGGAGCCGCACGATCTGCTCGTCCTCGCCGCCGTGGCGGACCCCGTACACCACGAGGCTTCCGTCGTTGGAGACGTCGAGGAAGCTCGCCGAGAGCGTGTGATCCGGGGAGAGCTTGTCCGGATCGACGAGCACCTCGTCTGAGCCGCGCAGCCCGGAGCGCACGTAGAGGACCGGCAGGTCGCGGTCGGCGGCGCGCCGAGAGAAGAAGTAGCGCCCCCCCTTTTCCGTCGGCGTCGTGATGATGTCCACTTTCAGGAGCTCGGCGATCCGCTTCTCGAGCCCGGCGCGCCCCGGGGCCTGGTCGAGAACCCGCTTCGTGTAGCCGTTCTGGGCGTCGATCCAGGCGCGGGTCTCCGGCGCGTCCTGCTCTTCGAGCCAGCGGTACGGGTCCGTGATCTCGACGCCCTGGACCGTCTCTCGCGTCCCGTCCTTCTTCGTTTCGGGGGGTCCGGCCGTCGGTCCGACCGCCGCGGCGGTCCCCGCCAGTAGGATTCCGAAGCCGACGATTCGCGAAGACCGAAGGGCTCTATTCCACACGGATCACCACCCCGTTCTCGAAGACGACGCTCTTGCCGACGCTTCGGTAGATCCATCGCTCTCTCGAGGCGCCGGTCTCGGAGGTCTCGGTTCGGGTCTCGTCCGGCGATCCGAGGAGCGACCGCACCTGATCCGGCGTCATGTTCTCGGAGATCGCGCCGCCCGAGGGAGCGGCCGCGTCCGCTTCGCGCTGCGCCTGGCCGGTCTCCGAGGCGCGCGCCCCGCTCGCGGCGGCCGCGGTCCGGGCCCGGTCGACGGGCGCGGTCGACGCTTCGCTTCCCGAGCCGCTCGAGAAGATTCCCGATTTCGTCCAGAGCCACCAGGCGAGAGCCAGAACGAGAAGGACCAGGATGATTCGCGACAGTCTCATGGCGCGGGATTCTACGACCTCGCGGCGGCGCGGTCCTTCGGCGGCGGGACCGCCTCCTCGTCCGATTCGATCGACGCGCCGATCGGGATCTCGGTCTTCTCGGCGATCTGCGCGTTCTTGCCGACCGTGGTCAGGCCGAGTCCTTCGACCCTGCCGTCGCCGTGGCGGAGGCGCCCTCCGATGCGGGCTCCCTTGCCGACCTTCACCGACTTGTCCACGATGGCGCGCTGCATGCGGGCCCCGGCGCCGATCGTCGCATCGGTCAGCACGACGGACTCCCGCAGGATCGCGTTGATTCCCACGGTGACGCCGGGGGAGAGAACGCAGCGCTCGACGAGCGCCCCGGCCTGGATCACGCAGCCGTCGGTGATCAGGCTGTCGCGCACGATCGCGCCTTCCCGCACCATCACGGGGGGGCGCTCCTCCGACTTGGTGTGGATGATCCAGGAGCGGTCGTTCAAGTCGAGAGGCGGCGGCTCGTCGAGCAGCTCCATCTGCGTCTGCCAGTACGACTCGATCGTCCCGACGTCGACCCAGTACCCTTCGAAGGGATAGGCGTACACGGGCGCGCCGGCGTCGACCATCCACGGAATGATGTTCTTGCCGAAGTCGTGAGAAGAGTCGCGCTTCTTCGCGTCGTCGGAGAGCGCCCGGGACAGGACGTCGCGGTTGAAGACGTAGATCCCCATCGAGGCGAGCGTGCCCGGCGGGTCCTTCGGCTTCTCGACGAAGTCGGTGACGAGGTGGTCGGAGTTGACCGCGAGGATCCCCATGCGCGTCGCGTCCTCGCGGGAGACGTTGCGCGTCGCGATCGTCATCTCCGCCTCGTGCTGGATGTGGTGCTCGATGAGCGCTCCGTAGTTCATCTTGTAGATGTGGTCGCCCGAGAGGACGAGCACGAGGTCGGGCTGGTGGCGCTCGACGAACGACAGGTTCTGAAAGACCGCGTCGGCCGTCCCCTTGTACCAGTCGGTCGCGCGGCGATCCCGGTAGGGCGCGTAGATCTGGACCCCGCCCGAGAGGCTGCGGTCGAGATCCCACGCGCGGCCCGCTCCGATGTGCTCGTTCAAGGAGTGCGGCCGGTACTGCGTCAGGATCATCACGTCGGCGATTCCCGAGTTCGCGCAGTTGGAGAGCGTGAAATCGATGATGCGGTACTTGCCCGCGAAGGGAACGGCGGGCTTGGCGCGCTTGTGGGTGAGCACTCCGAGTCGCGAGCCCTCGCCGCCGGCAAGAATGACCGCACGCGTCTTCACGCCGCCCGCCTCTTCACTCCGGCGCCGGGTGATTGGCCTTCGCCAGTTCGTACAATTCCGAGTAGGAGCGCGCCGAGCGCCCCCACGAAAAATCCGTCTGCATGCCGCGCCGCTGGAGATCGCGCCATCGGGGGGGATCAGAGTACACCGCGAGGGCGCGCTCGAGCGCGTCCGCGAGCGCCTCGGGCTTCAACTCGTCGAACAGGAGGCCGGTCCCGCCCGGGTCTCCGGCGTCGATGACGGTGTCCGCCAGCCCTCCTGTTCGACGGGCCACGGGCGCGGCGCCGTAGCGCATTGCGATCATCTGGGTCAGGCCGCACGGCTCGTACCGCGAAGGGATGAGGACGAGGTCCGCGCCGGCGTAGATGCGGTGCGCGTAGGGGGCGTCGAACCGGAGGCGGACGCTCGCCCGACCGGGACGCTGCGCCTCCATCTGCGCGAATTCGTGCTCGAGCTTCGAGTCGCCGGAGCCGAGCAGGACGAACTGCCCGCCGGCCTCGAGCCACCCCCAGAGAGCCGGGACCGCGATGTCGAGCCCCTTCTGATGGTCGAGGCGCGACACGACCGCGGCGAGCGGGATGCGGGCCCCCCGCGCCAGCCCCGCGTCGTGCTGGAGGGCGGACTTGTTCGCCGCGCGCTTCTCCAGAGTCGCCGCGCCGTACTTCTGAGCGATGTGCGGGTCCGAAGCGGGGTTCCAGAAAGCCGTGTCGATGCCGTTCAACACGCCGGCCAGGTGATCTCCGCGGGCGCGAAGGACGCCGTCCAGGCCGTGACCGTTTTCCGCCGTCATGATCTCGCGCGCGTAGGTCGGGCTGACCGCGTTCAGATAGTCCGCCGAGACGACTCCGAGGCCGAGGAGCGAGTCGCGCAGGTGCGTGGGGAGCGCCTCGATGGCGGGTGACGTCGTCAAGCCGTAGTCCCCCAGGTACGGACCCGCCCCCTGCCCGAGGTGCGGGAGGTTGTGGATCGTCAGGAGCGTCCCGATCGACTGGTAGAAAGGGTCCCGCCGGCCGGCTCCCGCGAGCCAGTACACGGCCGCGGCCGTGTGCCAGTCGTTGGCGTGGACGACGTCGGGAGTCCAGCCGAGCGTTCCGCAGGTCCAGAGCGCCGCGAGAGAGAAGAAGAGGAACTTCGGCGCGTCCTCGGCGATCGAGGAGCCGTAGATCCCGCGGTGCGTCGGGATCGGCGGCCCGGTCACGAAGTAGACGTCGGGAGCGGCGAGATAGACGTCCGCTTTCTGCGCGCCGCCGCGGTGGGGGATCGGGAAGCTCGCGACCGGCTCGGGCTTCCAGCGGTCCCAGTCGATCGCGCCGTAGCCGGGGATCGCGAGCCGGACGTCGTGCCCCTCTTCGCGCAAGGCCTGCGGCAGCGAGCCCGCGACGTCGGCGAGGCCGCCGACTTTGACGTACGGCGCCGCCTCCGCCGCGAGAAAGAGGATCCGCATCGCGGGGATTATTGACCGACCCGCTCAGGAGCCGCGTGGCGACTCCTTCGGGTGCGGCTGCGGGAGGTCTCGCCGGCTCGGCCGGTCCGGCCTCCCGCCGTCGCCGCGGTGCCTCAGGAGACCTTTTCGAGCAGCCGCGCCTCCGTCACGGCGTTCAGCCGTCCGGTGCGGACGTCGTACAGGAATCCGTGGATCGGGATGCTGGAGGGGACGAGGGGGTGCCTCCGGATCCGGGTGACGTCCTCGACGACGCTCGCCTCACGGTCGCGGATCGTCAGCCAGTCGACGAACTCCGCCTCGGCCGATCCGCCGCCGCCTCCCGAGTCCTGCCAGCCGTCGGGTCCGAGGCGGGCAGTCTGGAGGCTCGACGCGAGGAGCCGGCGGATGACCTCGTCGGTGAACGTCTCCATGCCGCAATCGGTGTGGTGAACGACGAACCACTCGCGCGTGCCGAGCAGCTTGTGCGAGATGACGAGGGATCGGATGGCGTCGTCGCTCGCGCGCCCTCCGGCGTTGCGAACGACGTGCGCGTCTCCTTCCGCGAGGCCGGCGTACTTGGCCGGATCGAGGCGCGCGTCCATGCAGGTCAGGATGGCGAAGCCGCGCGAGGGCGGCATCGCGAGTCTTTCGCGGTCACCGAAGTCACGCGCGTAGGCGGCGTTGGCGGAGAGGACTTGATCGAGGATCTTGCTCATCGTGGCTTCCTTTCTTGCCGATCTGGAGATGGACGCTCTCTTCGCGCCGGACGGACCGGACGGGACATCGAGACATTCGGGCCTCCCTTTCTCGGACGGCGCCGGCGGAGGCGGGAAAGAAAAAACCCGCTCCGGCGTTGCCGTCGCGGGTTTCGGTTGCGTTTCGCCGGTCGAGGCCGGGCGCGCCTCCCGGAAAGGACGTATCCGGCTCGCGCTCGCCGCCGAGAAGCGGCGCCATCCGGTCACCGGGGAAGCGCGTCTGCGCGTGATCCTGGCGGACGATCTGCCCGGCTTGACGACCGTCGAGATCCGGGGTCGCGCGGCCGAGCGCGGCTTCGGAGTCGTTTCGGAGCTGCTTCGCCGCAACGGCGGTTCCGTCGAGGTCACGGCCGCGCCGGCCGACGGCTTGACGAAAGGCGTGGCTCTCGATCTGCCGGCCGTCGAGGAGCCCGCGTGAAAGGGCGCACGCTGCTCATCGTGGAAGACGGAACGGAGTATCGCGAGGCGTTTCGCCGGCTGACTCCCGCCGGCGAGGACGTCGAGCTCCTGCATGCGCGCGACGGCGCTTCCGCGCGGCGGATCCTCCGGGAGCGGCGCGTGGACGCGGTGTTCCTGGACGTCGTCTTCGATCGGACGCCGGCCGAGGACCTCGAGGGCGACCTCGACGATCTTCTTCCGCGATTCGGCGGCGACCGGGATCGGGCGGTCGCGCACCTCGCCGCAAACCAGGGGTTCTACATCGCTCGCGCTCTCGCGCCGCACTTTCCGACGGACATGCCGGTCGCGATCGCGTGGGACGCTTCGGCCGAGCCTGGCCGCCTGGCGGCGCTTCGGGAGAGTCTGCCGCGGCTTTCCGGTGTGTCGGAAGGAACGCCGCTGTCGGAGGTCCTCGCGGGCCTGCTCGGCTGATCCACGCAGCGCGCCGGTAGGATGGGCACGCCACGGAGGTGATCATGCGGCGCTCTCTTCGTCCCCTCGCGATCCTCGCCGCGGCAGCCCTGGCTGCGGTCTGTTTCGCCCGGCGCGAGTCCGTCGCCGCCGAGCGCCCGTCGCCCGCGCTCGTCTTCGGCGACGCGTTCTGGAAGCACTGGGGGGACAACCGGGCGGAGCTCTCCGGCTACGATCTGACTTTTCGTCGTTACGGGACGCCGCGCCAGGGCGTCGCGGTCGCGATTTTCGTGACGGAGACGTTCTCGAATTCGGTCCGCGTCAAGTCGGATCCTGGGAAGCACCCGAAGTCCGACGATTTCCCGGTGATGAAACTGAATCTCGTCGAGGACTTCGCGACGGGCATCTACGACTACAACCTGATGACGAGCTCCTTCGTGGCGCTCACCCCGGTCAACGGGCGTCCCGCGGGGAGCCTGACCAAGATCTCCTTCTCTTCCCAGGAGTGGTGCGGGAACGTCTACAGCCAGATCCTCTTCGACGCCTCGTCGGCGCGGCTCACCTCGCACAGCTACTTCGACGGCGAGGCGGACCAGAGTCGGTCCATTCCCGTTCCCGCCGGGGCGCTGCCGGCCGACGCCATCCTTCTCTGGGCCCGCGGCCTCGCCGCGCCGTCGCTCTCGCCGGGGGAGAGCCGGGAAGTGCCGCTCCTGCGCTCGCTCGAGACGTCGCGGTTGAACCACGTCCCGCTCGAGGTCGAGCGCGCGACGCTCCGGCGCGAGGCGGGGCCGACGCGCGTGACCGTCCCGGCCGGAACGTTCGAGGTCGAGCGCCGGACCGTCGAGATCGCGGGCGGCCCGACGTGGCGGGTCGCCGTCGAGGCAGCCGAGCCGCACCGCATCGTCGAGTGGGAGGCGAGCGACGGTCAGAAGGCGTCTCTCCTCGCGAGCGAGCGTCTCCAGTACTGGAAGCTGAACGGGGAAGAGGGGAAAAGCGCGCTCGCGAAGATCGGGCTCCAGACCCGTCCGCCGCGCACCCCCTGATCCAGCGGCGGGGCCGTGCCGCCTCTCAGTCCGACCGCAGCGCCTGGATCGGATCGGTCGCGGCCGCCCGCCGCGCGGGCAGGACGGTCGCGACGAAGGACACGGCGAGGAGCAGCGAGGCGGCCGCCGCGAAGGTCGCCGGATCGAGCGGACGGATTCCGTAGAGGAGCCCGGCGAGGAGCCGCGTCGCGGCCGCCGCTCCGACGACGCCCGCGGCGATCCCGACGGCGGCGAGCCGCAGTCCCCCCTTCACGAAGAGCCCCAGGATTTCTCCCGGAGTCGCTCCCATCGCCACGCGCACGCCGATCTCGTAGCGCCGGCGCGTGACGGCGTACGCGATGACGCCGTAGAGACCGATCGAAGCAAGAAGGAGCGCCGCCGCGGCGAAGAAACCGATGAGCGCCGTCCGCAGGCGCGGCTCCGCGACGCTTCCCGAGAGGACGCGCGACATCGTCTCGACCTGCGAGACCGCGACACCCGGATCGAGCTCGCGAACGACCCTCTCGATCGACGCCGCGAGCGCGCCGGGGTCCCCCTCCGCGCGCGCGAGGAGCCAGACGCCGATGAAGAGGGGGTCCTGCGAGAGGGGCACGTACATCTGGTCGGGCGACTGCGCGCCGCGGTCCAGCCGCTTGACGTCTCCGACGACGCCGACGACTTCCCGCTCGACCTTGTCGACGAAGAGCGTGACGTGCCGCCCGACCGCGGAGCGGCCGGGCCAGAGCTTCTCGGCGAGCCTCCGGTTCACGACGATGACCGGCGCCGAGTCGGCGCGATCTCCGTCGAGAATGCCGCGCCCGGCGAGGATCGGAACTCTCAGGGCCGCGAAGGTTCCCGAAGTGATCTCGCGAAGCTCCCCCTGCGGGGACTCGGCGCGCGAGCGAACGGGATGACCTTCGGGCGTGAAGGACATCGTCATGGAGCCTTTCGAAGGGAGCCAGCCGGTCATGCCCGCCGCTCGTACGCCGGGGAGCGCGGCGACTCGAGCCGCGACGCGCTCGAGCAGGGCGGTGCGTCGCTCGGGGTCGCGGTTGTACACGCCCCGCGGCAGCGAGAGGTTCGCCGCGAGCACCCGCTCCGGCGCGAAGCCCGGGTTGGTCCTCGAAAGCCGCAAGTAGCTGCCGCCGAGGAGCCCCGCGGCGACGAGCAGCACGACGCAGAGCGCCGTCTGGAAGAGGACGAGGCCGTCGAGCGCACGCGCCTTTTCGGCGCCGGAGCCGCGCCCCGGTCCGCGCAGTCCTGTCGCCATGGCGCGCCCCGAAGCGAGGAGCGCCGGGATCGCCCCGAAGAGGAGGGCCGTGGCCGCCGAAGCCCCGACCGCGAAGAGCGCCGTCCGGCCGTCGGCACCAGCCGACTCGATTCGCGGAAGCGCATCGCCGACCATCCGCCGGATCGCGGCGAGCAGTCCCCACGCGACGGCGAGCCCCGCGGCGCCGCCGACGAGGGCAAGCGCGCCGCTCTCCGCGAGGAGCTGCCGGGCGAGCCTCCCGCGACGTGCTCCGAGCGCGGCCCGTACCGCGAGCTCGCGGCGGCGGGAGGCTCCCCGTGCGAGGAGGAGATTCGCCGTGTTCGCGCACGCGATTAGGAGGAGCAGGACGACCGCGCCGGACAGGACGAGGAGCGCGGGCCGCCGGCCGCCGAGGAGCGAGTCGTGCAGAGGCTCCACGACGACGGAGAAGCCGGTTTCCTCTTCCGGATATTCGCGCGCGATCGCGCGTCCGATCGAGTCCATTTCGCCCCGGGCCGTCGCGAGGGGCACGCCGGGCGCGAGACGCCCCACGACGTCGATCGCGCGCCCGGAACGCCCGGGGAACGCCTGGTTGACGAGCGGGATCAGGAGTCCCGCGCGGTCGAAAAAGAGCTCGTCCTCCGGTACC
This sequence comes from Acidobacteriota bacterium, assembly GCA_046735265.1. Lineage (GTDB taxonomy): Bacteria > Acidobacteriota > Thermoanaerobaculia > UBA5066 > Gp7-AA6 > DATBFU01. Next base: position 35,486 of record JBKPSZ010000194.1, on the reverse strand, counting down.
ACGCCGACGATCTCGTAGGGGTTCCCCTCGACCAGGATCTTGCGGCCGAGAATCGAAGGATCGCCGCCGAAGCGCGTCTTCCAGAGGGTCTCCGAAAGTATCGCGACATGCGTGTCGCCCCCCTCGCGATCCTCGTCGTCGCGAAAGTTTCGCCCGAGGACCGGCTCGATCCCGAGCGCCGGAAGAAGGTCGGAGGACGCCCACACGGTCGTGATCCGGTCGGCGCCTTCACTGCCCCCGAGGACTGCCGAGGACTCGAGCCCGGCGCCCAGCTTTTCGAAGGAGCGGCTGCGTTCGCGCCAGTCGCGGAAGTCCATGTAGGAGGCGCCGATGCCTTCCGGATTCTTGACCGAGTGCTTCGAGCCGACGCGCACGAGGCGCTCCGGCTCGGGATAGGGAAGCGGCCGCAGGAGCGCCGCGTCGGCGACGCCGAAGACGGCGACCGTCGCTCCGATTCCGAGGGCCAGCGTCGCGACGGCGACGGCGGCGAACCCCGGGTTCCTCGCGAGCCCGCGCAGCCCGAATCGGACGTCGGCGAGGAAGGAGCGCATCGTTCACCTCCCGTGGTGTGCGGGAGTGCGACCGCCGTGCCATCCGCCGCGCCGGGCAAGTCGCGGACCCGACTCGAGTTCGGTCCCGGACGGCGCCGGATCTTGTCCGCTTCTGGGAGGTCGCTGTTCGCTTTCGAACAGGCGCAGAACGAGGTGTCGGATTCGCGGCCGCTCACGCGGCGGCGCGCTTGGCGGCGCGATGCGACTCCCGCCCGCCCCGGATCCCCCAGGCCGCGCAGCCCGACGCGGCGAGCGCCAGCGCGGCGCACGCGAGCGATACGACGCGAAACGAAACGGCGACGGAGTCCCGCACGGCGCTCTCGACGGTCCGCGCCTCGTCGCGCGGGGCGGCGGGCGGCGGCCTCGTCGCGCCGAGCTTCCCGCTCTCCGCCCGCACGTGCTCCCGAGTAGCTGAAGAGACTTGGGCCGACGCGAGTCTTCGATCGAGCGAACGGTGGAAGATGCCCGCGAAGAGGATTCCGAGCGCGGCGATCGCGAGCAGGCCCGCGACGCGCGCGACCGCGTTGTTGACGCCGGAGGCGGTGCCGGCGTGGCGGGAGTCTACCGCGCCGAGCACGACCGTGGTCAGCGGAGCCACGGTCAGGGCCATTCCGAAACCGATCGCGCAAAGCCCGGGGAGGAAACCGGTCCAGAAGTTCGCGCCGGCGCCGGGGATGGCGAGGAGCGCGAATCCGAGCGCGGTGATCGCCGGTCCCCATGTGAGCTGGAGACGCGGGCCGATGCGGTCGGCGAGCGCGCCCGACCAGCGGGAGAGCGCGAACATGAAAACGATCAGAGGCACGATCGCCGCTCCGGTGGCCGTCGGCGTCCATCCCTGGGCCTGGATCAGGTCGAAGGAGATGAAGTACAGGGACGCCCCGAGCGCGGCGTAGAGAAAAAGAGTCAGGAGGTTCGCCGCGAGGAAGGCGCGGATGCGAAAGAGAGACGGCGGGACCATCGGGTGCGGGCTTCTGCGCTCCTGGAAGACGAAAGCGACGAGCCCGAACGCCCCGATTGCGAGCGAAGCGAGGACGCGAGCGTCGCTCCAGCCTCGATCGGCCGATTCGATCAGCGCGTAGGTCGAGCCCGCGAGACCGAGGGTTACGAGCGACGCGCCGAGCACGTCCAGGCGCCGGGCGTCGGGATTCCGGCTCTCCGGCACGAAGAACACGGAGATCCCCGCGACGGCGGCCGCGATCGGCAGGTTCACGAAGAAAGCCGCGCGCCAGGAGATGGACTGGACCAGCCAGCCGCCGGCCAGAGGCCCGACCGCACTCGCGACCGAGGAGAAGGCGGACCAGGTCCCGATCGCCCGGCCCCGCTCCGACGCGGGAAAGGAGGCGCCCAGGATCGCGAGGCTGTTGGGGACGAGGAGCGCGGCTCCGATGCCCTGAATCGCGCGCGCGGCGACGAGCTCGGCCACGTCCCGGGCGAGACCGCACGCCGCCGAGGAGAGGGCGAAGATCGCGATGCCCGTGAGAAAGACCCGGCGCCGGCCGAGCCGGTCTCCGAGCGCCCCTCCCGCGAGAATGAGCGCGGAGACGAAGAGGGCATAGGCCTCGACGATCCACTGCGCGCCGGTCCCCGAGGCTCCGAGGCGCGACTGAATCACGGGAAGGGAGACGTTGACGATCGTCATGTCCACGAAGGCCATGCTCGAGCCGAGGATCGTCGCCGCCAGGACCCACGGTCGAGCGGGCCGCGCGCAGGGACTTTCCCCGACGGCCCAGCGGGCCGCCGAATCGTCGCAGGGGCCGCGGGATGACATCAGATCTCCGCTTCGGAGGAGAGCCGGCGGATCGTCATCACGCCCGCTCGAGCAACGCGACGGTGCCCTGGCCTCCGTCGGCGCAGATCGAAACGATCGCGCGGCTTCCCTGCTCCCTCGCCGAGAGCTCCGCGACGGCGTGGGAGAGGATGCGCGCGCCGGTCGCGCCGAAAGGGTGCCCGATCGCGATCGATCCGCCGTTCGGGTTCACGCGGTCCTTGGGGAACGCGCCGAAGGTGTGCGGCAGGCCGGTCTTCTCCGCGACGTACGCCGCGTCCTCGAGCCCGCGGATGTTGCAGAGCACCTGTGCCGCAAACGCCTCGTGGAGCTCCCAGAGCGAGACGTCCTCGAATTCGAGCTTCCGGCGCGCGAGGAGGCGCGCGATCGCCGGCACCGGCGCCATCAGGAGCCCTTCGTGGAAGAGGTCGACGGCGGCCATCTCGAAGTCGACGAGCCGGGCGCGCGGAAGCGAGGCCGGCAGTCGCGAGAGGCCGGCTTCGGTCGCCACCCAGACTCCGGCCGCGCCGTCGGTCAGCGGCGAGCTGTTCCCCGCCGTCAGCGTTCCGCGGCCGCTCTTCTTGTCGAAGGCCGGCGGGAGCGCCGCGAGCTTCGCGAGGGACGTGTCCGCTCTCGGGAAGGCGTCCTGGGAGGTCCCGTCGAGCTCGAACACGAGATCGCGGAAGAAGCCCCGCGCCCGCGCCGCGAGCGTCCGCTCGTGGCTCGCGAGCGCCACCTCGTCCTGTTCGCGCCGTCCGATTCCCCAGGTCTTCGCCATCTCCTCGCAGTGCTCGCCCATGCTCTTTCCGGTCGCCCGGTTCTTCACTTCCGGGAGATAGAGACGCAGGTCGCGGAGTCGCACCGCGCGCAGCGCCTGCAGCCGCCGGCCGAAGCTCTTCGCCTGCAGGACCCGCCGCAGTCCGTCCGAGAGTCTCTGACCGAGCCCGATCTGAACGCGGCTCATCGCCTCCACACCTCCGACGAGGGCGAGAGACGGGCCGTCGCCGCGAAGCAGCCCCGCGGCCTCGAAGACGCCGACCATGCTCGTCGCGCACTGGAGGATCGTCGTGAAGCTCGGCACGTGCGGATCGAGCCCCGCCTCGAGCCACACTTCGCGCGCGAGATTGCTGTAGGCGAGGTTCGGAACGACGCTGCCCCAGACCGCGAAGTCGATCGGCCCCGGAACTTCCCGCGCCATCGCCTGGAAAACCGGAACCGAGAGAGACAGCGCGTCTCGGCCGGCGAAGGGGCCGTCCACGCGGACGAAAGGCGTGCGCAACCCCGCCGCAACGAAGATGTCGTTCGGGGCCATCCGAGCTTCCGTCGCCTATCCGCCCGCGTCCACGTAACGGAAGAAGTCGGTTGAGACCGGCGTCTTCCCGAGCTGCCGGAGGAGCGTCGCGATCTGGCCGCGATGATACGTGCCGTGGTTGGCGACGTGGAGGAGCGCGTCGCCGATCGTGCGGTGGAACGTCTTTCCGTCGAATCCCTGATACACGAGAGGCGCGGCCATCCCTTCCGCCGTGATGCCTTCGACGAATTCCTTCTGCGCGTTCTGGACGGCGCCCCACTCTTCCCGCACCGACGCGAGCGTCGGCACTCTCTTCGGGTCGGGCAGCGCCTTCGGAGAACGTCCGTGCCAGCGTTCGAGCCAGACCCAATCCGCTCCCCAGAGGTGCGCGAACGTCGCCTGAACGGAGCCGAAGCTGCCCCCGGCCGGCCGCGTGAATTCCTCCGGAGTCAGGATCTCGGCGGAGTCGAGCGTCTTTCCGCTCGCCCAGCGCGTGTACGCGAAGAGGCGGGAAGCGTCCGACGGCGTCAGCATCATGGGCTCCTCCTTTCGGTCGCGAAGCGCCTCGCCGCGGGGAGGCAGCGCCTTCGGAGACCCGAATCTACTCCTCGGCGGAAGATTCGCCGATGCGACAGGACGGGCCGGGCACGGCGGGAGCCGAAGCGGACGGCATCTGTCCTGGATTCGGAGATCACGGTGAGGCGCCGGCGCGCAATCGCCGAGCGCAAGAACGGGCCGGCGGATCGAGGGATCGAAGGGCGGGCGCCGTCGCCCGCCCTCCGGGATCACGTCACCAGATCTGACAGCGCGCGGCCTTCACCATCGCCGCGTCGGGCTTGCAGCCGAACGTCTTCGCGAACTCGGGCATGTTGGACACCGTTCCGATCGAGCGGAACTTGCCGAGAGCGTGCTCGTTGGTCGACGCCATCAGCCGCGCGAACTCCGGCCGGTGGTTCGAGGCCCAGATCCGCGCGTTCGCGACGAAGAAGCGCTGGTCGCCGGTCAAACCGCCGATCGGCTCCGGCGCGGGCTTTCCCTTGAGACTCATCTGATACGCGCGGAACGCGATCGTCAGGCCGCCCAGGTCGGCGATCGCCTCTCCCTGGACGAGATCGCCGTTTTCGTGCGTGTCCTTGTCGACGTAGAACCCGTCGTACTGCTGGATGATGCACTTGGCGCGCTCGTCGAAGTTCTTACCGTCCTCGGCCGTCCACCAGTCCACCTGGTTTCCCTTCGCGTCGTACTTGCGTCCGGAGTTGTCGAATCCGTGGATGATCTCGTGGCCGATCACGCCTCCGATCGCCCCGTAGTTGATGGCGTCGTCCCCCTCGCCGTAGAAGAACGGAGGCTGGAAGATCCCGGCCGGAAACACGATCTCGTTCTTCGCCGCGTTGTAGTAGGCGTTGACCGTAGGCGGCGACAGGCCCCAGTCGTTGCGGTCGACGGGATTGCCGATCTTCGCGGCGTCCCGCTTCCATTCGAACTCGGATGCCGCGAGCGCGCTCGCCGCGTAGGCCCCGGGAGCGACCGTGAGCGCCGAGTAGTCGCGCCACTTGTCGGGATAGCCGATCTTCGGGTAGAACGTCGCGACCTTCTCGGCCGCCGCCTTCTTCGTCGCCTCGCTCATCCACGGCAGATCCTGGATGTCCTCCTTCAGGGCGAGGAGGAGGTTCCGGACGAGTTCGTCCGCGCGCTTCTTCGCCTCCGGAGGGAAGTACTCCTTGACGTAGATCCGGCCGAGCGCCATCCCCATCGCGTTGTCGGTCGCGCTCACGCAGCGCTTCCAGCGCGGCTGGTTCTCCGGAGTGCCCGAGAGCGTCTTGCCGTAGAAGGCGAAGTTCTCGTCCACGAACTTCTTGGACAACGTGGGCGCCGCCGCCGAGAGGAGGTGCCAGCGCAGGTAGGTCTTCCAGAGGGGAAGCGGCTCGGACTTGACGAGTCCGTTCGCGGCCTTGAAGAAGTCGGGCTGCCAGACGTTCAGCGGCGTCGACGCCGGGAGGCCCTGGTCGGCGAAGTAGGTTTCCCACCCGAGATTCGGGGCCGCCTGGGAGAAGGCGGCGATCGTCATCGGGTGATGCGTCTTTTCCGGATTGCGGAAATCTACGTTGGTCATGGACGCCTTCGCGAGCTTCGTCTCGAGGTCGAGAATCGCTTTCGCGTCGGCGGCTGCCTTCGCCGAGGGGGTCCCGGCGAGCTCGAGCATCTTCTGAACGTGCGCGACGTACTTCTTCCGAAGCTCGACCGACTTCTCGTCCGTCTTCGTGTAGTAGTCGCGCTCGGGGAGTCCCAGGCCGGCCTGCAGCAGCGCGGCGATCACCTTCGTGGACTCCTTGCGGTCTTCCTCGGAGCCGAACGTGAACAAGGCATTGACGCCCATTTTCTGGAGGCGCGTGATCTCGGCGCGGAGCGACGGGAGATCCTGGATCGCGTCGATCTTCGCGAGCTCCGGCTCGATCGGGGAGAGGCCCTTCGCCTCGATTGCGGCCTCGTCCATGCACGCGCCGTAGAAGTCGCCGAGCTTGCGTTCGTCCGAGGCCACCGGCGCCGACTTGTCCGCCGCGAGCTTCTCGAGGATCGTGTGGAGATCGTCGAGGTTCTTCTGGCGCAGCTCGTCGAAAGAACCCCAGCGCGGGCGATCCGGCGGGATCGGATTGTTGGCGAGCCACGTGCCGTTGCCGAACTGATAGAAGTCGGTGCAGGCCTCCGTGGCCGTGTCCATGCCGCCGATGTCGAGGGTGCGGTCCGAGGCCTTCGTGACCTCGCTCGCGGGAGGCGGCGGAGACCCTCCGGTTTCCGACGCTCGGCAGACTCCCAGTGCGAGCAAGGCGGCGACGGCCGCCGGAACGAGACGAACCATTGAGCGGTAAGAGTTTCTGACCACGCTTCCTCCTTGAGAGCGGCAGGCCCTTGGACCCGCCGGCCGTGGGATTTTACGAATCCCGGAGGCCCGAGTTTGGTATTTCCAGGTGGACCGGGTTCAATCCGCATCGTCCGTGACAAAAGGAATGTTCTTCGTGACGGACGCCGCGAGTCTTAATCTCGGCGTTCCGGGGGAAATTTCGATGAAAACCCTTCGAATCGGACTCGGCGCCCTCCTCCTTCTCGCCCCGCCGGCTCTCGCGCAGGAGCATTCCCATTCTCACGGCGAAGCCGAGGCGCTCGGCACCGTCCACTTCCCGACGTCGTGCCGCGACGTCGATCGGGAGTTCACGCGCGCGGTGGCGCTCCTCCACTCCTTCGGCTACGAGGAATCGCGGCGCGCCTTCGAAGAGGTGGCGGCGAAGGATCCCTCCTGCGGCATGGCGTGGTGGGGAGTCGCGATGACCTGGTACCACCCGATCTGGGCGCCGCCGACGCCCGCCGATCTCGCCGCCGGGAAGTCGGCCGCCGACAAGGCCGCGGAGCTCGGCGCGAAGACCGACCGGGAGCGCGCATACATCGCAGCGATCGGGGAGTTCTATCGGGACGCGGAAAGCCGCGGTCACAACGTTCGCGCCGAGGCCTACGAGGCGGCGCTCGGCGACCTCGCGCGCCGGTTTCCGGACGACCACGAGGCGACGATCTTCTACGCCCTCGAGATCCGCGCGACGGCGCCCGAGAACGACCCGACCTACGCCGAGCAGAAGCGCGCCGCGAAGATGCTGAACGACCTGCTTCCGCTCGAGCCGGATCACCCGGGCATCGCGCACTACATGATCCACTCCTTCGACTATCCGGCGCTCGCCGCCGAGGCGCTGCCCGCGGCGCGGGCCTACGCGAAGATCGCCCCGTCCTCGCCGCACGCCCTGCACATGCCGTCGCACATCTTCACGCGCCTCGGCCTCTGGCGGGAATCGATCGACTCGAACCTCGCCTCCGCCGAGGCCGCGCGGCAGCTCGTCGGCCGCCGGCACCCGGGCGCGACCTCCTTCGACGCGCTCCACGCGCTCGACAACCTCGAGTACGCCTACCTCCAGGTCGGCGACACGTCGAGCGCACGCAAGGTCCTCGAAGAGGTCGCGACGGCGAAGACTTTCGACGAGGCGCAATTCGCGGCCGGGTACGCCATCGCGGCGGTTCCGGCGCGCTGGACCCTGGAGCAGCGGGACTGGAAGGCGGCGGCGCGGCTCGAGCCTTCCACTGCCGAATTGCCGTGGCGGACCATGCCCTACGCGCCGGCGATCACCTACTACGCGCAGGCTCTCGGTTCCGCGCGCAGCGGTGAGGCGGATCGCGCCCGGGCGGCTCTCGGAGAGCTCGAAAAGATCCACGCGGGCCTCGTGAAGTCGCCCGTACCGGGACCCTACGACTGGGCGGCGCAGGTCGAATCGATGCGCCTCGCGGCGGCGGCCTGGGCCGCATACGGCGACGGGCGCAAGGAGGAAGCGCTCGGGATCGCCCGGTCCGCCGCCGACCTCGAAGACCGGACCGGCAAGCACGCGGTGACGCCGGGCGTCCCGATTCCGGCCCGTGAGCTTGTGGGCGACATGCTCCTCGACATGGGACGGCCCGCCGAGGCTCTCGCGGAGTACCAGGCCTCGCTCCGCGACGCCCCGAACCGCTTCAACGGGCTCTGTGGCGCCGCCCGCGCGGCCGAGCTCGCTCGGAAGCCGGACCTCGCACGCGAGTACTCGACGCGGCTGCTCGACCAGAGCGTGGCGGGCTCGACGCGGCCCGAGCTCGCGGAGCTGCGCCGGCTCCGCGTCGCGGGCAAAGACGCGAAAGAACGCTAGCCGGTCTTCGGCGCCCGGCGGAGCTCGATGCGCTCCGTGCTCTTCTTCTCTCCGGCGAGGAAGTGAAAGACGATCGTCAGGTGATCGGGATCGGGCATTCGGATCTGCGCGCCGTGCACGTGGCCGGCGTCGGGCGAGGCGAGGTTCGTGACGTCCACGAAATCGAAGTCGATCTCACCGCGGCCCGCGTCGATCCGGGAAGCCTTCAGCCTCGGCTGGTTCTGCGCGCCGCAGTAATGGGTCATCCGGAGATCCGCGCCGTCTAAGTGATAGACGCTCGTCATCGTCGGCTCGCCCCCCTGGATCAGCGTCTCGATCACCGCCGAGCCCCGTCCCGTCAGCGAGTACTCGACGTCCAGCGTTCCGCCTCCGCGGCCGCCGCTCCACTCGTACGTTCCGGACCACCGTCCTTGGAGCCCGCGCAGCTTCTCGAGCGCTGCGGCAGCGGGCGTCGAGGCCGGCGGGGCGGCCGCGCTCGCAGCCGTCAGGAGGAGAAGGAAGAGAACGGGCGACGTCGGCATGGTCCACCTCCGGCGACGCCCCGATTCTCCGCCGTGCGCGCGGCGATGCGGACAGCCGGGGGATCAGTGATCCGGTCCGCGGGACCAGGCCCCCGCGGACTCAGGACGAATCGCGTGGGCGATCCCGCTCCCTAATATCTGCCTCCCACCGGCGCGGGGATCGCGGCGAGCTCCGTCAGGTCCGCGGCGTCCAGCTCGACCGATGCCGCCGCGACGTTCTGCTCGAGGTACGACCGGCGCTGCGTGCCGGGGATCGCGAAGAGGTGGTTCCCCTGCGCGAGAACCCATGCGAGCGCGATCTGCGCCGGCGTGACGCCGCGCCGGGCTGCAACGGCGCGCACCGAGTCCACGATGCGCTGGTTCTCGGCGAGAGATTCGGGGCGGAAGCGGGGGAGCGTCGAGCGGAAGTCTTCCGGGCCGAACCGCGTCGACGACGGAATCGCACCGGTCAGGAATCCCCGGCCGAGCGGCGCGAACGAGACGAACGAGGCGCCGTTCGCGGCGCACCAGGGCACGACGTCTTCGAGGTAGTCGCGCGTCCAGAGCGAGAGCTCCGACTGGACCGCCGTGACCGGATGAATGCGCGCGATCCGGTCGAGGTCGGCGACGGACGCCTCGGAGATGCCGAGGAATCGGACCTTGCCCGAGGCGACGAGCTTCGCCATCCCGCCCCAGGTCTCCTCGAGGGGAACGTTCGCGTCGATGCGGTGAAGGTAATAGAGGTCGATGACTTCGACGCCGAGACGGCGGAGCGAGGCGTCGGCGGCCGCGCGGATGTGCGCGGGTGTCCCGTCGCGGCGGTAGTGATAGCTCTCGTCGTCGCGGACCAAGCCGACCTTGGTCGCGAGGATCACCCGGTCGCGACTTCCCTCCAGTGCCTTCCCGACAAGTCGCTCGTTGGTGAACGGCCCGTAGACGTCGGCGGTGTCGAAGTGATCGACGCCCAGGTCCACCGCATGCCGGATCACGTCGATCGACGCCGCCTCTCCGACGGACGGATCCCGATATCCGGCGGAGAACGACATGCAGCCCAGTCCGACGGGAAAGACCGACCGATCCGACCGTCCGAGGCGCCGCCGTTCCACGAAGAGGACGATACTTGACAATCATTTTAGTGATCACTAAAGTGATTGCCGTGGCCGCCGTCTTCGACGCTCTCGCCGCGCCGCGCCGGCGCGAGATCCTCCGGCTCGTCTGGGACCGGGAGCTGGCTGCGGGAGAGATCCATCGCGCCCTGCCCGAGGTGACGTTCGGCGCCGTGTCGCAGCACCTCGCCGTGCTCGAGGCCGCCGGGCTCGTCGCGCGCCGCGAGAAGGGGCGGTTTCGCTACTACGCCGCCCGACGCCGGGAGATGGGGCTTCTCGGCCGGTGGCTCGAAACGACGTGGGACGAGGCGCTCGCGGGGCTCAAAACTCTGGCCGAGACGGAAGAGTCCGAATCGCGAAAGAGGCCGCGCCGGAGCCGCGCCGCGCGCCGCCGGTAGGAAGGAGATCGCCATGCCGGAATTCCCCGAGGCCCTGGAGCGTTCGATCGAGATCCGCGCGCGGCCCGAAACCGTCTTCCGATACTTCACTGATTCGCCGCGCTTCGCGCGCTGGTGGGGAGCGGGGTCCTCGATCGACGGACGCGTCGGAGGCGAGGTCCGAATCGTGATGCCGGGAGGCAACGGCGTCCGCGGCGAGATCCTCGAGATCGAACCGCCGCGCCGGATCGTCTTCACCTACCGCTACGACACCGGAATTCCGGCGGACGGATCCCTCGTCACGATCACGCTCGAGGAGACGAAGTCCGGAACTCGGCTCCATCTGCGCCACGCCTTCTCGAGCGCGAAGATCCGAGACGCCCACGTGCAGGGGTGGCGCTATCAGCTGGCGCTCTTCTCGAAGGCGGTCTCCGAAGAGGGACGGCCCGAGGCGATCGAGCGCGTGGACGCCTGGCTCTCGGCGTGGGGAAATCCGGACGCCGGCAAGCGCCGGGAGCTTCTCCAAGTCTGCGCGCGCCCGGACGTCGTCTTCCGGGACGCCTATAGCGCGACGGAGGGCCTCGAGGATCTGCTCGCGCACCTCGAGGCCGTGCAGACGTTCCTCCCCCGCGTTTCGCTCGCCCGCGAGGGGGACGTGCGTCTCTCCCATGCGACCGCGGCCGCCGACTGGATCGCCAAGCGGGAGGGCGGCGAGTCGCTCGGCCGGGGATCGAACGTCTTCGACTTCGCCGCCGACGGCAGAATCGCGAGGGTCGTCGGCTTCTGGGAAGGTCCCTGACCGATGCGCTCGCCTGTACCCGACGTTTCGTCGTGCTCCGCCCGGCGTCGAGCAAGCAATCGCGACGGATTAGGATCCGCGTCAGGAGGAACCCCCATGCGGCATTCCCGACGGAAGTTCCTCGTGGGTACCGCCGCCGGCGTCGTGGGCGCCGCGGCAGCGAGACCGGTCCTCGGCCCGTCGCAAACGGCATCCGCCCCCTCTCCCGCACCGACGCCCGTCGCGGGCACGCCTCCCGCGTTCGGAACCGCTCCGGCGGTCGGTCCCGAGGTGACCGTCGAGACCTTCGCCGAGGCGGAGAAGCTCGTGCGCTTCGAAATGACACCCGCCGAGCGGTCGCAGGCCGCCGGCAACTGGCGCAAGGCGATGGCGCAGACGATGGAGCGCCGGACCGGGCCTCGGAAAGTCCGAATCGAGGACTCGGTCGCGCCGGCGTCGCGATGGGATCCGATGATCCCGGGAGTCGCGGACTCGCGGCCGTCTCGCGACCGCTTCGTCCGGACCGCCGGCGCCCCGCCGCCGCTGCCCCGGCGGGACGAGGACATCGCGTACGCCCCCGTCGCGAGGCTCTCGCGCTGGATCGAATCGCGCGCCTTGAGCTCCGAGCGCTTGACCGGCATCTATCTCGACCGCATCTCGCGCTTCGACCCGAAGCTCCGCTGCGTGATTACCGTCACGCGCGACCTCGCCCTCGCGCAGGCGCGACGCGCCGACGCCGAGATCGCGGCCGGCAAATACCGCGGGCCGCTCCACGGCATCCCGTGGGGCACGAAGGACCTGCTCGACACGAAGGGGATCGCGACGACCTGGGGCGCGGAGCCGTACCGGGACCGCGTCCCCGACGCGGACGCGGCGGTCGTCGCCCGGCTCCACGAGGCCGGCGCCGTCCTCGTCGCGAAGCTGTCCCTGGGCGCTCTCGCGCTGAACGACATCTGGTTCGGCGGGCAGACGATGAACCCGTGGGTGCTCGAGGAAGGATCCGGGGGGAGCAGCGCGGGTCCGGGCTCCGCGACCGCCGCGGCGCTCGTCGGCTTCTCCATCGGGAGCGAGACCGAAGGCTCGATCGTCGATCCGTCGATGCGCTGCGGCGTGACCGGCCTGCGGCCCACGTTCGGACGGGTGCCGCGCACCGGCGCCATGACGCTCTCGTGGTCGATGGACAAGCTCGGTCCGATGGCCCGCGGCGTCGAGGACACCTACCTCGTCCTCGCCTCCATCTCCGGCCCGGACGCGGGCGATCTCTCGAGCGTGCCATGCCGTCTCGACTTCGACGCGAGCGCCTCCGTCGCGGGGCTTCGCGTCGGCTACTTCCCCTCGTGGATGAACGAGAGCCCGGCGACCGAGGTGGACCGCTCCGCCCTCGAGACGGCACGGCGGCTCGGCATGACTCCGGTCGAAGTGAGCCTTCCCGACTGGCCCTACGGCTCGATGAACACCATCCTCTTCGCGGAGGCGGAGGCGTCCTTCGAGGAGCTGACGCTGTCGGGAGGCCTCGCGAAGCTCAAGGCTCAGGTCCCCGACGCCTGGCCGAACACGTTCCGGCAGTCGCGATTCCTGTCGGCGGTCGATTACGTCCAGGCCGATCGGATGCGGCGCAAGGTCGCGCTCGAGATGGCGCGGATCTTCGAGAAGGTCGACCTCCTGCTCGTCCCCGCCCTGCGCGACGAGATCTTGACGGTCGCGAACTTCACCGGGCATCCGGGGCTGACTCTCCCCGCCGGGTTCGTCGAGATCGGCCAGGCGCGCAGCGACTGGGCACCCGACCCCGCCCATCCGATGCCGGCGCTCTCGCCCCCGCGGCGCGTGCCGCACGGGGTGACCCTCGTCGGCCGGCTCTTCGATGAGGGGACGATCGGGCGAGCGGGGCTGGCGCTCGAGCGCGCTTTCGGGGTGGCGGACAAGCGTCCGCCCGGTTTCTAGACCGGGCGGCGTCTCATCGGGACGCGGCGGAAGTTCTCCGTCAGCGGGCCGACGCGATATCGACCCGGATCGAGCGGTGCCCGGTCGTCTCCTTCGTCGAGTCGAGTCGCACCTTGCTTCCGACCGCGACGCGGCTGCTCACGTCGGCGCTCGTGTCCTTCTCGGAGAGATCGTAGTCGTGCTTTTTTCCGTCTCCGGTCAGGATCGTGATCTTGCGGCCCGGTTCGAAGGCGGTGACGGTTCCGACAATCGTCTCGCTCTCGGTCTTTCCGCCTCCCTTTCCGGAGGTGCTCGTTTCGGTCGTGGCTTCGACCGTCGAGCCGACCTGCTTCTCTTCCGTGGAGGTGGTGACCCGGGTGCCGTCGGCATCCGTGGCCTTCGTCTCGCTCTTCGATTCGACCACGGGCGTCTCGGCCTTCCGGCAGCCCGCGGCGAGGATGAAGAGCGGCAACGCCCAGAAAGAAATCCAGCGCGTGCGGTTCATGTCGAACCCTCCTGCATGAGAAAGCAGGAGACGTGCCAGAAATTCGGTCCTAGTACCTCCAGCTCGTGAGGTCCGCGCCGGACGGCGCCGACTTCGTGATCCTCTCGACGATCTTCGGCGCGAACATCTGGTGGTACCGGAGGCGCGACTCGTAGTTGGGCCGCGTGTGGTCGCCGTTCCAGCAGTGTTCCGCGCGCGGCTCGTAGTCCACCTCGCCGCCGTAGGCCGGGTCCTTCGTCGTCTTCAGGAACTCTTCGGCGAGGTACACGGCGTTGTTCAAGTAGTAGTTGTCGGCCTCGCCGACGTAGAGGTGGATCTTCCCCTCGAGCTTCGTTCCGAGACCCTGGCCCCAGTCGCGCTTCAGGATGTGCACGAGGTCGTAGTGCTCGCGCCAGTAGGCGGCGGTTTCCTTGTCGATCACGCCGGTGCGCTTGTCCCAGATCGGCCGCGGATAGCCGTCCGGGCCGGCGGGGGAGTAGACGGCCTGCCAGACGTCGTACTGACCGCCGGAGCGGGTCCGGGGTCCGAGCACGAGCTCCATCCGGTTCATCTGCTCGACGGTCGACTGAATGTGGCCGAGGTAGTCGCGGTGACCCGGCGTCGCGACGGTCTTCCAGGGCCCTTTCCAGAGGTACGCGTTCTCGTCTTCGTAGATGTTGACGACGCCGAACGCGCGGAAGTCGATCGGATCGGGGCAGGCCGCCCACGCCCCGTTGTACTCCTCGGGATAGAGGACCTGCGCTCCGAGCGCGGACCAGCCGCCAGTCGATCCGCCGTAGAGGAAGCGCGCCCAGCCGCCGCCCAGGGCCCGGTACTTCTTCTCGAGGTACGGGACGAGCTCGTACGTGATCGCGTCGCCGTACGGCCCGATGTTCGCCGAGTTCACGGCATAGGAGTCGTCGTAGTACGGGTTGGCGTGTTGGATCTCGACGACGAGGTAGCGCGGGTATCCGGGCGACGTCCAGTCCTTGTAGAGCTGGTAGCCGAGCTGCTGCTGGATCCGGTTGTACCCGGAAATGTGGAATCGATCCGAGTAGTCGGGCTTCAGGTTCGGGTCGGGGGGCTCCTCCCGGAATCCTCCGATCGTGTCGGGAAAGTGGCCGTGGTTGATGACGAGCGGATAGCGGGCCTCCGGATGGCTGTCGAACCCTTCGGGCAGGAGGACGTGCGCGCCGAGGTAGACGTCGCGGCCCCAGAACTTCGAGAGGCGCTCGCTCTTGATCCGCTCGTGCTTGACGTACTTCGTCGTCGGGGGATCGGGGATCGGCGGAATGACGTTGTCGAGGTCGATCGCGATCGTCTCCGCCTTCTTCGGATCGATGCGGATCTCGCGCGGGGTCGAGTAGAGATTGCCGGGCGCACGGCTCCACTGCTGCCCCTCGCCGCGGTCCGGCGGGAGCTTCAAGACCCGGCCGTCGGCGAGACGGAACGTCTCGTAGCGGTGGAGGAGCGCCTGCACCTGATAGGTCCCGGCGGGGATCGCCTCGAGGCTCTCGGTCGGATACCCGAGAACGTCCGCGGGAAACTCCGCCGCATCGCCCGCCTTCCAGCCGGCGACCTCGATGCCGAAGACCTGCTGGCTGTTCAGGCTCGTGTCGCTCACGCCAAATCGCGGCTCCTCGGATTTGTCGGTCGAGAGAAGGAGGAGCAGCCGCCCGTCGAGCGGCTCCCGGCTCTTGTCGGCGCCGTAGCGAACCGTGAATCGAGTTCGCGCAGGAGAGACCGAAGCGGCTCCGGCGAGAGCCATGGCGGCGACGACGACCAGGACGAAAACCGGCCCCGATCGGGCGAGCGTCATGAAGTCCTCCTCGCGAGTGACGGCGAGCATACCCGGTTCGCTCGCCTCGCCCCGGCGCGCGGCAAGACGGACAGCCGCGGTCGGCTCTCTACTTCTTCCTCGACTCGCCGCGGCGGGCGCGCCCCTCGGCGATCGCCTTCTCGACGTCGGCCGCCTCGCGCGGGGCCGCGCAGGAGAGGCAGTCCATGCCTTCCGCCGTCACCAGCACGACGTCTTCGATGCGCGCGCCGATGTTCCACCAGCGCGGGTCCGAGGTGGACTTCTCCGGAATGTAGATCCCCGGCTCGACCGTCAGCGCCATGCCGGGCTCGAGCTTCGTCTGCGCTTTGCCGTAGCGCTCGAGGCGCGCCACACCCTGCGGATAGCCGTAGCTGCCGGCGTCGTGGACGTCGAGCCCGATCCAGTGGCTCGAGCCGTGCGGGTAGAACTTCTGGTAGGCGCGCGTGCGAAGGATCTCTTCCCGGTCTCCCGAAAGGATGCCGAGCGCGAGGAGCCCGTCGGTGATCACGCGGACGGTCGCGTCGTGGACTTCGTGGAAGGCCGCTCCCGGACGTACCGCCGCGAACCCCGCCTTCTGGGCGGCGAGCACGAGGTCGTAGATCTTGCGCTGGTCCTCGGAGAAGCGGCCGGAGACGGGGTAGCTCCGCGTGACGTCGGCCGCGTACATACCGTACTCGCAAGCCGTGTCGTTGACGATCATCTCGCCGTCTTCGAGCGTCTCGTCGTCCTTCTCGTAGTGGAGGAGAACGGAATTGCGCCCCGAGCCGACGATCGGCGCGTAGGCCATGCGCGCCGCGCCGCCCGAGAGGCAGACTCCGACCATCGCGGCTTTCAGGTTCCACTCGCCGCGGCCGGGCGCGACTTCGCGCATCGCGGCGCGGTGCGCTTCGGCCGAGATCGAAGCCGCGGCGCGGAGCCGCTCGACCTCGGCGGCGTCCTTGACGAGCCGCAGCTCGGCGGTGAGCGGCGAGATGTCCGAGGCCGGACGCGCCGAGGCCGCGTTCGCGTTGGTCGAATTCCAGGACTCCAGCAGTCGGCGGCCGAACCCCTCGTCGCCGCCGCTCTCGTAGTAGAGCGCCGTCGCCTCGGCCGCGAGAGGGGCGAACCGCGTCCAGAAGTCGCCGATCGGATAGGACTCGCCGGCGCCGTAGTCTTTCTTCGCGCCTTCCGGTCCCGCGCGCCATCCTCCCCACTGCTCGGCCGCGAAATCCTTCGGCCGCACGAAGAGGAGGTACCGACCCGGCGCTCCCGCGCCCGGCGCCAGGACCGCGACGGCATCCGGCTCGTCGAGCCCGGTGAGGTACCAGAAGTCCGAGTTCTGTCGGTACGCGTCGGTGCGCGCGCCCGACGCCTCGGGAGCGGCGTGGAAGACCGCGATCGATCCGGGCGGCAGCTTCGCGATCAACTTCTCACGGTGCGCCGCGAAGAATTCCGGCGCCTTCGCCGGAGGCGCCGGAGCCGGCAGGGCGAGGAGCGAGATCGACAGCGCGAGAAGCATCGAGCCTCCTTCGGAGAACGCGTGATTCTAGACGGAGAGACGGGCCGCCGCTCAGTGCCGCGGCGTCGGGGTCGGCGGAGGCGCCTTCAGGAGTCGTTGCAGGATGTCGAGCGTCGAGCCGGACTTGCCGTCGCCTCCTTCCAGCGCGTCTCCGACCGCCTTGCCGAGGTCGCCTCCGAGCCGTTCCTTCGTCTGGCGGGCGAGAGCGCGGCGGCCGAGGTCGAGAACCACCTTTTCCTCGATGGCGACCTTCGGCGCGCCGACGAGCCCCGACACCCGGAAGGGAAGCGCGATCGAGCCCTGCGCGTCGGCGAGATACTTCCCGGCGTTCCCGAGGCTCTTGACGACCGACGGCCCGACCTCGACGTTGCCCTCGTAGGCGAGCGACCGATCGAGACCGACGGATCCGTCGGCCGTCGCGTCCACGTCGCGCCCCGAGAGCCGGAGACCGGGCGTCGCGAGTCGCCCGTCGGCCAGGCTCAGCCCGGTCTCGAGCCGGGAGAATTTCGTGGATTCCAGGCTCGGGGGGACCCGGAAGCCGGCGACTCCGCCGATCGCGCCGAGCGACCGAGCGACCGCGGGCATGAGCTCGAGCGACCGGAGCTCCGCGTTCGCGATCGTGAGCTTCCCATCGCCTCGCCCCGTCTTCGAGACGGCGTCCCACGTCAGGCCGCGGCTTCCGAGCGAGAAGTTCGCCGTCAGGTCGCCGGCGATCACGTTGCGCGCCGAGGTGAGCGTTTCGACGAGGGGCTGCGCGCGCACCCCGTCCAGGGATAGCGCGAGCCGGGAGGTCGCGCCGGGCGCCGAGAAGTCGGCGTCGAGTCTCCCGCGCAGTCCGCCGCCGAACACCCGGGCCGCCGGAATCACGGTCAGGAGACCCTTCGCCCACGTCCAGTCCGCGACGAGGTTCTCGAAAGGAAGCTTCTGGAGACGTCCCGAAGGCGCCGTGACCCGCCCCTCCATCGGACCTTTTCCCTTGGCACCCAGGGTGGCACGCACCGACGGCGCCGCGAAGACGGGATCGCTTCCGAACCGCGCCTCGAAGGGCGCGCCATCCACCGTCGCCTGTGTCGAGAGATCAGCGAGAGTTCCCCGGGCAACGGCGTCGAGGCGTAAGCGCCCCGAAAGCTTCACGTTTGCCGGAAGCGCGCCCGAGAGGCCGGGCAGACCCGTGACGCGCTCGAGCGGAACCTCTCCCGGCGTCTGCAGACGGAGGTCGACCCGGGGCGTCGTCCGGACATCCTCGAGGCTCCCCTCGACCGCGAGCGCAAGACCGGCCACGGTGATCGGAGATCTCTCGATCGCGAGAGTTCCGCCGCGCCAATCGAGCGTGCCGGCGAACTGCCCCTCGACCGCGGGGACGGCGGAGGCGGGTGCGCCGGGCTCGAGCGCGAGCCGGCTGGCGATCTTGAGCGGCCCGAGCGGCGCGCCTTCGAGTGTCGAGTCGAGTGTGAGGATCCCGGGATCTTTCGCGCCCCCGAGATAAGGGCTGAGCCGTCCCAGAGCCAGACGCTTCACGTCGAGGCGGGTTTTCAACAAGGCGTCGCCGAAGCCCTTGCCGGGCGGAGGGGCCGCGAGCGATCCCTCGAGAGACAGGTTGCGACCCACGTCGGAGAGAAAACGCGCGGAGAGATCGAATCTCCCGCCCGTCGAAGGCCCGAACTCGGAGATCTCGCCCGTGAGCTCGTCGAGCGAGGTCGTCACGGTCCGGCCGGGCGAGACTTTTCGATCGACGAACAGGAGCCGGCCGCGCGCGATCGAGAGACGGGAGACCAGGAGCGCCGCGGCGGACGCCGAAGCCGGCGGCTCCGGCCGCGGTGACTCCGCCGGCGCGGTCGCCAGGAAATCGTCGATGTTCGTCGCGCCTTTCGGATCGCGCTCGACCGTGAGGGTCACGCCGTCGAGGACGACGCGCCGCACCTCGATCCGCCGCGCGAGAAGCGGCCAGAAGGCGACCTTGACGGAGACGCGATCCGCGGAGAGAAGCGTCGGGCTCTCCCATCCCGGCGCGTTCCGCACGGCCGCCTTTTCGATTCCCACGCCGAGGCCCGAGAGGATCTCGAGCCGGATCGCGCCGGCCTCGACCTGGCGGTGCAACGCCGACTCCGCCGCCGCGAGGATGCGCGACTTCGTGGATTCCAGCGAGACGACGTAAGGCAGCGCCAGGATCGCGACGGCGAAGAGCCCGAGGACGACGGCGCCGACGAGAAGGAGCCGTCGTCTCAAGAACGGTCTCTCGCGGCTCGGGTCACGCCCGCTCGAAGTGCAAGATCCGCACCGCCCTTCGCTGCGTCAGGGACGGCGCGCCGCGACGGTCGGCGGCAGCGAGCTTCGCGCGGCGGCGTCGCAATCGTAGGAGCGCGTCACGACTTCGTACCAGGCGCCCAGAGTTTTCGGGCAGTCGGTGATCGGCTGCGCCGCCGCACAGTCGAAGTCCTGACGCGGCGCCACCAGCCTCTCGACCAGGAGGAGCACGTTCCCGCCGGAGCGCGCCGCCCGGGCGCGTTCCTCTCGAAAGGTGTCGGGTGTCGCGAGGTCCGCCTCGGAGAGGGTCTGCCGGGGTCCTTCGGCCAGGAGCCGGCAGCCGGCCGGCATCTCGACGCGGCCGTCGGGCCCGGACGGCGCCTGGTAGACGACGACGCCGGTGTCGTCGGGAGGACGATGCGCTCCGGTGACGCAGGCGGCGAGCGAGAGAGTCGCGGCGAGAGCGACGAGCTCGATCGGTCCCGGCCGAAGCGCCCCGCGCGATGGCCTCACGACGCAATCGTAACCAGAGGAGTGGCGGTCCGTCGAACGAAGATAGGCTGTCTTCAGGGAGGATCCCTTGAGCGCGTTCTGGAAAGACGTTCGATTCGCGGTGCGCGGGCTGCGAAAGAGCCCGGGGTTCACGGCCGTCGCCCTCGCCACGATCGCGCTCGGGATCGGGACGAACACCGCGATCTTTTCGGTCGTCGACGCCGTGCTCCTGCGTCCGCTGCCGTTCCCCGAGCCGGGGCGTCTCGTCCGCGTCTATCAGACCCTTCCGTCGCAGGGCGTTTTCACAAACGGCGTGTCGTACCTGAACTACGCGGATTGGGAGAGCCGCCAGCGCTCGTTCTCGGGTCTCGCCGCGATCCGCCGGCACGACTACACGCTGACGGAACGGGGAGAGCCGGTGCTCGTCGTCGCGGGCACCGTGACGTCGAACGTCTTCGCCGTTCTGGGTGCCAAGCCGATTCTGGGCCGCTCGCTCGTTCCGAGCGACGACGCGCCGGGCGCCCCTCCGGTGGCGGTCCTCGGGGAACGGCTCTGGAAGGAGCGCTTCGCGTCGGACTCCGCGGTCGTCGGAAAGACCGTTCGCCTGGACGAGCGCGCCTTCACGATCGTCGGCGTCGTGCCGGCGTCCTTCGCCCCGCCTCCCGGAAATCCGGACGTCGAGCTCTGGACTCCAATCGCGCAGGACCCGGTCTTCGCGGACCTGCGTCAGAAACGGGGCGGGCACTACCTGACGATCGTCGGGCGTCTCGAAGACGGCGTGTCGATCGGGCAGGCCGAAGCGGAGCTCGCGACGATCCAGAGCGCGCTCGCCCGCCAGTTCCCGAAGGAAAACGAGGGATGGGGAGTCCGGCTCGTCCCGCTCGGAGAGAGCGTCGTCGCCGGCGTTCGAACGGCCCTCCTCGTCCTGCTCGGAGCGGTCGGGCTGGTGTTCCTGATCGCCTGCGCGAACGTCGCCAATCTGCTGCTCGCCCGGGCGAGCGCGCGCGAGAGAGAAGTCGCCATCCGGACGGCGCTCGGCGCGGGGCGCGGTCGGCTCGTGCGCCAGTTCCTGACCGAGTGCCTCGTCCTGGGCCTCGCCGGGGGGGGCCTGGGCCTGCTCGTCGCGTACTCGGCGATGGGAGCTCTGCGCCACTGGCTTCCCGCCGACCTGCCCCGCGCGGCCGGCATCGCGGTCGATGGACGGGTCCTCCTCTTTTCGCTCGCCGCTTCGCTTCTCTCGGCGGCGATCTTCGGAACGGCGCCCGCGCTCTCCGCCTCCGGCACGGGGCTGACCGAGTCGCTGCGCGAGGGCTCGGCGGGCGCCGGAGAGAGCCGCGGAAAGAAGCGGCTCCGCCAGCTTCTCGTGATCGGAGAGACGGCGGTCTCCTTCGTCCTGCTCGTCGGCGCGGGCCTCCTCGGACGGAGTTTCTTGAAGCTCCAGAGCGTGCGGCTCGGGTTCGAGCCGGCGCACGTGCTGACCGCCGGGATGTCGCTTCCGCGCAACCAGTACTCGAAGCCCGGGCAGTGGCGGAGCTTCTACCGAAGCCTCGTCGACCGCGTCGCCGCGCAGCCGGGCGTTCAGAGCGTCGCCGCTTCGCTCCCGCTTCCGCTCTACGGCGGCGGCCTGAACTTCGCCTTTCAGGTCGAGGGCCGAGCGCCGGAGCGCGAGGGCAGCGACGCTTCCGCGAACTACACCTCGGCCACCCCCGAGTACTTCCGCGTGCTCGAGATCCCGCTGCGTCAGGGGCGGCTCTTCTCCGCGTCGGACGACGCCGAGGCGCCGCCGGTCTGCCTCGTCTCCGAAGCGTTCGCCCGGCGTTTCTTCCCGGGCGAGAGCCCGCTCGGACGGCGCCTCGTCTTCGGGTTCACGGAACCGACGCCGCGGGAGATCGTCGGCGTCGTCGGAGACGTGCGGCGCGACGGTCTCGGATCGCCGTCGCGGCCGGAGATGTACGTCCCCTTCGCGCAGGAGCCGTTCTGGGCGGCATACGTCTCGGTGCGCGCCTCCGGCGATCCGGCCCGGCTCTCGTCCGCGCTCCGGAACGAAGTGCGGGCCCTCGCGCCGACGCTGCCGATCGAGGCGATTCAGCCGATGACCGAGATCGTCCGCGAGTCCGTCTCGCAGCCGCGCTTCCGGACGACCCTCGTTGGCTTCTTCGCAGCGGCGGCGCTCCTGCTCGCCGTCATCGGAATCTATGGCGTCATCTCCTAGGAGTCGGGCGGCGGACCCGCGAGGTCGGCATCCGGCTCGCGCTCGGGGCGGGGCGGCGCGACGTTCTCGCGCTCGTCCTGCGGCAGGGCCTGGCGCTGACCGGCGCGGGCCTCGCCGCGGGGGTCGCCGGCGCGCTTCTCCTGACGCGGTTCCTGTCGACCCTCCTCTTCGAGACGGGGCGGCTCGATCCGGCGATCTACGCGGGCGTGGCGCTCCTGCTCGCGGCGGCCGGTCTCCTGGCCTGCTGGATCCCCGCGCGGCGGGCCACTCGGGTCGATCCGGTCATCGCGCTTCGATTCGAGTAGCCGGCTCGTCGCGCGAGGCGTCCGGGACACGCCCCGCGGCGCGCCGCCAGGCGTCCGCGAAGGACAGGAGAGGCCCGGTCGCGAGCGTCGTCGCCAGGGCCATGAGCACCATCATCGCGAAGATCTCCGGCGACAGGATGCCGAGCTCGTACCCGATGTTCAGCGCGATCAACTCCATCAGCCCTCGCGTGTTGAGTAACGCCCCGAGCGCGAAGGAGTCGGGCCAGCTCATTCTGGTCAAGCGCGCCGCGAGCATGCCTCCGCCGAGCTTGCCCGCGGTGGCGACGAGGATCACGAGAAGACAGGTCCCCCAGCTCGCGGCGTCGGAGAGGAGTCCGATCTGCGTCCGGAGCCCGGTGAAAGCGAAGAAGAGCGGAAGAAGGAACACGGAGCTGAATCTCTCGAGGCGGTCGGCGAGATAACGGCGAAACCGCGAGTCGCGCGGCATCACGACGCCGGCGAGAAAGGCGCCGAAGAGGGCATGGATCCCGATGATCTCCGTCGCGAGGGCGCTCGCGAGGAGCACGAGAAGCGCACCCGCGAGAGCGATCTTGCTCGGCTCTTCCCGGGCCGCCTCTCCCGAGAGCGCGCGGCGCAGAAGCGGTCCGACGCCCCACAGCATCGCGGCGACGAAGGCGATCGTCCACAGGATCGTGCCGAGGGCGCCGGCGAACCCGGTGGCCTGAGCGGTCGCGACGACGAGCGCGAGGAGGCTCCACGCCGTGGCGTCATCGACCGCCGCGCAGGCGATCGCGAGTCCTCCGAGCGGTGTGCGCATCAGGTTCCTCTCCTCGAGGATGCGGGCGAGCACCGGGAACGCCGTGATGGAGAGAGCGATGCCGAGGAAGAGCGCAAACGGAACGAATCGCGTTCCGGCGGGCGCGAGTGTCGGGAAAAGAGGCAGCGCCAGGGCGACGCCGAGGAAGTACGGGACCACGATGCTCGCGTGGCTGACCACGACCGCCGCCTGCGCGCGCCCCCGAAGCGCGCCGACGTCGAGCTCCAGGCCGACGACGAAGAGGAAGAGCAGAACTCCGATCTCGGCGAACAGTTTCAGAACGCCCGCGGAGGAAGCGGGAAACAGGAAGGCGGAGACACCCGGCGCGATCGCGCCGAGCAGTGACGGTCCGAGCGCGATTCCGGCGACGATCTCTCCGATCACCGCCGGCTGGCCGAGTCTCTGGATGGCCGTCCCGCAGAGCCGGGCGGCGCAGACGATCACGATCAGCTGAAGGAGGAGAAGCGGGAGCGGCTCCCGGAGCCGCTCCCGGACTCCCGTGGCCGCCGGACGGGCCGCGGCGGGGGATCGCTCGGCCGCCCGGACTCCTTCGGCCGCCGCCCCGGTGGATACGAGCCGGCCGCCTCGCAGGAGCGCCAAACCGATTCCCGCTCCGAAGAGCACGACCGACAGCCCGTAGACGAGGAGGTTGCGGCGCATGGGTCAGTGCGCGCGGATTATCTGCCGATGCGGCGGCGCCGCGATAGCATGCGCGACGCCCATTCCGAGGAGGCACCATGACTTCGAGAGTGCGAGACGGCTCGCGAGCCATCCTGGCGGCCGCGCTCCTGTCCCTGGCGGGAGACCGGTTGCTCGCCGACGAGCCGCCAGCCGGCGCGAACGTGGACATGCAGTGGGCCGTCAAGATCCCGATGCGGGACGGCGTCTCTCTGAACGCGACGATCTACCGTCCTCGCGGTCAGAAAGAGAAGCTGCCCGCCGTCTTCACGTTGACCCCCTACATCTCCGACAGCTATCTCGAGCGGGCGTTCTACTTCGGTGCGCACGGCTACGTGTTCGCGCTCGTGGACGTCCGCGGAAGGGGGAACTCCGGCGGAGAGTACGAGCCGTTCGCTCACGACGGACGCGACGGCCACGACATCGTCGAGTGGCTCGCCGCCCAGCCCTGGTGCAGCGGGAAGGTCGCGATGTGGGGAGGCTCCTACGCCGGCTTCGACCAGTGGTCGACGGCGAAGGAGCTGCCGCCTCACCTCTCGACGATCGTCCCGGCAGCCGCGGCGCACCCCGGGACCGACTTTCCGTTCCAGTACAACATCTTCACCCCTTACGACATGCAGTGGCTGACGTTCACGAGCGGCGTCACCGGAAACGGGAACCTGTTCGGCGCCGCCGGCTTCTGGGGAGCCAAGGCGCGCGAGTACTACGAGTCCCACGCCGCATTTCGGGAGTACGACCGCCTCGTCGGCAATCCCTCCCCGGTCTTCCAGAAGTGGCTGCAGCATCCGACGCCCGACGCCTACTACGACGCCATGGTTCCCTCGGCGGAGCAGTACGCGCGTCTCGCCATTCCCATTCTGACGATCACGGGAGATTACGACGGAGACCAGCCGGGCGCTTTCGTCTACTACTCCCGGCACATGAAGTCCGGGACCGCGGACGCCCGGCAGAATCACTACCTGATCGTCGGCCCCTGGGATCACGCCGGGACGCGGACGCCCAAGGCGGAAGTGGGGGGTCTCAAGTTCGGCCCCGCGAGCCTCCTCGATTTGAACGGGCTGCACCGCGACTGGTACGACTGGACGATGAAGGGAGCAGCGAAACCGGCCTTCCTGAAGAAGCGGGTCGCGTACTACGTCGTCGGCGCCGAGGAGTGGAAGTACGCCGACACGATCGAGGAGGCGACCAAAGAGCGGCGCGTCCTCGCGCTCTCCTCCAACGGGACGGCGGGCGACGTCTTTCGATCCGGATCGCTCTCGGAAGAGCCCGCCTCGGCCGCGGCCTCCGACCGGTGGAACTACGACCCGCTCGACACCCGCCCCGGCGCCGCCGAGCTCGACGAGGATCCGAACAACCTGATCTCGCAGCGGGCGTTGATGAACCTCTTCGGCAACGGAGCGATCTACCACGGCGATCCGTTCCCCGAGGCGACGGAGCTGACGGGCTTTGCGAAGCTGACTCTCTGGCTCTCGATGGACGTTCCGGACACCGACCTCGAGGTGGCGCTCTACGAGATCCTGCCCGACGGCGGGTCCGTGTTCCTCTCCGGGGCGACGATGCGGGCGCGCTACCGCGAGTCGCTCCGCGAGGCCAAACCGGTGCCTTCCGGAAAGCCGGAAAAGTACGTCTTCGACAACTTCACGTTCTTCTCGAGGCGAGTCGCGAAAGGGAGCCGCCTGCGGCTCCTCGTGCACTGCATCAACTCGATCGGCTCGCAGAAGAACTACAACGGAGGGGGCGTGGTCGCCGACGAGAGCGCTCGCGACGCGAAGACGGCGCACGTGACCCTGCTGCACGACGCGGCGCATCCGAGCGCTCTCGAGGTTCCGATCGGGAAGCCCTGATTGCGCTGCGAACGGCCGGGCGCGCCGTAGAATCGGCCGCGGTCGAACCGGAGGAGGTCCCATGACCGCGTCCGCGCTTCTCGCCTTCGTTCTCTTCGGTCTCGTGACCCCGGAGTCGGGCGGCGTTCCTCTCCTTCCCCCGCCGGAAGACCAGGCGCGGGCGGCTCTGGAGAAGTCGCCCCGCCACGGAGAGTGGATCGACGTGAAAGGGGGGAAGGACTCCGTCCCGATCCGGACCTGGATCGTCTATCCCGAGCGCAAGGACAGGGCGGGCGTCGTCGTCGTGATCCATGAGGTCTTCGGTCTGACCGACTGGATCCGCGGCGTGGCGGATCGGCTCGCCCGGGAGGGATTCATCGCCGTGGCTCCGGATCTCATCTCGGGGCGCGGGCCGGGCGGCGGGGGAACGGAGTCGGCGGGAGGGCGGGACGCCGCCGTGGCGCTCGTTCGCGGGCTCTCGCCGGAAGAGGCGACCTTGCGTCTCGACGCCGCCCGCGCCTGGGCGGTCGCGTTGCCCGCGTCCAACGGAAAGAGCGGCACCGTCGGCTTCTGCTGGGGAGGGGCGCGCAGCTTCGCCTACGCCACGACCCAGCCGTCGCTCGACGCCGCGGTCGTCTACTACGGCAGCTCCCCCGAGGCCGCGGCGCTCGCGGGCCTTCGCGCTCCGGTGCTCGGCCTCTACGGAGGCGACGACGCGCGCGTCAACGCGACGGTCCCGCCCGCCGAGGCCGAAATGAAGAGGCTCGGGAAATCGTACGAGGTCCACACCTACGACGGCGCGGGTCACGGCTTCCTCCGCCAGCTCGCGGAGAGGGACGGCGCGAACGCGAAGGCCGCCGAACAGGCCTGGCCGCGCACGGTCGCGTTTCTGCGGGAGCGGCTCCGCTAACCGCGATTCGAGCCGCCGGCGTCAGCGCCGCGCGTCTTCCGCGCGGCCGTCGGCGATCGCGCGGTCGATCAGCCGCCAGAGCCGGGCCTCCGCCTCTTTTTCGAGCGCGTCGGCCCGCTCGTCGAGGGAGCGCTCCTCCGCCTCGAGCGAGCGCTCCTCGGTCTCGAGCTCGCGTCCCCGCGATTCGAGCTCCCGCCGCCGGTCTTCCAGGCGCCGGCGGTCCTCATTCGAAGCGGCGGGCGCGGAGCCGTCCTCGTCGTCGTCGCTCATCCGGTCGAGCTCTCGATCGTTCTCTTCCTCCTGCCGGTCGAGGGCGTTCTGGCGCCGCTCGAGCTCCCGCTGCTTGCTCTCGAGCGCCTGCTGGTCCGGCTCGATTTCCCGGAGCGCGTCGAAAAAGGAAACCGCCTCGCCGAGCGTCTTGGGATCCCGAATCAGGACCTCGCGGCCGCCGCGGCGGGCCCAGAGGAAGTCGCCGGAGAAGCGGCGCCGGGTCGCCCGCAGGTCCGCGAGGGAGCCGCTCGAGATCGACCAGTGCTCACCCCGGACGAGCATGTACGAATCGCCGGCGGGCTTCCGACCGGCTTCGCCCGTCCGGGCCGAAGCCATGGCCGAGAGAGCGAAAAGGCCCGCCAGAGTCGGACCCACGAACCGCGCCGAAGCCATAGGTGCCTCCCTCCTGTTCCGCGTTGTGAGACGCCGGGGCGGGTACCGGGTTACGGGCCCGCGGCCGCGAAAAAGCTCTCGAACGGGCAAAACCTCGAGCTGCCCGCTGCGTATCGGAAAAGGGCTGGTGCTAATATTTCAGCATGTGCTACTTTTTTAGCACCTAGGGAGGGCGGCGTGAATTCGAATCGGGCGCTCCTCCATCTCTCCCGCCGGGAGAGGCAGATCATGGAGATCCTGTACCGGGAGGGGCAGGCCACGCCGCGCCAGGTCCTCGAGAGCCTGCCCGACCCGCCGAGCTATTCGGCCGTCCGGGCCATGCTCAAGATCCTGGAAACGAAGGGTTTCGCTCGTCACGAGGCAGTGGGCAAGAGCTACGTGTACCGCCCGACGCTGTCGCGGTCGCGAGCGGGACGGCCCGCCCTCGAGAACGTCGTGCGCACGTTCTTCGACGGCTCCGCGGAACAGACCGTCGCGGCGCTCCTCGACCTGCGCCGGGCGGAGATTTCGGAAGAGGAGCTCGATCGACTGTCCCGACTGATCGATCAGGCCCGGGAGGAGGGACGCTGAAATGGACGCGACGCTGACTTCGGTCTTCCGCTTCGGCCTCGACCTCGCCCTGAAGACGACCTTCCTCTTCGCGGCGGCGGGCGTCGCCCTCCTGGCGCTTCGCCGGCGCCCGGCTTCCGAGCGGCACCTGATCGGAACGCTCGCCCTCGCCGCGGCGCTCGCTTTTCCGCTGCTCGCCCCGATCGTTCCGCGCTTCGAACTCCCGCTTCTTCCCACTCCGTCGCCCCGATCCGATCTCCGCGTCGCGGCGGAGGCCGAGCACCCCGCGCCGGAGCCGTTCGCCGCTGTCGAAGAACGTCGCGCCTTCGAGGGCGAGACGTCCGAAGAGCTCCTCGGCGCGCCGGAAGGGGAGCCCGCTCCCGTCGCGGAGGATCTCGACGCGCCCGTTCCCGCCACGCCCGTGATGCGTTCGCGCTTCGAGATCCCCATGGCCGCGATCGCCGGGGCCGTCGTCCTCTGGATTGCGGTCGCGCTCGCGCTTCTCGCGCGGCTCGCCGTCGGCGCGCTTCGGGTGCGAAAGCTCCGCCTCTCGGCCGAGCCCGTCCGCGACGCCGAGTGGCGCGATCTCGCGGATTCGCTCCGGAGGGCGTCGTCGACCCGCCGCTCGGTCGCGCTCTTCTGGAGCGCGCACGTTCCGGTGGCGGTCACCTCCGGTCTGCGCCGTCCCGTCCTCCTCCTGCCCGAGAGCGCGCAGCGCTGGGACGCGCCGCGCCGTCGCGTCGTCCTGCTGCACGAGCTCGCCCACGTGGCCCGCCGCGACTGGCCGGCACTGCTTCTGGCCGAGGTCGCCGTCGCCGTCTACTGGTTCCACCCGCTCACGTGGATCCTCGCCCGGCGCCTCCGCCGCGAGGCGGAGCGGGCGGCCGACGACCGCGTGCTCGCCGCGGGGACGAAACCGTCCGTCTACGCGGGGCACCTGCTCGGCATCTTCCGCTCGCTCGTGCCTCGTTCGGGCGAACCACTCCCGGTGATGGGGATGGCTCGGCCGTCCCACTTCGAGGAGCGCCTTCGATCGATCCTCGATCCCGCCCTCGGCCGCCGCGGCGTGACGACGCTGCAGGCGAAGGGAGCGGCCGTGGTCTTCCTCGCCGCAGCGGCGAGCCTCGCGGTGCTGCAGCCCTGGTCCGCGCGGTGCGCCGAGGCGGCGCTGCCCTCCGAGTTTCCGCAGGCGCAGACGCTTCCGGAAGCGGCCGGGATGGAAACGGAGAGCCCGGCGGCGCCGGCTGCGGCGGTGCGCGCCCACCGCTGCCCGCGGAGCCTCGAATCGAAGCCGCGACCACCCGCTCCCATTCCGGCCGCGCACCGCACGATCCTCGCGGTCCACGACGAACGGCCGGCCGAGGAAGTCGCGCCGGTCGCCTCGGAGGCTCCCGAGGCGCCGGAGCATCCGGCGCCGGCGGCTTTCGCGTGGACGCCCCCGCCGACGGGCTTGGTCCCCGCCGGAAATCACTCCTCCAAAGAGGGGAAGGAGGCCTACCGTCTCGGGTGGAAGCGGTACGAAGAGGAGCGCTGGGCGGAGTCGAGTGAGGCGTTCGCCCGGGCCTACGCCGCGGGTTACAAGAAAGACGTCTCGGCGTACAACGCCGCCTGCGGGTTTGCGCGGGAAGGCCGGAAGGACGCGGCCTTCGAGTGGCTCGAGAAAGCGGCGGCGGAAGGGTTCGACGTCCTTTCGTATCTGTCCCGCGACGAGGACCTGGAGAGCCTGCGGGCAGACGAGCGATTCCAGGACCTGCGCCGGCGGCTGCGCCACGCGTCGCTCGTCGAGAAGCAGGACGAAGTCGCCCGGCTCTCCGAGCGCCTCCGCGCGATCGCGGAAAGCTTCCCCCGACGGTCCGACGAGCTCTACGGGCTCGGCAAAGAGCTTCTCGACGTCGGCTCCTACGAGCTCGCCGCGCAAGCCTTCCGTCTCTCGGCGCGCGCGGGCGTGCACGTCGACGCGTCGCTGTACAACACCGCGTGCGCGTACGCGCTCTCGGGCGAGAAGGACCGGGCGCTCGACTATCTCAAGCAGGCGCTCGAAGCCGGATTCGACGATTCGAGACTGCTCGAGAAAGACTCGGACCTCGACTCCGTTCGGTCGGACCCGCGATTCCGGGATCTCGCGGAGCTCTCCGAGGCCTTGAAGCTCGAGCCCGTGGACTGGAGCCACGGGTGGAAGAAGGCCTCGACCGGCGAGCGCGAGAACTGGAAGAAGGCGGCGCGAAACTACGAGACGGTCGCCGCGCGGCATCCCGAGTTCGGCCGCGCCTGGTTCAACCTCGGGTTCGCGAGGCTCGCCGCCGGCGACGCCGCGGGCTCGGCGGCGGCCTACGAGAAGGCGCTCGAGCTCCGCTATCGCGAGCCGACGACCCTCTACAACCTCGCGTGCGCCAACGCGCAGATGGGTCAGAAGGACAAAGCCTTCGGCTATCTCTTTGCCGCGCTCCGCCGCGGATTCGGGAATCGCCTGATCCTGCGCTCGGACGACGACCTCGATCCGCTCCGCGGCGATCCCCGCTTCCACGAGGCGCTGAAGCTCGCCCAGAAGAGCAAAGGCGAGGAGTTCTAGCCGGCGATCGCCCCCGGGCGCCCTCGGCGGCTCGATAACATGAGGGCGTGCGCGAAGTCGTGATCTCGCCGACGCTCGAAAGCTGGCGGGACGCCGCCCGCCGTCTGATCGAGGAGGGAGTCGAGCCCGAAGAAGTCCTCTGGCGCGAGGCGAAACCGGCGCCGAAGGAACCCGGTCTCTTCGATCCTCCGGCGCCGGTCGATGCCCCGGCGGGCGCGACGGCCGCTCCGCTTCGTGTGCCTCGCGCCTTTCTCGAGCTCGCGGCCGCGGTTGCGGCGCATCCCGATCCGAACCGCTGGGCCGCCCTCTATCGCGTCCTCCATCGGCTCGCCCGCGGCGAGAAGGACCTCCTCGAGTCGGCGGGCGATCCGGACGTCGAACGTCTGCGCCGGCTCGCCTCCGAGGCCCGCGAGACCGGGTCGGCGGCGACGGCGGGCGCGTCGCTCTTCGTCCCGCGGACGGACGATCTGGCCGAGCTCGCCGCGGCGGCCTCCGGATGCCGCGGCTGCGATCTCTACCGAAATGCGACGCAGACCGTCTTCGGGAAGGGCCCCGCGACGGCCCGCGCCGTGCTCGTGGGAGAGCAGCCGGGGGACCAGGAGGATCTTCAAGGGGCGCCGTTCGTCGGACCCGCCGGCGAGGTCCTCGACCGCGCGCTCGGCGACGCCGCGCTGCCGCGGGAGGCCGTCTACGTCACCAACGCGGTCAAGCATTTCAAGTTCGTGCGAACGCCGAAGCGGCGGATCCATCAGACGCCCAACTCCGCGGAGATTGGCGCCTGCCGGCCCTGGCTCGAGGCCGAGCTCGCCATCCTCCGGCCGCGAGTCCTCGTCTGCCTCGGCGCCTCCGCGTCGAAGGCGCTCCTCGGCCCCGACTTCCGGATCACGCGCGACCGCGGCCGCTTTCTGCAGGGCCGCTGGGCGCCGAATCTGCTCGCGACCTACCATCCCTCCGCCGTGCTGCGCGCGGAAGACGAGGCGGGCCAGAAGCGAATCTACGATCTGATCGTCGCCGACTTGAAGCTCGCGGCCGGAGCGCTGGAGTCGCCCGAACCGATCTAGGCGAGACCCTCTGTCGCTTTCGGCGCGGCCTCGGCCGCGGTCACCGGCTCGGGGAAACCCGAAGCCAGAAACAGGTTGACCGCCGCGAGACCGAGGAGCACGGAAAAGACCGGGAGGAGGGAGCTCTCGATCGCGTGCCGGAAGACCGCCGGCGACACGGGAAGCGCGACGGGAGCGCCGTGCCTGGCCGCGAGGAGCCGGCTCGCCGCCTCGACACTGCTGCCGAGGCGCGCGGCGAGTCCGGCAGCGAAGACGCCTCCGAGGGTGCCCACGCCGATCGATCCGCCGACCGTTCGAAAGAACGGAACGAGACTCGTCGCGACGCCGCGCTGGCGCTCTGGCACCACGTGTTGCACCGCGAGGAGCTGCGAAAGAGAGGAGGGGCCGAGCCCGATTCCCACGACACCGCACGCCGCGCTGATCCAGCCGACTCCGGCGTCGGCGAGGGCGCCCACGAGAAGGCTGCCGAGACCGACGAGCACGAGGATCGCCCCGAGTCGCGCCGTCCGCCGAAAGCCCAATCGGAGAATGATCCGGGCCGCCAGGGCCGCGGACATCGCCCAGCCGAAGATCAACGGCGTGACGACCGCGCCGGCGGCCCCGGCCGTCCCTCCGCGCGCGCCCTGGACGAAGAGAGGCACGAACGTATCGACGCCGAAGATCGTCGTTCCGACGACGATCCCGGCTAAATAGGGCGCGGCGATCGACCAGTTCCGGAAGAGTTCCGGGGGAACCAGGGGATGCGTCCTCTTCGTCTGGAGACGCGCGAACGCCGCGATCGAGAAGACCCCCGCGACGAGGAGCGGGAGCCGCACCGCCGGCACGACGCCCCCCGAGCCCGGGGCGCTCAGGACCGCGAGGAGAATCGCGGTGAAGCCGACCGTGAGCATCACGCCTCCCGCGACGTCGAGAGGATCCGGAAGGCTCGCCCGCGACTCGATCAAACGCGTCGCGACGAGGAAGAACGCCACGATCCCGAGCGGGATGTTGATCGAAAAGATGCTCCGCCATCCCAACTGAAGCGTCAGGAACGCTCCGAGGAGAGGTCCCGCCAGGCTCGCGAAGCCCCAGATGCCGGAGAATAGGCCCTGGATCCGGGTCCGCTCCTCGAGCGAATAGATGTCCGCCACGACCGTCAGAGCCACCGGCATCAGCCCCGCGGCGCCCAGCCCCTGAATCGCGCGCGCCGCGATCAACTGCGGCATGGAGCGCGCAAAGGCGCAAGCGACCGCACCCGAGAGGAACACGCCGATCGCGATGAGCAGGAGTCTTCGCCGCCCGTAGATGTCCGCGAGCCGCCCGTAGATCGGCATCGCGACCGTCGCGGCGAGGAGATATACGGAGAAGACCCAGGCGTAGAGGGGCAGGCCTCCGAGATCTCCGATGATCGTCGGCATCGCCGTCGAGACGACCGTCGACTCGAAGGAGGCGAGCGCCGTCACGAGCATGAGCGCGGCCGTCACGTCCCTCCGCCGCTTCGGGTCGAATCTCGGGGAAAGGGCTTCGGGCATGGGCGGGCAAGCCTACTGTAGCTCGGCGCTCGGCGGCGACGCGGCGGAACGTTTTAGAATCGTGAGTCCCCGCATGGCGGACGATCACGGAGGACGCGTGCCGAATTCGCGCCGCCCGGCCTATCTGCCGAAAGCGGCCGTTCTCGCGGCCGTGTACGTGGTCACGGCCGTGTTCGGGCTGCGCGTGCACGCGGTCAGCGCGTTCGCGAGCCTCGTCTGGGCTCCCACGGGGATCTCGCTCGCCGCCCTTCTTCGGATGGGTTTCCGGTTCTGGCCGAGCATCGCCGTCGGCGCCTTCGCGGCGAACCTGATCAACGGCGCTCCGATCGCGGTCGCGCTCGGCATCGCCGTCGGGAACACCCTCGAAGCGCTCGCAGGCGCGTACGGCCTCACGAGGATCCCCGGTTTTCGAAAGACGCTCGATCGGCTGCCCGATTTGATCGGCCTCCTCCTAATCGCGGCCGTCGGCAGCTCGATGATTTCCGCGACGATCGGCGTCGCCACGCTGCTCGCCGCCGGCCTGGTTCAGCCCGCTTCTTTCTGGGCGACGTGGTGGACGTGGTGGCTCGGGGATCTGACCGGGTGCCTCATCGTGGCGCCGGTCCTCCTGACCTGGAATTCCGAGGAGTGGCGCCGGATCTGGCGCGCCCGCCGCATCGAGGCGGCTTGTCTCGGAATCCTGATCGTCCTCGCGAGTCTCTTCGTCTTCGAGCGGATGCAGGGGCAGGGAGGGATGGCGGCGCTCCTCTCGCCCCTCCTCGTCTGGGCGGCCCTGCGCTTCGAGCACGCAGGCGCGGCGCGCGCGGCCCTGCTCGTCGCCGGGATCGGAGTCTGGGCGACGACCCATTTCCGCGGTCCCTTCGGACACGGCAGGATCGAAGAGGGCCTCTTCGCGGCGCAGGCTTTCATGGCGTTGAACGCGGCCACGTTCCTGCTGCTCGGAGTCATGACAGCCGAGCGTCGTCGAGCCGAAGAGAAGCGCCGCCACGCCGTGGCCCGGATCCGGCAGAGCGAGGAACGATACCGGTCGCTCGCCGAGGCGATCGAGCAGTTTCTCTGGATCAACGACGCCGACGGGCGCACCGTGTACGTCAACCCGCAGTACGAGGAGCGATTCGGAAAGGCGGAGGACGAGAGCGGCATCAGCCGCTGGGAGGAGCGAATCCATCCCGGCGACCGGGCGCTGGCGATGGAGATCCGCAATCGCGCGCTCGCGGCCGGGACTCCCTACCGCATCGAATATCGGATGCGGACCCTCGCCGGCGCCTACCGGTGGATGCTCGCGCGTGTCGTCCCGGTCCGGGACGACCGGGGTAGCGTGACCTCCTGGTTCGGAGCGGCGGCGGACATCCAGGACCTGAAGGCCGCGGAATCCGAGCTCCGCCGGGCCAAGGAGGAGGCCGAAGCCGCGAACCGCGCCAAGGATCAATTCCTGGCGACGCTCTCTCACGAGCTGAGGACACCGTTGACGCCGGTGCTCGCGCTGAGCTCCGCGCTCGAGCACGACACCGCCCTCCCCGCCGAAGCGCGTCGCCGCCTCGAGATCGTCCGGCGCAACGCGGAGCTCGAGGCCCGTTTGATCGACGACCTCCTCGACTTGACGCGCGTGGCGACCGGAAAGGTGCAGCTCGCTCCCGAGCCGCTGTCCCTCGCCGAGGCGCTCGGGCACGTCCTCGAGATGTTCCGGGAGGAGGCGGCCGAGAAGAACGTCGTCCTCGAAGCGGCCCCGACCGATCCGGAGGCCGCGGTCCGCGCGGATCCGGCGAGGCTCCGCCAGGTTCTCTGGAACATCGTCAAGAACGCGATCAAGTTCACGCCGGCCGGAGGCCGCGTCGACCTCCGGACCCGCCGGCTCGATTCCGGTCGGGTCGCGATCGAAGTCTCGGATACCGGCGTCGGAATCGATCCGAGCGAGCTCGCGCGCATCTTCCGGCCGTTCGAGCAGGTCGGTCATGGGTCGGGCGGGCTGGGACTCGGCCTGGCGATCTCGAGCGCGCTCGTCGCGGCGCACGGCGGAACTCTGACGGCCGAGAGCGATGGCCTCGGCCGGGGAGCGACTTTTCGAGTGGAGCTGCCCTCCCCGGCCAGCGCGGACCTCCGCCTGACTCCGCCGGAATCCGTGCGGCGACCGGATCTCGGAGCGGCGCGCGGCGTCGCCGGCGCTCGCGGACGCCGCGTGCTGCTCGTGGAAGATCACCGCGACACGCTGGAGGCCACGGCGCTGCTCCTGGCGGAGCTCTCGTGCGAGGTCGTTCCGACCGGGTCGATTCAGGACGCGTTCGAAGAGGCGAAGCGGCAGCCGTTCGATCTCGTGGTCTCGGATTTGAGCCTTCCCGACGGGAGCGGTCTCGCCCTGATGCGGCGCCTTCGCGAGGAGCACGGGCTACGGGGAATCGCGGTGTCCGGCTACGGCATGGACGAGGATCTCCGCCGCAGCCGCGACGCGGGATTCGTCGAGCACCTCGTCAAACCGATCACGTTCTCGATCCTCGCCAACGCGGTCGAGCGGTTCTTCGCCGAGGACTCGACGACCGCTTCGCCACCCGAGGTCCCCCGCGGGGCCGCCTCGGGCGGGCCGGACTAGACTCTTCGTTCACGATTTCCGCCGTCGAATCGAATGGGTTTCGCGTCGGCCGTGTGCCGGGAGGTGCGTCTTGAAGATCGTTCCCCGCGCCGTCGGGATAGCGCTCGCCGCGGTCTGCCTTTCCTCGGTCGCGCGGGCCCAGTCGCTCGCCGGCGATCCTCGAGTCGCCGAGGCCGTGCGTCTGGCGCGCACGTGGCTCGAAGCCGAACGTGCCTACGAGCGGGTGCCGGGCATGAGCGCGGAGATCGTGCGCGACCAGGAGGTGCTGTGGAGCGGCGCGTTCGGAGAGGCCGACATCGAAGCGAA
>JBKPSZ010000193.1:0-7559 GCA_046735265.1 Acidobacteriota bacterium | reverse complement strand
CGGCCGGCTCTACGTCGCCGACTGGGGGCACGGGCTCTACTGGGTCGACGTCGAAGGCCGACGCCACGAGGTCGGAGGTCCGCCGGGCGTGCCGCTTCTCGGCATCGACGGTCTCGTGATGCGCGGCCGGGAGATCGTCGTGACTCAGAACGGCATCGAGCCGCACCGCGTCGCGCGGCTCGAGCTCGACCCTTCGGGCGAACGTGTCGCGGCCGGACGGATCCTCGCCATGAACGACCCGGAGTTCGCCGAGCCCACGCTCGGGGTCCTCGTCGGCGACGCGTTCTACTTCATCGGCAAGAGCCAGTGGGGGCTCTACGACGAGAAGACCGGGGCGGTGGACGAGAAGAAGCTCCAGGAACCGGCCGTGCTGAAGGTGAACCTCCCGAAGTAGGGAACCGCTATCCGAGATATCGAACGTCGGCGATGGAGACGTCGTCGTCCGGCGTCTGGCGGGCCCGAAACGCGCGCACCTCTCCCGCGAGCGTCTCGACGACCCTTTCCGGCGGCAGGTCCGCGACTCGAGCCAGAACGGCTTCGATGCGCGCATCGCCGTACACGTTTCCCGACGGGTCGCGGGCTTCGGTGACCCCGTCCGAACACAGGAGCAGACTGTCGCCGGGCGAAAGCTTGCCGCTCTCGACCTTCCAGGCCAGGTCGGGCTTGATGCCGAGCGGATAGGCCCCGACGCCGATGCGGCTCGAGATGCGGCCGTGCGAGATGGCGAGGGCGGGCGGATGGCCGGCCACCGAAGCTTCGAACGTCCCGTCGGGCCGCAGGAGCACGTAGATCCCCGCGAAGAAGGCGCGCGCCGTCCCCGTGCGGCAGAGGATCCGGTTGACCGCCGCGAACATCGCGGAAGGGGACGGGTCGATGTCGAGCTGCGTGCGGAAGGCGGCGTGGGCGACCGCCATGACGAGCCCCGCGGCCATCCCGTGGCCGGAGGCGTCTCCGAAGAGGACCGCCAGCCGCCCGTCGGACAGCGGCACGAAGTCGTAAACGTCGCCGCCGACCATGTTCGCGATCTCGTTGTGGGCGGCGATCTCGAAGCGAGGCAGACGCGGCAGCTCCTTGGGGAGGAGCGAGGCCTGGAGATCGCGCGCGAGCTCGAGCTCGTCCCGATAGTTGATCTTGTCCACGAGCTCCATCGCGACGAGGAGGCCCAGGAGGAGGAGCGCGATGAACAGGTAGAAGTTTCCGAAATAGAAACCGTACTCGGTCACGCGCCGGACGGCTCCTTCGACCTTCTCGGTCCGGAACTCGGTCGGGGCGTTCATCGAGAGGAGCGTGCAGAGGAGCGCCGCGGCGAAGAGAACGCGCCGGGTCGGGGCGAGCCGTTTCGTCAGTCCGAAGAGGACGGCGTTGGCGGAGCGGAGGAAACGACGGATCCGCCCGGCCGGCCGGGTCGAGGTCGAGAGCCCGGCGGTGAGCTTCTCCCGGGCCTGCGGCCAGTCGAGCGAGTAGAGGCGGGTCAGATCGTCGCGGCCGACGTCACGGAAGGTCTCCCGCGTCAGACCGATCCAGTCCTCGAGGGACGGCATGGCGCCGCCGATTATCTCGATCCTGCCTTGACGGACGCGCGACCACTTGTTACATTGTTACCATGGTAACAAAGCGCACATCGAAGAGGCGGGCGCCGGCGCATCCGGGCCGGGGACCGGTCTCGGTCGAACGGGTGCAGCTCGGCGCCCGGATGGAGAGGCGGCTGGTCAAGGTCCTGAAGGCCCTGGCGGAGCTGAAGGACCTGACGCTGGGCGACCTCCTCGAAGGGATCGTCCTGCACGCCTTCGACGGAAAGGCCCCTTTTTCCGCGGAGACCCTCACTCAGATCGCGGAGCTGAAAAAGGTGTACGGCCTCGATCTCGATTCGGGGGCGAGCCACCGCATGATCGAGGCGGAGCGTTTCCGATGAGTCTTCCGATGCGGCCGGCGGACGTAGGCGACGCCCGCGCGGCGGGCGGAGGCGCGGGATTCTCGGACGCCGACTCCCGCTGGATCGAGGCCTTCGAAGCGGCGACACTCCCGGACGGCGCGTTTCACCACCGCGACCACGTGCGCACGGCGTGGATCTACCTCCGTCGGCTTCCGCCGGCCACCGCGCTCGATCGCTTCGCCCGCGGGCTGCGTCGATTCGCCGAGGCGAAGGGGAAGCCAGGCCTCTACCACGAGACGATCACATGGGCGTATCTGCTCCTCATCCGGGGGCACATGGAGCGCGACGGCTCCGAGGGCTCTTTCGACGAGTTCGCCGCGCGCCATCCCGACCTCCTCGCCTGGAATCCGTCGATCCTCGACTCCTACTACCGGAGGGAGACGCTCTGGTCGGATCTCGCCCGACGCGTATTCGTCATGCCCGATCTCGCGGCTCGGGAATCCGTGCTGCACGATTTCGGAAGGGTCATTCCGAGCGACAGCGAGGGATCCCGAAATCGGCAGGCCCCGGAAGGGGGCGTGGAATCATCGAACGAAAGCTCGGGATCCCTCGTCGCAGACTCCTCGGGATGACCGGTTCCATTGCGACGGCCGGTCATGATCCTAAGAGCTTTGGCAGGTCTGCGACCGAGTCGAGAACGAAGTCCGGCGAGATCTCCGATCGCGTGAGGTCCTCCGCCCGGAACTTCCCGGTGCGGACGAGCGCGCCCCGCATCCCGGCGCGCTGCGCGCCGCCGACGTCCGCCTCGATGTCGTCACCGACCACGAGCGCCTCCCTGGGCGCGACGCCGAGCGGGGCGAGGGCGCGCGCGAAGAACTCCGGAGCGGGCTTTCCGACGAGGATCGCCTCTTTTCCGGTCGCATACTCGAGCGCCGCCGCGAACGGGCCCTGATCGAGCAGGAGCCCATCGGCCCCCTTGTAGTAGCGGTTTCGGGCGAGGGTGACGAACGCCGCCCCCGACAGGAGAAGGCGGAAGGCCCGGTTCAGGAGCGCGAAGGTCGTCTGCTCGCCCAGGTCTCCCAGCACGACGGCCTCCGGGGAGTCGTCATCGTTCTCGACGCCGGACAAGTCTTCGAGCACGGCCTCGCGCACCAGCAGATGCGCCCGATTCCAGCCGCGCTCGAGGAGAAAGGCGCGCGCGGCCAGCGGGGCGGTGAAGATTCGGTCCCGTTCCGCCGGCAGTCCCATGCGCGAGAGCTCCGCCGCGAGCACACGCCTCGGCCGACTCGTCGTGTTCGTGACGAACGACCACGGGATCCCTCGCTCCGCGAGCGTCTCGATCGTCCGCGCGGCGCCGTCGACCGGCTTTCCGGCCACCGCGAGCGTCCCTTCGACGTCGAAGAGGACGGCGCGAACGGACGGCGCGCTCATCGCCTTGGTCCGGACGACTCCTCGACGTACGGTGCAATTCTCCGGCGCATCTCCTCCGGCACCGGGAGCGGCTGGAAGTCCTCGCGCCGCACGCACACGAGCGAGTACCGGCCTGTCGCCACCGGCTTTCGCGGGCGCTCGCGCCGCGCGACGGCGAAGTCGAGATGGAGGGAAGTCCGCCCCACCCGCGAGAAGAAAGCTTCGACGATCAGGAGCTCGTCCAGGCGGACCGGCTCGTGGAAGTCGCATTCGACGTGGACGCGGGGCAGCCAGATGCCGAGCGTCTCGACGAGGAAGCGATAGGAGAGCCCCGCCGTCCGCAGCAGCTCCGCTTCCGCGAGCGCGAAGAAGCGCAGATACGCCTGGTAGTTGATGATGCCGGCGGCGTCGATGTCCTCCCAGCGGACGTACTCTTCGATCCGGTAGCGCACGCGCCGCGATTCTAGACGCCGAGGGACGCCGCGGCCGGCTCGAGGCGAGAACCTACCCGGCCGAGGGAGCCCCGTCGACGTACGGATCGAGCACGGCCGCCGCGAATTCGTGAACGGGCGTCGGGATCGCGAGCCGCCGGCCGATCCGAACCACCGCGCCCGAGAGCCAGGGGAGCTCCAAACGGTTGCCGCGGCGCAGGTCTTCCAGCATGGAGGGGGTCGAGGCGGGCGAAATTCGGTCCGCGAAGGCCAGCTGACGCGGCACGCAGTCTTCGGCGAGATTCACTCCCGAGGCGCGGGCCAGCGCCTCCACTTCGCGCATCGCGCGCTCGAGCAGGGCCCGCGTCGCGGGATTGCCGCGCACGACGCCCGCCGGCTGCCGGATGGCCGAGGCGATGGCGGAAATCGAAGTCAGGAAGACGAATTTTTCCCAGACGTCGGCGCGGATGTCCTCCGACAGGACGACCTCGAATCCCGAGCGCGCGCCGGCCTCCCGGAAGAGCTCGAGGATTTCGGGGCGGCGGCCGCCGAAGTCTCCGAGCGTCAGGGTCCGGGTCACCCCGGTCTGGCGGATGACGCCCGGCTTCTCGATGATCGCGGCGACGCGGGCGACGCCTCCGAGAACCGGTATTCCGAGGATCTCCGCCAGGCGCTCCCAGGCCTCGACGCCGTTCTGGAAGGAGACGACTTCGCCTCCCGGCGCACGGAGCTTCGCCGCGGCGCGGCCGGCGTCGTCGGTGTGCCAGTTCTTGACGGCGACGACGACCAGGTCGGCCGGCGGAAGATCCTCGGGGCGGTCGGAGGCGACGACCGAGGGGAGCCGGATGTCGCCCAGCTCCGAGAGGATCGTCAGGCCGTCGCGCCGGAGCGCTTCGAGGTGGGATCCGCGCGCCAGGAAGGCGACCGACTCGCCGGCGGCCGCGAGCCTTCCGCCGAAGTAGCCGCCGACTCCGCCGGCCCCGATGAACGTGATTCGCAGGGTCGCCTCCGCGCGCGACTCTAACCCGTCGCGGAGGCCTGTTCGGGGGCATCTGCGTCGGGGCGACTCTGGCGGCCGCCCGCACCGTCGGCGCCGGCAGACGCGATCTTGCTTCTCCGATCACGAGGGGCGGGGGCAAGCCCCGCCCCTACACTCGGAGAGGCAACTCCCAAGCGGCCTCGAAACTCGGTCCGGCGATGCTTCAGCTCCCGCGGATGACGACGCTGCCGCCGCTCGTTCGCAGACGCAGGAGCGAGCCCCCTTTTCCGAGGGTGCCACGCAGGCTGCGGCGCGAGATCTCGCCGACGACGCGAACCGGCAGGTCCGTCTTGACGGAATTTCCCTGCGCGTCGATCTCGTAACCC
Organism: Acidobacteriota bacterium; assembly: GCA_046735265.1. Lineage (GTDB taxonomy): Bacteria > Acidobacteriota > Thermoanaerobaculia > UBA5066 > Gp7-AA6 > DATBFU01. Next base: position 2,480 of record JBKPSZ010000193.1, on the reverse strand, counting down.
ACGTCGGGGTCGAGCGAGACCTCGATGCCCCCGCCCGAGGTCTCGAGCGAGCCGCCGCGGGAATTGCCTTTCGCGAAGGAGGCCTCGATGCCGCCGCCGGACGTCTCGGCGTGAACGAGGCCGCCGGCCTCGCGGATCGAGATGCCGCCGCCAGAGCTCGACGCGCGGATGTCTCCCGTGACGTGGTCGAGGTCGATCGATCCGCCGCTCGTGTCGGCGGCGAGAGGCCCGTCGAGGTTGCGTCCCTCGATGCCGCCCCCCGAAGTCTCGACCCGCATCTTTCCCTGGATGTCCGCGAGATGGATCGAGCCGCCCGAGGTATCCGCCTCGAGATCTCCGACGAGGTCCTTTACGTCGATGCCGCCGCCCGAAGTGTCGAGCTTGGCTCGCGATCGGATGCCGCTGACGGCGATCTTTCCACCGGAAGTCCCGATGGTGATCGCCGTTTCGGCCGGGACCTCGATCTCGTAGTGGACCCGCCCGTCGTTGCCGAACCAATCCGACATCCGGTGCTTCTTGCGCGCCGTGATCGTCACGGCCCCGGTTCCCTCGTCGAATCGAAAGTTCAGGAGGTCTTCGATCTCTCGCCGGCTGGTGACGACGACGTGGACGTCGGCGGAGGCCTTTCCGGTGACCGAGACGCTCCCGAGGTCGGTGTCCAGCCGGAACGCGCCTCCCGGCGCGAGCCGGAGGGTCTTCTCGAGGCGCGATTCGGCGACCAGGGGCGAATCGAGCGACGCGACGAGCGCCGCCGCGACGACGAAGGTCGAGAGCGCGGGTTTCATGGAAGTCCCCCTTCTTCGAGCGGGCCCCGGACGGAAGGCCCTCTGTCAGAGGAGTAACGACGCTCGAGCCGAAAGGTTCCGCGATTCACGCCGCCGGGCGGCCATGCCCTGGCGGCGGCCGTTTCCGAGGGGTCAGGCCGCGAGCGGCCGGCAGTCCTTGCAGGGGTGGTAGCCGGCCTCGATCGCTTCCTCCGGCGTGCCGAAGCGAACCTTGTTCGTCTCGACGAGGGAGTCGATCCCTCCACAGGTCGGGAAGCAGAAGTACTTCTGCTCCGCATTGCCGAGGAAACGCACGCCGGAGGCGGCCAGTCGCTCGAGGATTTCCGGATGCGCTCCTTCGACCTCGAGGAGGCGGCGCTTGTTCCGGTCGCCGCCGAGCGAGTACTTTCCGAGTTGCCCGTCGCTCCGGACGACCCGGTGGCACGGGATCAGGAGCGGCACCGGGTTCTTGGCGAGCGCCGAGCCGGTCGCCCGCACCGCACCCGGATGCCCGATCTCTCGGGCGATCCAGCTGTAGGGCCGCACCTCGCCGTTCGGGATCTCGAGCGCCTTCCGGAGGACGGCGCGCTCGAACTCCGAGAGGCCGCGCAGGTCGAAGTGGAGCTCGCCGCGCCCTTCCCCCTTCACGTTCCGGATGAGCGCGTTCACCCGCGCCGGCGCGACCGTCTTCTCGGCCGCGATCGGGCGGCCGAACTTCTCGCGGAACCGCCGGGCGAAGGCGGCCGGCGAGCTCGCCCGAGAGACCATGGAGATCCCCGCCCTGCTATGCGCCACGTATACGGTGCCGACCGGCGACTCGAGCCGCCAGTAACGGTCGCCGAGGCCCACGCGTTCGAGCACGGCCGGCAACAGCGTCGAAGGCGCTTTCTCGCGGGAGAGGCCGCGAAGCGCGCGCTCGAGCGTCACGTTTCTGTCTTTCTTCATGTTCTCGCTCCTTGGCGACGCGACTCGGACAGGGACTCCCGGAGCGCGTTGATCGCTCGATGGACGTTCGACTTCGTTGTGCCGAGGGGTTGTTTCAGGATGGCCGCCACCTCTTCGACTTTCAGGCCCTCGACGTAGCGGAGGATCAGCGGCGCCCGGTACCGCTCCGGAAGACGCGCGACGAGGGACGCGATGTCCGACCGCTCGCGCTTCACCTCGAAGCGCGCGTCGGGACGCGCCCGCGGATCGTCTGGCAGCGACCGGGCCGCGCCGCCGCGCGATCCCTCGTCGTCGAGCGACACGGTCGGAAGCCGTTTTCTTCGGACGCGATTTCGCGCGACGTTCAGGGTGACCTGGTAGAGCCACGCCTTCAGAGCCATCGCGCGCACCCGTTCGGCCGGATAGGTCTTCAGCGCGCGGTAGGCCCGGACGAAGGCGTCCTGAGCCACTTCCTCCGCGTCCTCGCGCCGGCCGGTCAGGCGGAGAGCGAAGGTGAACAGCCGGTCCTGGAAATGTCGGACGAGCCTCTCGAAGGAGGCGTCGACGTCTTCCGCCAGCGCGTTCGCGATCGCGGCGCTTTCGGCCGCCGCGTGATCCATGGAGCGCGGGCTTATCACCAATCGCAGCTCTCGCGCACGCAAAGCGCTCCCTCTCTTCTCGAACGGGGCGCCCGGTTCCGGGCTCGGGGTGCAGTTCATGGTTCGGGCCTCACCCGTCCAAAACACCCGTGGCCCGCAAAAGGTTGCAGGCGAACTAGTGGAGGGTCAGCAC
>JBKPSZ010000192.1:0-11284 GCA_046735265.1 Acidobacteriota bacterium | reverse complement strand
GTCCAGGGGAGGGCTGCCGGAACGGTTGACGCTCGTGCCCGTCAGGGGTCCGACGCGTTCGAGGAGCGCGCGCAGCCGTCGATCGGCGGGCATCCGGATGCCGAGGTTTCGCGTGCCGCGCGAAGCGGCGATCTTCTCGCGGACGGGGAGAACGACGGTCAACGGCGCGGGCCAGATCTGGAAATAGGTTTCGAGGACGTCGCGCGGGGCGTCGACGCCGATCCGCTCGAGCTGCGCCCGGCTCGCGAAGAGAACCGGCAGCGCCTTCACGGAGTCGCGCCCCTTGATCTCGGCGATCCGACGCACCGCCTCTTCGCTCCACGGGTCGGCGGCCAGGCCGTAAAACGTCTCCGTCGGGATCGCCACGACTCCCCCCTTGGCCAGGAGCTCGCGGAGCGCGGAGACTTCTTCGCGAGAGGCATTCAGCGTGTCGATCGCGATTCGGCGCATGAGTCGAGTTGCCTACCTCCCGACGTACTTCGCGTAGAGCGCGCGGGCCTCGGCCGGATCGCCGGTGCCGCGCACGACGCACCGCCCGTCGGAGAAGAGGGTCAGCGCGACGCCCTCGACCTCGGCCGAGAGGAGGTGCGGCGACCGCCGGACGGGCCCGAGCCGCGCGAGACGCCGCTCGAGAGCGTCGAAGTCTGGGCGCTCGCGGCCTCCCGGCGCGACCTGGACCGAGCGCCGCCCGCAGAGCTTCACGACGTCCGACGCGCCCTCTCCCTCGAGCGCCGGGAAGCGCTTGCCCGAGCAGACCGGGCAAACCGCGGAGGGACGGGCCGACGAGAACAGGCGCCGCGCGGCCAGCTCTCCCTTCCAGACCTCGACGCGCCAGAGCCCGGAGCTCGGCGACTCCCCGGTCGCGAGCCGCACCGCCTCCGTCATGGCCGCCGCCGCCACGAGGGGCGGAAGGGTCGGGACGACGCCCACCGTGTCGCAGGTCGGACCCTCCCCCGCCGGCGGAAGATTCTCGAGATAGCACCGCAGACACGGGGTCTCGCCCGGTACCGACACGGCGACGAGCCCCTCCGAACCCACGGCCGCCGCGTAGATCGAGGGCTTGCCGAGGGCCCTCGCCGCGTCGGAGACGAGCAGTCTCGCCTCGAAGTTGTCGGTGGCGTCGAAGACGAGGTCGTGGCCCGAGAGCACTTCCCGCGCGTTGCGATGGTCGAGGTCGGCGACGACCGCATCGACCGCCAGGCCGGGCGCGATCTGCCCGAGCCGCCGGCGAGCGGCCTCCGCTTTGGGGCGGACCGACGCGGCGTCGTCGGCGTCGAAGAGAAACTGCCGGGCGAGGTTCGATTCCTCGACCACGTCGCGATCGACGAGCGTGAGCCGTCCGAAACCGGCCCGGGCCGCGGACTCGGCCGCGGCGGCTCCGACCGCGCCGACCCCGACGAAGACGATCGAGGTGGCGGCGATCCGGGCCTGCCCCTCGGGGCCGATTCCCGGAAACAGGATCGAGCGCGAGTGGCGGCCGGCCGCTCCGACGTCCTCCCTGCCGGTCCCGGGCGCCGCCGTCATCGGCCCGCCTCTTCGAGGAGGGTGCGCGCGTGCTTGCGCGCCGTCTCCGGGATCTTCTCTCCGGCCAGCATCCGCGCGAGCTCCTCGACCCTCTCCGCCCCTTCGAGTCGGCGGATGGAGGCCACCGTGCGCCCCTTCTTCTCCCCCTTCTCGGCCCGAAAGTGGCGGTCGGCAAGCGCGGCGATCTGCGGGACGTGGGTCACGCAGAGAACCTGCTCGTGCCGCGCGAGCTCGCGGAGCTTCTTCCCGACGACCTCCGCCGTCCGACCTCCGATCCCGGCGTCCACTTCGTCGAAAACGAGCGTGCGCCCCCGGACCTTCCGGCCCACGGAGACCGACCGGATCGCGAGCTGCAGCCGCGAGAGCTCGCCGCCCGAAGCGATTTTCTCGAGAGGCTTCTCCGGCTCTCCCGGGTTCGGCGCGAAGAGAAAGTGCGCCGTTTCCAGTCCCGAGGGGCGGGGTACCTCCTCGTCCACGGTCCGCAACTCGACCCGGAAGCAGGCCTTCCCCATGGCGAGGGCCTGGAGCTCTTTCTCGACGCCGGCCGAAAACCGCGCGGCGGCGGCTCCCCGCTTGGCCGAGAGACTCTCCGCCGCGCGACGGTACGCCGACTGCGCCGCCTCGGCCTCCTTCTCGCGGCGTCCGAGCGCGTCTTCGAAGTTGGAAAGCTCGAGGCGCTCGGCTTTCAGCCGCTCAAGCACCGCCGGCAACTCCCGTGCAGAGACTCCGAATCGTCGCTCCGCGCGCGAGATCCGCTCGAGCCGCGCTTCGATCGCGTTCAGCCGGTCGGGGTCGGACTCGATGTCCGAAGCCGCGTCGCGCGCGGCCGCGGCCAGGTCGGCGATTCGGCCCTTGAGCTCCTCCGCCTCGTCCCGATGGGCTTTCTCGCGAGGATCGATGGACGCGAGCTCCGCGAAAGCCCGCGCCGCTTCGCCCAGGCGGTCCGCCGCCGAGGCCTCCCCTTCCGAAAGCGAGGCGAGCGCGGTTTCGGCCGCCGACCGGATTCGATCCGCGTGGCGCAGGCGCTCTCGCTCGATCGTCAGATCTTCCACTTCCGAAGGACTGGGCACGGCGGGCTCGAGCTCCCGAACCTGGAAATCGAGAAGGTCGAGTCGCGCGGCGCGATCCCGCTCGACTTCGCGGAGCGCCTCCAGGGCCTCCCGCGCCTCTTTCCACCGCGCGGCGGCGAGCGCCGTCGCCTCGCGCTCCTCTTCCGTCCTCGCGAACCCGTCCAGGAGGTCGAGAGGCGCCTCGCGATCCGTCAGCTCGAGCTCCGAGCTCTGTCCGTGAATCGCGGTCAGCCGCTCGCCCAGGCGCCCGAGAGTGCGGACCGAAGCGGCCTCGTCCTCGACGAAGGCACGTCCCCGGCCGTCTGGCGCGAGCTCGCGGCGCACCAGGAGCCGATCCGAGCCGGGCAGCCCCGCCTCCGCGAGGATGGACCGCGCGCCGGCGTCGATGTCGAACTCCCCGGCGACGACCAGCCGGTCTGCGCCCCGCCGGATGAGATCCGCGGATCCGCGCCCCCCGGACAGGAGCGAGACGGCGTCCACCAGGATCGACTTGCCGGCGCCCGTCTCTCCCGTGATCACGGTCAGGCCCTCCTCGAGCTCGAGCTCGAGGTCCTCCACGATCGCCAGGTTCTTGACGATCAGACGTCGCAGCACGCGCGTAGTCTAGCCGCGGGCGGACGGCCCGGACGCCGCGCGGAGCCCGCCCGAGCCGCGCTCCGAAAGGCCGCTAGGACCGGACCTTCTTCTGGCTGATCGGCTTGGCGGGGATGCCAGCCGCGATGACCCCGGCCGGGATGGGTTTCGAGGCGACCCCCATCGAGCCGACCATCGCGTCGTCTTCGATGACCACTCCCGCGAGCACCACGGCGTGGTAGGTGACCCGGACGCGGTTGCCGATCACGGTCTTGTGGAGCGAAACGTCGTGGATGTCCTCGACGGCGTGGGAGTGGGAGTAGATGTTGGCGTAGTCGGAGATCGAGGCGTCGTCGCCGATGACGACTTCGCCGCGGTCGTCGATCAGGACGTTGCGGTGAATCGTGACGCCGTCGCCGACGGAGAGGTTGTACCCGAAGGAGAACTCGACCTCGTGAAAGATCCGGACGTCCTTCCCGCAACGCTTGAAGACCCGCTCCGCGAGCATTCGCCGCATCTGAGTTCCCAGGCGGACGTTCCGGCCGACCGGAGAGTGGTCGAACATCTGCCAGAACCAGAGGAGCGGCTTGACGAGGGCCCACTTCGCGAGATCGATCTCGCGGTAGTACTCCGCCTCCATCGTGGCGTTCCGCGGGTCGAACGTCGCGAGCAGCGTGCGCCGCGCGAGCGGCACGTTCAGGTCGGAAAGCTCGCGGTCGAACTCGGGGATCTCGCCGAGATAGAGCAGGGCGAGAGCCTTGCAGACCGTGTCGTTCCGATCGAGCGAGGGGTCGTCGAGCTTCCGGGCGAGCTCCTCGACGAACCGGGGATAGAGTTCCTCGCCGGCCGGTCCAATCGCGAATTTTCGGAGAGGCATATGGAGACGCGCACCCTAGCAAAGGGCTCCCACGCAGTCAAACTCGGAGCGGCCACGCTCGCTCTCGCGGTGGCGGTGGCGGCACAGGACCCTGCCGAGCCGCCCGGTGGCAAGGCTCGTCCGAAACTCCCGCCTCCTCTCGCGGGCGCGATTGCCCGCTCCGCCGTCGATCCGAAAGCGCTCGAAGCCACCGTGTCCGACCTCGTCGCCTGCGGCACGCGGCACTCCCTCTCGTCCTGGGAGGATCCGGCCCGCGGAATCGGCTGCGGGCGGGATCGGATCGTCGCTCGCCTTTCCCGCATCGCGAAGGACTCGGGGGGCAAGCTCGAGGTCGTCGTGGACCGCTTCGAGGCGACCTCGCCGCGGACGCACGATCGCCCGGCCGGCTTCGAGAACGTGTACGGGATCCTTCCGGGCGGCGATCCGACCCTCTCCCGGACGGTCTTCCTCGTCTCGGGCCACTTCGACTCGATGGCCTCTTCGGTGATGGATTCCGAGAGCGATGCCCCCGGCGCGGACGACGACGCCTCCGGAGTCGCGGTCTCGCTCGAGTGCGCGCGCCTTCTCTCCCGCGGCACGCATCGCGCGACTCTCCTCTTCGCGGCGGTGTCCGGCGAGGAGCAGGGCCTGCTCGGTGGCAAGCGGCTCCTCGAGTGGGTGAAATCGAAGGGCTACACCGTCGGCGGCTTCCTGAACAACGACATCGTCGGAGCGGACTTCGCGCCGGGCGCTCCCCACCGGGCGCGCGTCTTCTCGGGAGGAGGCCCGGACGGCGTCGATTCCCCGTCCCGCGATCTCGCGCGGACCGTCGAGGAGATCGCCGGCGCCGAAGCGGTGCGTCTCGTCTTCCGGCTCGACCGCCTCGGACGCGGCGGCGATCACCGGCCATTCGTCGAAGAGGGCCTGCCGGCCGTCCGCTTCACCGAGCCGCTCGAGAACTACGACCACGAGCACCAGACGCCCCGCCTCGAAGAGGGAAGAGAGTACGGGGACCTGCCGAAGTTCCTGAACTTCGCATTCGTCGAGGACGTCGCCCGAATCAACGCCGAGGTCCTGCGTCAGCTGGCGCTGGCGCCCGCGGCCCCCGCGGACGTCTTCGTTTCCGGCGGCGTGACGCCCGACGCGCGCATCGCGTGGTCGGCTCCGGACGACTCCGAGCGCGCCGGATTCGAGATCCTCTGGCGCGAGACGACCGTTCCCCGGTGGTCGGTCCTCGACTTCGCGTCGTCGAGCGGCGAAACGGTCCTCTCCGGCGTCTCCACCGACAACCATTTCTTCGCCGTTCGATCGGTCGGCAAGAACGGCGCCCGGTCGATCCCGGTCGCCGCGATCCTGAAACCGCCCCCGCCGAAGAAGTGACGGAGACGCGACGCCGCGGAGATCCCGGCTAGGCGGGGAACCGGCGGCGCAGGAACTCCACGGTGAGCGCGACGCCGAAACCGGTGGCCCCGGCCGGCCAGCCCGCCTGATCCTTTTCGGTATGAGCCACCCCGGCGAAGTCGATGTGAGCCCAGGGAACGCCTTTCGGAGCGAACTGCTTCAGGAAGATCGCTCCGTTGATCGTGCCCGCGTTGCGCCCGCCGGTGTTGCGCATGTCCGCGAACTCCGACTTCAGGTTCTCCAGGTACTCGTCCCAGACCGGGAGCCTCCAGAGCCGCTCGCCCACGGCGTCGCCCGCCGCCGCGAGGTCCGCCGCGAGCCGGTCATCGGGGGTCAAGAGGCCGGCGCATTCGATTCCGAGGGCCACGAGCACGGCGCCGGTCAGCGTGGCGAAGTCGATCAGGACGTCGGGCTCGAAGTTCTGCGCGTAGTCGAGCACGTCGGCGAGCACGAGTCGCCCCTCGGCGTCGGTGTTGTCGACCTCGACCGTCTTGCCGTTGCGCATCCGGAGGATGTCCCCCGGCCGACAGGCCGACCCGGACGGAAGGTTCTCGGTCACGGGGGCGAGGGCCACGACGCGAACCGGCAGCTTCAACCGGGCGGCCGCCTGCAGCGCGGCGAACACCGTGGCCGCGCCCATCATGTCGTACTTCATCTCGCCCATGGCGAGCGAAGGCTTGATCGAAATGCCTCCGGAATCGAACGTGATGCCCTTCCCGACGAGCACGGCGGTCCCGAGCGGCCGCGCGGGACGGTACTCGCCGACGACGAATCGCGGAGGCCGGACGCTGCCGGAGTTGACTGCCAGGAGACCCGCGAGGCGCTCCTTCTCGATCCGCTTCTTGTCAAAGACGTCGACGGCGAGCCCGTGCTTCTTTCCCATGGCCTCGACGGACGACGCGAATTCGTCGGGGCCGAGGTCGTTCGCCGGCGTGTTGCCGAGGTCGCGAGCCCAGGCCGCGGCGTCCGCCGAGACGGACGCGTCGCGCAGGGCCGGCAGGAGACGCCGCCGGGCGTCGGCGTCGGCCACGAGAACCGCGCCACGGCTCTTGATCGGGCCGTCGGTTCGACGCGTGCGGTAGCGGTCGAACCGGTAGTCGAGGCTCGCGATCTGCGGCAGGGCGCGACGGACGTCCTCCTCACCGATCCCCTTGCCGAAGACGAACGCGACCTTGGTGGCGCCGGGGCGAAGCGCCTCCTTGGCCGCGCGCTGGATGGCGCGCCGCAGCTTTCCCGGCGACACCGGGTCCTTCCCGAGGCCCACGAGGATCCAGGGACCGTCGCGATCGGAGACGAGCGCGAGCTCTTTCGCCCGTCCGCGGAAGCCGGCCGCGCGAACGGCGCGCGCGAGCGCGGCGCGAACCGACGCCGGCGCGTCCGCCGAAGGGTTCGCGGCCTCCCGAAGAAGTGCGACACGTCGCGTCGACGCGCCGCGCGGAATCGACGTCGTCAGGTCGAGCAGCATGGCGGGGAAGACTAACAGATGGGTCGGCGCCCTCTCCCCGATCGCCGCGCCGTGCTATAAGAGCTTCCCCCGATGTCATCCGTGACCGAGACCCACCTCGCCGTGGCGCGCCTCTCGCGCCGCGGCAAGGTCCGCGATCTCTACGACGTCGGCGACGCCCTCCTCCTCGTCGCAAGCGACCGGATCTCCGCTTTCGACGTCGTTCTCCAGCCCGGCGTGCCCGACAAGGGAAAAATCCTGACCCAGCTCTCGAACTTCTGGTTCACGAAGTTCCCGGACGTCGAAAACCACCTGCTCGAAACGGAAGTCGACCGGTTTCCCGAGGAGCTGCGCGTCGCGGGGGACCAGCTCGCGGGCCGGTCCGTGCTCGTGCGGAAGACCGAAGTGGTTCCATTCGAGTGCGTCGCTCGGGGATACGTCGCCGGATCGGGCTGGGCCGACTACCGCAGGACCGGGGAGGTCTGCGGGGTTCGGCTGCCGCCCGGCCTCTCCGAAGCCGAGCGCCTCCCGGAGCCGATTTTCACGCCGGCCACGAAGAGCACCTCGGGGCACGATCAGAACGTCTCCTTCGCGCACCTGGAGAACGCGCTCGGAGCCGAGGAAGCGGGATGGCTCCGGTCGACGACCCTTTCGCTCTATTCGAGGGCCCGCGACTACGCCGAGTCGCGCGGCTTGATCCTGGCGGACACGAAGCTCGAGTTCGGGCGGCTCGACGGGCGGCTCCTCTGGATCGACGAGGCCTTCACGCCCGATTCTTCGCGGTACTGGGACAGCGCCTTGTACCGGCCGGGACGGAACCCCGTCGCTTACGACAAACAGTTCGTGCGCGACTGGCTCGAGTCGACCGGCTGGAACAAACGGCCGCCCGCGCCTCGCCTGCCAGAGGGCGTCATCCGCACGACCCGGGAGAAGTACCTCGAGGGCTTCCGGCTGCTGACGGGCGCGATGCCACGCCACGTGGTCGCGTAGTCGCGGAGCCCTCCGAAACCCCCGCGGGAAGCGGTCAGAACGAACAAAGGCCGGGCAGCAGCCCGGCCTTGGCACTCAAATTCGCTTGGATTCGACAGGTTACATCGTCGAGACGTCCACGGCTGCCCGTGTGTTTTCCCATTCCATGCGGAGCGTGCAACCCTTTGCACCCTTGTCGAAGGCGATCGTGAAGTTCTCGACGGCGCCGGACGTCGGAGACACTTTCATGTCGACGCGCGCCAGATCGGAATCTGCCCCGGGATAGGGAATTCCCCATTCGCCGGTCTTCTTGCTGATGATCAACGTCCACTTCTCTTGAGCGGGAATCGCGAAGAGCGTGTAATTGCCCGCAGGAATGTGATGCCCGCCCACCATCAGGTCGGCGGTTGTGACAAACGTGGTCGCCTCGTTCGCACCGGCGCGCCAGACTTCACCGTAAGGCACGAGACCGCCAAAAATCTTCCTGCCTTTTGCGCGTGGACTTGAGTAGTCAACCGTAATCGACTTTCCGCCCGCCAGCTCGCACTTCGCAGTCGCCGGCGGACTGGGCCGCTTCGATTTATCCTGCTGCGCGCGAACGACAACTGCCGCGGCCACAGCCAAGAGAACTGCACTCCCCACTCGAAACGCTTTCCGCATGGTGAAATCCTCCACGAGAAAGGACTCTAAGCAGCGCGGATCCGGCGCGCTCCGTCCCGCCCGAAGCCCGAGGTCGGAATCTGGCTATTTCGCCGCGCCCGGCGGATAGCCCGCGAACATCTTGGCCACCGCCTCGTCGACGTTCTTCTGCTTCGTCTCCGGCGAGGCGCCGGGGTCGAGCGTCTTGCTCGCCGTCCCGCGCCAGACGAGCTGTTTCTTGCTGGCGTCCACGAGGTCGACGACGAGGTTGCCGACCGGGATTTCGCTCACGGTCGACGTCGTCGTCCCCATGCCGGCGCCGTATCCCCAGCCCCAGCCGTAGCCCCAACCCGTGTTGTAGGTGTTGATCTGCGTCTCCTTGGAGAGACGGGGATGCGCCACGACCCACAGATCGGGATTCGAATCCACTTTGCGCAGCCCCTTCGAGGCGAGCGTGCTGTCCACGGCGCTCTTGATCCTCTGCTCGAGGAGGGCGTTCTGCGTGCTCTCGGTATCTTTCCACGCGTAAGTCTTGAACTGGGTGAAGTTGACGGCGCGGTCGTAGTCGGCGTTCGTGGTCAGGGACGAGCAGGCCGAGAGAGCCGCGATCGCCATCAGGAGCGCCGCACTGGTCTTGATCCGTTTCCTCATGTTCACCTCCTCGGTCAAAAACCTCGGGTCATGCCGCGATCCTATCGCACGGCGCCGGGAGCCCCGACGCCCGCCAGGAACTCCCGGACGCGCTCGACCGGAACGACCGTGAGGTCCGGGAAAGGCGCGGCCTCGGCCGCGTTGCCCGACGGGAGGACGACCGTGGAGAACCCGAGCGCGAGAGACTCCTTGATGCGCGAAGCGGCCGCCGGAACGCGGCGCACCTCCCCAAGGAGGCCGATCTCGCCGAAGTAGACGGCGCCCGCGGGCAACGCGCGGCCGCGCGCCGAGGAGGCCAGCGCCGCCACCACCGCGAGATCGGCCGCGGGCTCCGAGACCTCGAGGCCGCCGGTGCAGGAGACGAACACTTCGCGCGAGGAGAGCGGCAGGCCGGCGCCCTCGAGCACCGCGAGCAGAAGGGCGAGTCGCGCCCCGTCGAGGCCGATCGCGACGCGGCGCGGCGAGCCGGAGACGGCCGGGCCGACGAGGGCCTGGATCTCGACCAGGAGCGATCGCGTCCCCTCCCGGGCGGCCGTCACGCAGCTGCCGGGGAGACCGGGGCGACGTTCCGAGAGGAGCGCCGCCGACGGGTTGACGACCTCGACCAGGCCTTCTCCCGTCATCTCGTACAGCGCGAGCTCGTCCACCGGGCCGAAGCGATTCTTCGTCGCGCGCAGGAGCCGGCGAAGCGAGCTCCTCTCCCCTTCGATCGAGACGACCGCGTCCACGAGGTGCTCGAGCGCTTTGGGCCCGGCGAGGCTCCCGTCTTTCGTGACGTGACCGATCAGAACGACCGGGACGCCCGCGCGTTTCGCGAACCGCTGGAGCTGGAGCGCCGCCTCGCGCACCTGCGACACCGTTCCGGCGGCCGAAGAGAGGGCTTCGTCCCGCACGGCCTGGATCGAGTCGACGATCAGGAGCGCGTCGGCCCGCTTCTCCGCGAGCGCGACGATCGAGGCGACGTCGGTCTCCGCCGCGACGAGCAGCCGCGGCTCGCGGATCCCGAGGCGCTCGCCGCGAAGGCGCACCTGCGCGGCCGACTCCTCCCCCGTGGCGTAGAGCACCTCGCCCGAACGCGCCACGCCCCGCCCCGCCTGGAGGAGCAGAGTCGACTTTCCGATTCCGGGCTCGCCGCCGAGGAGCACGACCGCGCCAGGCACGAGGCCTCCGCCGAGCACCCGGTCGAAGCCGGGCAGCGTCGTCGTCGCGCGCGGCGCCATCTCCTCCGGCGAAGCGTCCAACGACGCGGCGGCAGTCTCGACCTTCGCGGAGGACGCCGGCCCCCGCCGCTCCTCGACGTACGAGTTCCACTCCCCGCACTCCGGGCAACGGCCGAGCCACTTGGAGGACACCGCCCCGCAGCTCTGGCACGCGAAGACGGTGGTCGCCCGCGCGCGCATCGAGCCGTCAGGGTCGGAACGGAACCGAGCCGACCAGGTACTTCAGGTCGTCGTCGCTCCAGCGAATCCCGGCGCCGAAGAAGAGCGAGTCGGCCTTCCGGCTCTTGTTCAGGAAGTCGTCCCACCCTCCGGTGACGTAGACGGACGGCGAAAAGTAGTACCGCGTCGAAACCTTGGCGTGGGGCGCGAAGTCAGCGGGCCGGTTGAAGTCCCACATGTCGGCCGAGAAGCGCAGCCGGTTGCGCAGGGTCGCGTAGTCGAGGCCGCCGCCGCCCCGCGACTCGATCAAGCCGCCGCGGAGCGTGAAGTCGTTCCACTTCCAGCCGACCATCGCGCTGATCGCGAGCTGATCCTTGAACTCGGTCCGGTTGACCGTGAAGACTTCGGTGTGCCCGTCCGGGTACGTGACCTCGTACACGTTCTGCGTGTCGATGCGCCGCCCGCGAGGCTGGGTCGAGAGCTCGAGTCGGTAGAAGCGCGGTGAGTCGGGCGGCATGATGTCCATCGTGAAGTAACCCTTCCCGGAGCCCCCCGTGGTGTTATCGAGAAGGCGCTGGTTCTCGGTCAGCCACTCTCCGCGAAATCCGAAGTCGAAGCGCGTCTTCTGGACGAAGCCGATCGCTTTCGTCAGGCCGGAAACCCCCTCCTTGACGGACGTGAGCGCGTCATTCAGGTTCTTCGACGTCTCCTCACTCTGAACGAGCTTGCCGATGGTGCCCTGCCCCGACTGGATCTTTCCGGTGATCTGGTTCAGGTT
>JBKPSZ010000191.1:0-4600 GCA_046735265.1 Acidobacteriota bacterium | reverse complement strand
CCGCGGACTCGACGCGCAGGGTATGGGGATCGGCGAACTGCGCGGCGCCGTGGTAGGTCGCGACACCGTTTCGCTTCAACTGCGCCCTCACGACCTCCATCTCGCGCGCCATCACGGTGTTGATCCGGAAGGCGAGGTCGGCGACGGAGACCGAGTCCTTCAGCGAGTAGTCGCGCCCGTAGAAGGACCGCTGCTGAATCCCGGAAAGGTAGAGGATCGCCTCCCGAAGGGTCTTGGAAGGAATCGTCCCCGTGTGGAGGCAGACGCCGCCGACCATCTCCTTGCGATCGACGATCGCGACGCGCTTGCCGACCTTGGCGGCGGCGATGGCGCCCTTCTGGCCGGCCGGCCCCGAGCCGATGACGACGAGGTCATAGTGATTGTCCAAGCGGACGTTTCCGGCGGCGAGTCTATCCGGGCGACCCGCCCGGCAAGCCTCCTCAGGCGAGGACGGTCTCCTCCGCGCTCGTCCGGGCGGCCGGCGGCCGATCGGACAGCTCCAGGGCGGCGCGGCAGATCGCGAGCGGCCGACTGGGAGACCTTCCCGTCGAGAGACCGCGCGGGGCGCCGTTCCACAGCATGCAGAAGTGCTGGCCTTCGAGCTCCTGGACCTTGAACGCCACGCCGCGTTGCGAGAGCCGCCAGAGGAGCACGTCCGCCGCCCGGTTTTCGGTCGAGTACGGCGGCACGCGCGGATCGTCGATTCCGAGGACGCGGCGGGAAACTTCGCGGTCGAGGCCCGGGCCGGCGAGTAGCGTCATGGAGACCTCCTGTGACGCCGCCGATCTCAGCACCTCGCTCTGGAGCCGCTTCGAAGAGCGGGTGAATTTCTCTCGAAGTCCGCGGAGTATCATCGGCCTCCCATGGCGACCGAGCATCGGCCGCACCCGCAGTCCGAGGCCGAGCCCTCCTCGGCCAAAGACGATCCGGGAGAGCGGCGGCGCGGCGCGGGAGGAAAACTCCGGCTCCCCCGGCGGCGGCCCCTGCGGGAGGGGGTCCTCGCGGCATTCGGACGGAGCCTCGCGGTGGCCCGCCGCAACTCGAAGTCGGCGGGAAGCGATCCCGTGAACGCCGTCCACGAGTATCGGAAGGCGCTGAGGCGCGCGCGGGCGGTGGTTTCGCTCCTCACTCCCGCCCTCGGCCGGCGCGCCGCGCGCGGCGTCACCCGGCACCTGCGCGACGCGTTCCGGACGACGAGCGCGTTTCGCGACGCCGACATCCTGCTCCAGACCCTCTCATCGGTCCCACCCGTCCCGGAGGAAGACCTGGCGCGCCACACGCTGCAGGTGGGCCTCGAGCTCGAGCAACGCCGGACCCGACGCGAAACCGCCGAGACGCTCGCCGTAGGAATCGAGGCCCTTTCCTCCTTGAAAGGCGCTCTCGAAATCCTGCTCGATCCGGTCTTCTCCGGACAGGATCTGGAAAAGGGCCTCGTGCGAAGCCGGCGCCGGGAAAGGCGCGCCCTCGAGAGCGCCCGCCGGAGCGGCGACATGGCCGATCTGCACGAGTGGCGAAAGCGGATCAAGGAGCTGCGCTACCAACTCGAGCTCCTCGCCTCGACGGGAAGCCGCGAGCTCAAAAAGCGCGAGAAAGCCCTGGGCGAGCTCGCCAAGGACCTCGGCGAAGTGACCGACCTCTGGGTGCTCGCCCGCGAGATCGAGCGCCGAGGAAACGAAGGCCAGATTCCGCCCCCTTCGCCGATGGTCTCGCGGATCCGGAGCCTCGCCACCGGGCGCTCGAGTGAGCTTCTCGAAAGAGGCACCGGGCTCTTCGAGGAAGACCCCAGGCACTTCGCCCGGCAGGTCGTGGCCGAGCGGGGCTAGCCGACGACGTCGACCGACTCCGTGAAGGGACTTCCCGACTACCACGTCCACACGTTTCGTTGCGGTCATGCCGGGGGCGCCTCGCGGGACTTCGTCCTTCGGGCGGTCGAGCGCGGCCTGGGAGAGATCGGTTTCACGGATCACATCCCGCTCTACTTCCTACCCCCGGAAGCGCGCGATCCGCGGCTCGCCATGCGAGAAGATCAGCTGGACGGGTACCTCGACGAGGTCGCCGCGCTCCGGCGCGAATTCCGGGACCGGATCCCGGTTCGCCTCGGACTCGAAGCGGACTACGCCGAAGGACACGAGGACGAGCTCGCGCCCTGGCTCGAGCGCGCGGACTGGGACCTCGTGCTGGGATCGGTGCACTGGGTGGCCGGGGACTGGATCGATTCTCCCGAAACCGCGAACGCGAGGTTCGCCCGCGAAGGAGTCGAACGGCTCTACGCCGAGTATTACCGCCTCCTCGCGCGGGCGGCGGCGACCGGCCTCTTCGACGTCTTGACCCACTTCGACCTGCCGAAGAAGCACGGACACCGCCCCGCGCGATTCCTCGAAGAGGCGGAAGAAGAGGCGATCCAGTCCGCCAAACTCACCGGCTGTGCGGTCGAGATCTCTTCGGCGGGACTCCGAAAGCCGGTCGGCGAGGCCTATCCCGAAGCGCGGCTTCTCCGCCGCCTCGTCGACGCCGGAGTGCCCGTCACCTTCTCTTCCGACGCCCACGCCCCCGCCGAGGTGGGGTGGGGCTACGAGAAGACGCTCGCGCTCGCGCGCTCCTGTGGAGTGACCGAGTACGTCACCTTCGAGCGGCGCCGGAAGATTCCGCACCCGCTTCCCGGGTGAAGTCCCGACCGAGCGAAGCGAAGAGATCCGCCGAAGGGCGGCGTCGGCGTCGGAATGTCGCGTAATCCACCTCGTAGAGACCGAAGCGGGGGCGGAGCCCTTCGAGCCACTCGAAGGTGTCCAAGAGCGACCAGTGGAAATAGCCCCGCACGTCGAGCCCGCGACGGCGGGCATGCGCCAGAACGAGCGCGTGCTCGCGCAGGAAGTCGCGTCGGACGCGGTCGTCCGCCGTCGCGATCCCGTTCTCCGTCACGATCAGAGGACGTCCCGACTTCGCGGCCGAAACGAGAACTCGCTCGAACCCCTCCGGGTTGATCTCCCAGCCGGTCTGCGTCAGCCCGCGGCGGCGCGGGTCCCGGTAGAAAAACTCGCCGACTCTTCCAGGAATACCGCGGAAGCGCAGGTGAACGCGGCTGTAGTAATTGACGCCGAGGAAGTCGGTCGCGGCGGGGAGATCTTCGAGACGGAACTCGGCGCGGCCCTCCCCGGGAAAGACCCAGCGGATTCGACCGGTGGCGACGGCTTCGACGAGGCTCGTGCAATAGAGAGCCTCCCCGTCGGCCGCGAGCCTCCGGTCCATCGGATGTCCCGGCCGGTCCGCGGCGAAATCGAGCATGTTGTGCGCGATCAGGAGCTTCGCCGAGGGGTTCTTTCCTCGCAACGCCGCCGCGGCCTCGACGTGCGCGCGCAGGAGATGCTCCAGGGCCTTCGCCGCGCTCGAGAATCTTCGAAGACCCGGAGGAATCAGGCCCGCGAGGTAGCCGCCGAGGAGCAGGACGACCGGCTCGTTCAGAGTCGTCCAGAGGCGCACGCGAGGAGAGAGCGCGTCGGCGACGTGTGAGGCGAAGCGGGCGAACCAGAAAGGACTCTTCGGGTTCTCCCACCCTCCCTCCCGCCAGAACCAGACGGGGTGCGTGTAGTGGAGAAGAGTCACGACGGGCTCGATCCCCAACCGCTCGAGATAGGCCGCACGGCGGCGCTCGAGGGAGAGCGCGTCGGCGTCGAACTCGCCCGGCGCCGGCTCGATTCGGCTCCACTCGACCGAATAGCGATAGGCGTTGGCGCCGATCTCCGGGAGGAGTCGGAAATCCGACTCCCATCGAGAGCGGTGGCCGGAGCCTTCCCCGCACCGCTCCGCGCCCGGCTTCAACCTGCCGGCACGCTCCCACTCGGTCCAGTCGTTTTGGACCGCCCCTTCGATCTGGTAGGCGGAAGTCGCGGCGCCCCAGAGAAACGACATCGACGTGGGCTCGCCCGGCGTCGCTCGCCCGAAGGCGCCGGCAGGCGGGCGACGGACGGCCGGCTCCCCTACGGAGTCAGCTCCGTGGCGTGGTGCTTCACCCAGCGCGCCTCGGCGATGAAGATCGTGTCCTCGCAGATGTTCGTCGCGAGGTCGCCGACGCGCTCGAGGTTCTTGGAGATCGAGATGAGCTCCAGACAGTACGTGATCAACGAAGGATGCTCCGCCATGTAGGTCAGGAGCTCCCGGATGATCGACATGTTCTTTTCGTCCAGGATGTCGTCCTTCTTGATCACGCGCTTCGCGAGCTCGGCGTCGCGATTGACGAAGGCGTCGAGCGACTGCTTCAACATCGACATCGCGACCTCGGCCATGTAAGGGATGTCGATGAACGGCTTGAACGGCTTCTGCCCCGCCAGGCGCAGCGCGCCCTCGGCGATGTTGACCGCGTGGTCGCCGATGCGCTCCAGATCGTTGTTGATCTTGAGCGCCCCGACGAGAAAGCGCAGGTCGACCGCCACCGGCTGCTGCAGGGCGAACAGGTGGACCGCCTGATCCTCGACCTGCATCTCCATCCGGTCGATCTCTTCGTCGGCCGCGATGACCTCCTCGGCTTTTCTCACGTCCGCTTCGATCAAAGCTTCGATCGAATGCTGGATCTGCCTCTCGACCTCGCCTCCGAGCAGGATCAGGT
>JBKPSZ010000190.1:0-30401 GCA_046735265.1 Acidobacteriota bacterium | reverse complement strand
GTGTACCCCTGTTCCAGGGCGGCGAGATACACGAAGGGCTTGAAGGTCGAGCCGGCCTGGCGCAGCGCCTGGGTCGCGCGATTGAACTTGCTCCGGCTCCAGTCGTAGCCCCCGACCATCGAGCGAATCGCGCCGCTCGAGTTCTCGAGGATCACGACCGCCCCCTGCTCGCGCGCCTCCTGCTCGAGCGTCAGCGCTCCTCCGTCCTTCCCCTTCTCGACGGTGACGGTGACGAGGTCGCCGCGCCGCAGGATCTTCGAGGCCGACGTCGCGCCCGTCCAGGCGAAGCCCGACGGGCGGAGCGGCAGCGTGCGGGCGCCGATCCGAACCTCCGCGCCACCCTTGGACACCTCCATCACGACGCCGGTCGCGGTCGTTCCCTCGGCGAGCGACGCGCCTTCCCAGCTCGGCTCCACGTACGACGCGGGGTCCGGATATCCCTCGGCGAGGAGGTTCCGCGGCCGCGAGAACCCGCGCCGCCGGGCGAGGCGCCGCAGGCCCCAGCTGAGCGCCTCCTCCGAGAGACTCTGGAGCTCCGGATCGAGCGTCGAGTCGACGCGAAGCCCGCGCCGGTAGAGGTCGCGGGCCCCGTACGTCTTCTCGAGGTACTGGCGGACCTCCTCGCAGAAGTAGGGAGCGACGACGGTTTCCTGAAGAGCCGGAGCGGCCGGCAACGGTTCGCGTTCCGCCGCCTGCCGCTCGGCCTCGGAAATGTAACCGGACTCCAGCATGCGGCGCAGGGCCGTCGAACGGCGGCGCCGCGCGAGCTCGGGGTTTCGGAAGGGAGACTGGTCCGCGGGACGCTGGATGATGCCGGCGAGCAGCGCCGCCTCGTGGAGTTTCAACTCCTTCACGCTCTTGCCGAAGTAGTAGCGCGACGCGGCCTCGACACCGTAGTTCCCGTGTCCGAGCGGGATCTTGTTCGCGTACATCGTGAAGATCTGGTCCTTCGAGTAGCGGCGCTCGATCTCGAAAGCGACCAGGGCCTCGTTGATCTTCCGGGTCATCGTCTTGCGCGGGGAAAGGAAGATCGCGCGCGCGAGCTGCTGGGTCAGCGTCGAGGCTCCCTGCGAGTAGTTCTGCTGCCGGACGTTCTCGAAGAGGGCGGCGGCCGTCCGCCAGAGATCGACGCCTCCGTGCCGATAGAACTTCCGGTCTTCCGTGGCGATGATCGCGTTGCGGACGACCGCCGGAATCTCGTCGCCCGGAACGAGAATTCGCCGTTCGACGGCGTACCGCGCGATCGTCGAGCCGTCGGCCGCGCGGATCTCGGTGATGATGTCGGGGCGATAGGTCTCGAGCTCCTGCACGCGCGGCACGCGGACGAAGCTGCTCGCGGCCGACCCGGCCAGGGCGCCGAGGGCGCCGATCACGAGAAGCGGCAGCGCAAGGAACAGAGTGCGTCGCGCCATCCACGTTCATTGTGAGGCATCGCCGCGCGCTGTGCTATAAGCGGGCTTCCGTGAGCACCGTGCCCACTCCCGGGCCGCCGGCCGCTCCCGCGCCGGTCGAGCCGGGTCCTCCCCGAGGCGGCTGCGGCCGAGGAGCCCTGATCGGCTGCGGCGTCGCCCTGCTCCTGGTGATCGTCTGCCTGGCCGTTTTCGTCTTCTACGCCCGGCGTAAGCCCGAGGTCTTCACCGACCTGATGATGTCCCAGGTCGAAAGGCACTACGCGCCGGACGTCTCCGCGGAAGAGAAGGATCGGCTGCGCTCGGCCTATGCCCGGTTCCGGCGGCGGCTCGAACAACGGCAGGTTTCGAGCGAGCCCCTCGAGCGGCTGCGGACGATCCTCTCGGTTCCCGCGGCGCAGGGGATCTCCCGCGAGAAAGTGCGGGAGCTGACCGAGGTCTTCGAGGCGGCCGCGGCCGGAAACCCCGCGACGTCGCCGGGAAGGCGGGAGCCCGTCCCGACGTTCTCGCCCACGCCGTGAGCCCTCTTCCTCGAAATCGCCTCCGCGGGACCGAGCGTCCCACGGAGCGGACCGTCACGCTCTCCAGGCCGGAGTCGTACGAGGACGCGCAGGCGCGCGCCGGCGGCCGTTTCCGGCTGGTGACCGACTTCGCCCCGCAGGGGGACCAGGCGCAGGCCGTCGAAAAACTCGTGGCGGGAATCGAAGAGGGGAGGCGCGACCAGGTCCTGCTCGGCGTCACCGGCTCGGGGAAGACCTTCACGGTGGCGAAGGTCGTCGAGGCGATCAACCGTCCGACCCTCGTCCTCTCGCACAACAAGACGCTCGCCGCCCAGCTCTATCAGGAGTTCCGGGCGTTCTTTCCCGAAAACGCCGTCGAGTACTTCGTCTCCTATTATGACTATTACCAGCCCGAGGCCTACATCCCGCAGTCGGACACTTACATCGAGAAGGAGACCTCGCGGAACGAAGAGATCGACAAGCTCCGACTCTCCGCTTCGAAAGCGCTCTTCGAGCGGCGGGACGTGCTCGTCGTGGCGTCGGTGTCGTGCATCTATGGCCTCGGCGCGCCCGACGCGTACTACGACATGCTCGCCTACCTCGAGGTGGGCGACCGCTCGGGGATGCGCCGCCTGCTGGCGCAGCTCGTCGAGATGCAGTACGAGAGAACGAGCCTCGACCTCGCCCGCGGAACGTTCCGCGTCCGGGGGGACGTCCTGGAAGTCCATCCGGCATACGAGGACATCGCCGTCCGCGTCGAGTTCTTCGGCGACGAGATCGAAAAGATCACCCGGATCGATCCGCTCCGGGGGACGGCAATCGCGCGCGCCGACCGCCTTGCGCTCTACCCGCGCACTTTCTACGCGACGCCGAGGGAGACGCTCGATCGGGCGGTCGACACGATCAAGCAGGAGCTCGAGGAGCGGCTGGCCGAGTTGAACCGGGGCGGCAAGCTCCTCGAAGCGCAGCGCCTCCACCAGCGCACGATGTTCGACCTCGAGATGATCAAGGAACTCGGCTACTGCAACGGCATCGAGAACTATTCGAGGCATCTCTCGGGGCGGCGTCCGGGCCAGCCGCCCCCGACGCTGCTCGACTACTTCCCGAAGGATTTCCTGCTCGTCGTCGACGAGTCGCACGTGACCCTGCCCCAGGTGCGCGGCATGTACCACGGCGACCGCTCGCGAAAGGAAGTCCTCGTCGAGTACGGATTCCGGCTCCCTTCCGCCCTGGACAACCGGCCGCTGACGTACGAGGAGTTCGAGGAGCGCCGGGGCCAGACGCTGGCGGTCTCCGCCACGCCGGGCCCCGAGGAGCTCGCCCGCACGGGCGGCGAGGTCGTCGAGCAGGTGATCCGGCCGACCGGCCTGCTCGATCCGACGATCGTCGTCCGGCCGGTCAAGGGCCAGGTGGACGACCTGCTCGGCGAAGTCCGAGCCGCGGCGGCCGCCAACGAGCGCGTGCTCGTCACGACTCTGACCAAGCGCATGGCGGAGGAGCTGACGAGCTATTACTCGGAGGTCGGGGTGCGATGCCGCTATCTCCACTCCGACATCGAGACCCTCGAGCGGGTCGGGATCCTCGCCGACTTCCGGCGCGGCGTCTTCGACTGCCTGATCGGCATCAATCTGCTCCGAGAGGGGCTCGATCTTCCGGAAGTCTCCGTTGTGGCGATTCTCGACGCGGACAAGGAAGGGTTCCTTCGGAGCGAGACCTCGCTCATCCAGA
This sequence comes from Acidobacteriota bacterium, assembly GCA_046735265.1. Lineage (GTDB taxonomy): Bacteria > Acidobacteriota > Thermoanaerobaculia > UBA5066 > Gp7-AA6 > DATBFU01. The sequence continues at coordinate 26,764 of JBKPSZ010000190.1, read as the reverse complement.
CGTCCGGCCGCGCCGCCCGCAACGTCCGGGGGCGCGTCATCTTCTACGCGGACGCGGTGACCGACTCGATGCGTCGCGCGATCGAGGAAACGTCGCGGAGGCGACAGATCCAGGAAGAGCACAACCGGGAGCACGGAATCGAACCCGCGTCGATCGTCAAGGAGATCAACTCGCCCCTGGTGCGCCTGTCGAACCTCGACTACCACGACGCCATGATTCCCACTTCCGGCGAGCCGTTGCCCGACGCCGAGAGCCTCCGGATCCGGATCGCGGATCTCGAGAAGCAGATGCGCGCCGCGGCCAAGGATCTCGAGTTCGAGCGCGCCGCCGCGATCCGGGACGAGCTGCGGTCGTTAAGAGAGCTGCAGATCTTCCGGTAGGGCGTCGCTTTGCGGGCGGGAGCAAGTCCCGCTTGGTCGGCGCCGCCGCAGGGTCAGAGCCTGGACGCTAAAGAACGGCGGCGCCGAGCTTTCCGAGCGAGAGACGGCGACTAGAACCAGTGACACGACCGCGCGAATCCTCCGATCACCAGGATGAGCGCGACCGTGGCGACGATCCAGACGACGTTGCGAGTTCGTTTGGGGAGGGGCTGGCGCGAGTAGAAACCCGTCTGCCAGTGCTCGATCTTCCGTCCGCAGTTGGGACACGTCACGTCAGTCGGACCGACGTTCGCGTAGCAGTAAGGGCACTCCTTCATCGCGCGGGCGGCGTCATCTTACTCGACTGGAAGACGGCGGTCACACCGCGCGAAAGTCCGCTCGGGAGGGGAGACGCGGCGCGCGTTCTCAGTGAGTCGCCCGCCGGGCGGCTGCTGACAGCGAGCGTCTTCCCCGTTACACTGCCGTTGTGTCGCAGGAACGCCGTCCGCCGGAGGAGGTTCCGGACTCTCCCGGCGTTTATCTGTTTCGAGGTCCCCGAGGCAAACTCCTCTACGTCGGAAAGGCCCGGTCCCTCAAGAAACGCGTCGCCTCCTATTTCGTGCGCGGTGCCGAGACCGCGAAGACGGACGCCCTGCTCTCCTCCTACCGCGAGATCGAGACGATCGTCACGAACACAGAGCTCGAGGCGCTCCTCCTCGAGAACGCCCTCATCAAGAAGCACCACCCCCGGTACAACGTCTGCCTCCGCGACGACAAGACCTATCCCTACATCAAGATCACGACGGGGGAAGCCTGGCCGAGGGCCCTGATCACGCGCCGCGTCGAGCCGGACGGGCACTCCTACTTCGGACCCTACTGGGGAGGCCTCGCGCGCCGGATCCTCCGCCTCCTGACTCGACACTTCCTGATCCGGACCTGCACCATCGAAATCGACGGACGTCTCCCGCGGCCGTGCCTGTATTACGACCTCCACGCCTGCCTCGGTCCGTGTGTCGCGGGGCTGACGACCCGGGAGGCTTACGCGGAGGCGGTGCAGGACGTCCTTCTCTTTCTCCAGGGACGCAACCGCGAGCTCACGGCGCGGCTCACGCAAAAGATGGAGCGGGCGTCGCGCGAAGAGAATTTCGAGATGGCCGCGGCTTACCGGGACGCCATCCGCACGGTGGAAGACGTTTCGCAACATCAGCTCGTCCAGTCGCTCAAGGGCGAGAACGTGGACGTCTTCGGGTTCTTCGAGGCGGGAAACGACGTCGCCGTCTGCCTCCTGGTGGTCCGGGGCGGAGTGGTCCAAGACCGGCGCGACTTCTTCTTCGAAAAGGCGGAGGAGGTCGATCCGGCCGCCTTTCTCGAGGCATTCCTTCCTCAGTTCTACGACGTGAACCCCTTCCTGCCCGAGGAGGTCCACCTGCCCGTCGCGATCGTGAACCCGAAGCTGCTCGAGCAGTTCCTGACGGAGCGGCGGCGCGCGCGGGTGAAGGTCCGCGTTCCGCGACGCGGCGCCGCGGCGGAGCGGGTCGCCCTAGCCTCCGCCAATGCCGCGGAGCGGCACCGGGTCAGGTTCCGCCGGGCCGGCGGTCCCGAGCAGCTCGCGCTCGAGCGCCTCGCGCGCGTCCTCGACCTGCCGGCGGCTCCCCGCCGGATCGAGGCCTTCGACATCTCGCACCTGCAGGGCACCGACAGCGTCGCGTCGCTCGTCGTCTTCGAGGACGGACGACCGAAGAAGTCGGAGTATCGCCTCTTCGGCATCGCCTCCCAGACTCTGCTCGCTCCCGACGACTTCCGGAGCATGGGGGAAGCGGTGGAGCGGCGCTACCGGCGCCGCCGCGACGAAGGGGCGCCGATGCCCGATCTCGTCGTCGTGGACGGCGGACGCGGCCAGCTCCAGGCGGCCCTGACCGCGCTCGACCGCCTCGGCGTCGCGGTGCCCGCGGCCGGGCTCGCGAAGAGGGAGGAGGAGATCTGGGTGCCCGATCGCCCCGAGCCGATCCGGTTGTCGCGTAAAGACCCGGCGCTCCAGCTCGTGCAGCGGCTTCGCGACGAGGCCCATCGTTTCGCCGTCACGCGCCACCGCGGGCGCCGCGCCCGCCGGATGCGGGAGACCAGCCTCACGGAGATTCCCGGAGTCGGCGCGAAGCGCGCGCGCCGGCTGCTCACGCGCTTCGGTTCTCTTTCGGGTCTCGCCTCGGCGGACCCGAAGTCGATCGAGGAGGCGGTGGGCCGCGCTGCGGCCCGCGCCGTTCTCGAGTATCTGCAGGAGGGGAGGGCGCGGTCGGCATGAAGAACGTTTTCGATGCGGCGGGAGACCTACGCGAGGTGGATCCTCTCGCGGCCCTGGTGACTTGCTGGAGGGACAAAGCGAGCGGCGAGCTGCGATTCGAGCGAGCCGCCTCGCAGTGCGGTTTCGATCTCGAGGGGGGAGAGGTCGTCGGCGTGATCTCGTCGGACCCGCGCTTCGAGACAGCCGCGATTCTCGTGCGGGCCGGAAAGCTCGCGGCCGACGCCGTCGAGAGGCTGGCGCCGCAGGGAGGGGACCCGGCGGCCCTCGCGCTTCAGACGGGACTCCTGACTCGCCGCGAGTGGAAATGGGGGGAGAAGATCCGGGCGATCGAGGTTCTCTCGGATCTGCTGTCCTGGGAAGGCGGTCAGTACCGGTTCGACACCGCGGCCTCGCCGCGCGGCGGCGACTTCCGGCTGCCCGTTCCGCGCCTGCTGCTCGAGCTCTTTCTCCGTTCCCGCGACCGGGATCTGATCGACCATCAGCTCGGAGCGGTCGACCAGCGGCTCGTGCGCGGGGAGCTCTTCGAGACGGAGTTTCCGACCTTCGGCCTGACGGCGGACGCCGAGTCCGTCGTGCATCTGATCGACGGCCGGTCGACCGCGATCGAGATTGCCGAGAAGGCGCCCGCCGAGGAGTTCGCGGTGCGGAAACTCCTCGCAGCGCTCGTCACGCTGGGTCTCGTCCACCCGGTGCCGGGCCCGCCGCCGCGTCCGGTCGAGCGCCCGGTCGAGAGCGCCCCTCCGGCGAGCGAACTCGGAGAGACCGAGCCGGAACCGCTCCTCCCGCCGGCATTCCCGCGCGACGAGGCGGCGCCGGAGGAGACCGTCCAGCTCGAAATCCCCGAGCGACCGTCCGAAGAGATGGTGGACGTCGCCTTTCCGGAGGCCGTCTCCGCTGCCGAGAGCGAGCCCCCGGCCATGGACCTTCCCGGGGAATCGCCGTCGCCGCTCGATCGCTTCGAGCCGAGCCGGCCGGCTTCCCCGTGGGAGGAGGAAGCGCCCCCGCCGCCGCCCGAGCGATGGGAGAGCCCCGAGGTCTTTCCGGCGCCGATGGAGGAGCCCGAGCCCGCCGAGCCGCCACGCCGACTCGGAGCTCCGTTCGTCTGGGGCCTCGGAATTCTGGTGGCGGCGGTCGTGGCCGTCGTCCTCTGGCGGAGCCGCGCCCCCGCGCCTCCCCCGGCGCCTGGGACCACGGCCGCACGCCCGACGTCCGCACCGGCGGTGGTGACCTTCCCGCCTCCGATCACCGCGGCGCGAATCGAAGCCCGCGAAACGGCCGCGAGCCCGGCCGGTGCGCCCGCCGCAGTCACATCTGCCGAAGCGGCCCGGAGAGTCTCGGCGGTCGCGATCGCGAAGCCGGCACCCGCGACACCGAGGCCATCGACGGCGGCCGTGGAGCCGCCCGGCGAGGGACGTTCGGCCTGGTTGAAACGGGCCGAGCGCGACCGCAAGCGACTCGAATCCGACCGGAAGACCCACTATTCGATCCAGCTCGAGCTCGTCTGCGAGGTGCCGTCTCTCACCGAAGCCTGGCGCCACGACCGGGGCGGAACGATGTGGCTGACGACCGTCTCCCACGGCGGGCGTGAGTGTTTCCGGGTCTTCTGGGGGCGCTATCCGACCCTCGATGCGGCCCGGAAAGGGAAGTCCTCGGTGCCCTCCTATTTCGTGACGGCTCGCAACCACCCCGCGGTCGTCGCAGTCCCGTGAAGTCTGCTACCCTGGAATCCAAAACCCGCCCCACCCCGACATGAGCAGCACACCTCGCGCCGCCTTCCGAGGGATCCTCGCGGAGACCCCTCTGCCGCAGGTGCTGCGGCGCATCTTCCTCGAGGGGCTGAAGGGCACCCTGACCCTCGTGCGGGGGGACGAGACCCGCCACCTCTTCTTCGAGAAAGGGGAGCTGCGGACCGCGACGTCCTCCCGCGAAGGCCAGCGGATCGGGGCGTTCCTGAAGCGGCGGGGCTGGATCACCGACCAGGACCTCTCCTGGGCGCTCGAGACGGTCGCCAGGCAGGGGAGGGCCCGGCTCGGCAAGATCCTCGTCGAGAAGGGACTCGTGTCCCGGCAGGTCCTCGACGCCGAGATGCGGAGGCTCGTCGAGGAGATCGTCTTCTCGACCTTCGAGTGGAGCGACGGCGAATATCGGTTCCAATCCTCGACGGGCGTGCTCGACCCGGACGTCGCCCTGACGCTTTCGACCGCGGCCGTGATCGTCGAGGGCATTCGGAGATTGCCGGAGGCGGAGATCTTCCGGGAGCGCCTCGGGGAAGGGCGGCAGGTTCCGGTCCTTTCGAGCGATCCGATGTCGCGATACCAGTACCTGCCGCTTTCTCCGCAGGAGGCCTACATCCTGTCGCGCGTCGACGGGAGGCTCGACCTCGATTCCCTGCTCAAGATCGGAGGGACCTCTCGCGCCGCGACGGCGAAGATCATCTATGCCCTCCTCTCCTGCGGGATCCTCGAGTGGCGCCGGGAAGGCACCCCTCCGACCGGAGCCGGAGGGCTCGAGGCCCTGAACGTCGAGGTCGCGGCGCAGACGTCGGAGCGCACGCCGGGCCACGCCGAGCTCGTGCGGAATACCTACCGCCGCATCGACTGGCTTTCCCACTACGAGCTCCTGGGCGTCCGCCCCGACGCGACTTCGGAGCAGATTCAACAGGCCTACTTCGAGCGGAGCCGTCTCTTCCACCCCGACCTGCGGCATCGGGAGGATCTCGCGCACTGCGAGAAGGAGCTCACGACCGTCTTCGAGCGCCTGAAGACGGCGCACGAGGCGCTCTCCGATCCCGACCGCCGTCTCGAATACGACGCATCGCTTTCGGCGCCGTCCGCTCCAATGCCGGGGACGGCGGAGACCGCGTCGAGCCCCCAGGCCCGAAAGCAGCTCGCGGCGCAGAACTATCGACGCGCGAGATCGCTGATCGAACAGAAGGATTACCACCCGGCCGTCGAGATGCTTCGAGAGGCGATCCGGTTCGTCCCGGAGAGCGCCGAGTACCGCTTCGCGCTCGCCCAGGTGGAGCTGAAGAACTCGATGTGGGTCGCGCGCGGCCTCGAGAACTTGAAGGAGGCGGCGCGGCTCGAGCCCCGGCGCGTGCAGTACGTGCGCGAGGCGGCCGCGGCTCTTCACGACCGGGGGCGCAGCTCCGAGGCGGAGCCGTTCGCCCGCCGCGCGCTCGATCTCGATCCGACCGCTGAGAACCGCCAGCTCCTCGACGCCGTCCTCGCTTCGATCGCGGGCGCGCCGGCGCCTCCGCCTGAGGAAGCGGCGATGCCGCCCTTACCCGGGTCGGAAGGACCCGGAATGCCTGCCGAGGCGCCGCTGACGCTCCGTGAGGACGATCGGCCGAGTCTGTTCTCCCGTCTCTTCAAGCCTCGAAGTTGACTTCGATTCTCACGGGCCTGGGGCTCGCCGCCGCTGCGGGCTGGAACGCGTGGGCGGTCCTCCTCTTCTTCCACGGAATCTTCCTGCTCCAGCCGTTGGAATTCCCCGGTCCGGCGGCGCCCCTGCTGTCGAGCCAGCCGGTGTTTCAGATCGCCCTCGTGCTCTTCCTCGCGGAGTTCGTGATCGACAAGGTTCCCCTGCTCGACCGCTTCTGGGACCTCGGCCAGACGCCGCTGCGACCCCTCGTCGGAGCGGCCCTCGCGCTCTCCGCCTGCCCGCCCTCGGGGCCTCTCGCTCTGGCGGGGATCGCGGCGGGCGGGGCAGCGGCGACGCTCGCGGCGCACATGGTCAAATCGACGACGCGCCTGACTTCGACCGCGGCGACGCGCGGCTTCGCACAATTCGCGCTTTCCCTCGCCGAGGACGTCGTGGCCCTCGTTCTCGCGACGCTCGCCTTCTTCGTGCCGTGGTTCTCGGCGATCTTGCTCGCCGGACTCGCCGTGCTTCTCGTGACCCACCGCCGGGAGGTCGCGCGCGCCGTGCGGGTCCTGTTCTTCCAGCTGCAACATCCCCGGAGAGCGCTGCGCGCCGCGGCGGGAAAGAGCGCCTGACTGCCGGGCGGGAAGCGTGCCCTACCTTCTCGACGGCAACAATCTGATCGGGCGGGAGCGGGGGAGCAGCCGCCCGAGCGAGGAAGATCGCGAGGGGCTCGTGCGCGAACTCTGCGAGCGACTGCGGCGGACCCGCGCGCGGGCGGTGGTGTTCTTCGACGGGCCCGCGCCGCGAGGAGGAGGGTCTTCGCTCGGGAGCCTGACGTTGCGCTATGCGGGGAAGGTTTCGGCCGACGCGGCCATCCTCGAGGAGATCGCGAAATCGCGCGCGCCTCGCGAGATCGTCCTCGTCACCGCTGATCGCGAGCTCGGACGCCGCGCGCGAGAGGCGGGCGCCTCGTTGCTGGGTCCCGAGGAGTTCTGGAGCCGGTTCGGAACGGGCGGCGCACCGGCGAACGAGACCTCGCGCGTCGACGTCGACGAGTGGATGCGATATTTCGAGGACGAAAGGAATCGCGGGGATCGCTAGCTCCTCCGGGCCCGCTCATCGCACGAGCCGATGCTAGAATCGCCGCGGCTCCGAGCGGGCCAGGCGATCGCCCCGAGCGATCGGGGAGGAAAGTCCGAACTCCAGACGGGCGGCATGCCGGGTAACCCCCGGGCGCGGCGACGCGACGGAAAGTGCCACAGAGAACAGACCGCCTTTTCGGCTCTCGGGCCGGAACGGCAAGGGTGAAACGGTGCGGTAAGAGCGCACCGCCCCGACGGCGACGAAGGGGGCACGGCAAACCCCATGCGGAGCAAGGCCAAATAGGGAGACGGAGGACGCCCGTTCCGTTCCGCTTCGGCGGGCCGTCTCCGGGTCGGCTGCTCGAGCGCGCGGGGGACCGCGCGCCCAGAGGAATGATCGTCGCCGGGCAACCGGGACAGAATTCGGCTTATCGGCCCGCTCGGGGCCTTTAGCTCAGGCGGTCCCTTCTGGACCGGCGCTGAGAGTTTCTAGCCCTGCCTCTCGCCCGTCCTCGTCCGGCGGATTCGAGCCAGGCCATGCCCTAAGATCTTCCGTTGAAATGCGTGAACTCCTCCTCCCGCCGCGCCTCGTGCCGGGATCGACGATCGGTGTCGCCGCTCTCTCCGGGCCCCCGGATCCCGGCCGCCTCGACGCGGGGATTTCGCGCCTCCAGTCGATCGGCTACCGGGTCGTTGAGGCGTCCAACCTTCGCCGCGTCGTCGGTCTTTTCGCCGGAGACGACCGGGAGCGGGCCCGCGGTTATCGCGAGCTCCTCCACGACCCGGAGGTCGGCGCGATCTTCTTCGCGCGCGGCGGATATGGAGCCGCGCGGGTCCTCGCGCATCTGGACGCGGGCGAGATCGCCTCGAGCCGGAAGCCGCACCTGGGGGGATCGGATCTCACCGCGCTCTTCGCGGTGCTCGCTCGAATTCCGTTCGTCGCCTTCTACGGGCCGATGGTGGCCGTCGAGATGGCCACGGAGGCGGGCCTCGACTGGCAGGACGTGCTCGCGGGAGCGGTGCCTGTCGAGCACCGCTTCGAGCCGGGCGACGTGATCGCGGGAGGCGAGGCCGAGGGACGGCTCGTCGGCGGATGTCTGACGCTGCTCGCCTCCCTGTGCGGAACGCCCGAGGCGCTGTTGGCGGACGGGGGACTTCTTTTCTGGGAGGACATCGGCGAGGAGATCTACCGTCTGGACCGTCTGTTGACCCAGCTGGAACGGTCGGGTACATTCGATCGCATTCAAGGCATGATCGTCGGTTCGGTGGTGTCGCGCGATCGAGCGGAAACCCCGGAGCGAGTGAGGGAATACCTGCGAGACCGCTTCCGCGGGTGTCCCTTCCCCGTGGCCGCGGGTCTTCCGGCGGGCCACCTGCCTCGCCCGCGCACGCTTCCGCTCCACGCGCCGGCGCGTCTCCTTCTGAACGGGGGTCCGCCCCGTCTCGTTTTCCCGGCGCCGGCGGTCGCCGCCGCATGAAGGCGGTCTTCAAGTCGGGATCGGGAGGCAAGAGCCCCTTCGAGCGCTTTCTCGTCACGCACCCGATGGGCGACATCATCTTCTCCGAGGGGGAGATCGGCAACGAGATGTACATCATCCAGTCGGGGACCGTGGAGCTCCTGAAATCGATCGGCAAGGAGTCCCGGGTCCTGGCGACGCTCGAGAAGGGGGACTTCTTCGGCGAGATGAGCGTGCTCGAGGATCTCCCTCGCACCGCTTCCGCGCGGGCGAAGACGGACGTCGAGCTCGTCCGCATCAACGGCACGACCTTCGACACGATGCTGAAGGGGAACACGGAGATCGCCGTCCGCATGATGCGCAAGCTGTCGCGACGGCTGCGCGACGTCACGGCGATGCTCGAGGAGGCCCTCGGCCGCGAAGTCGCCGAGGAAGAGAAGCCCGCGGCGGCTCCGGTCCCTCCGAAACGCCCGGCGCCCCCCGTCCCGGAACGGGACCAGTGCCGCCTCGTCGCGACCGATCCGGCCATGGAGTTCTTCCTGAACCGGGAGGGGGACACTCTCGTCGGCCGGTGCGACCCGGTCACGGGGATCACGCCCGACATCGACCTGACTTCTCTCGACCCGCAGCGGTCCACGTCGCGCCGGCACGCCAAGCTCTACCAGATGGGTGGCCATTTCTACGTCATGGAAGAAATCGGCGTCATGAACGGAACGTTCGTCAACGACCACCGCGTGGCGACGGGCACGCCGGTGCCTCTCCAGAACGGAGACACGGTGAAGTTCGGTCTCGTCGCTCTGACGTTCCAGTCCGCCGGGGCCTGACCGGCGAGCCCCGTGCGGAGCGGCGCCGCGTGAGCCCCCGCGCTCCGGCGCCGGAGCGGCGTCTCTCCCTGTCCGACCCGGTGGACCGGCTGCCGGGGGTCGGCGCCTCCCGCGCCGCACGGCTGGCGGAGGCCGGGCTTCGGACCGTCGCAGACGTTCTCCTTCACTTGCCGTTCCGTTACGAGGACCGGCGCCGATTCGCCCGGATCGAGGAGATCGTTCCCGGCGAGCCCGCGACGCTCTTCGTTCGGCTCTCGGCGGCGAAGTCGAGCCGCATGCGCCGCGGCGGCTTGAAGATCGAGGCGATCGCCGACGACGGGAGCGAGGCGGTCCGGGTCGTGTGGCACAACCGGTATCCGAGCTTCCTGGCGGCGCTCCAGCAGGGGCGTTCGGCCGTCCTCTACGGAGCGCCGTCGGTATCAGCGCGCGGCGAGATGCGGCTCGAAAACCCGGAGACGGAGCTCTTCGAGACGGGTCAGGAGACGGATCCGCTCCATTCGGGTCGCGTGGTCGGGATCGCGCGTCGGGTGGCCGACGTCTCACCGCGCGCCTGGCGCGCCCTCCTGCGGAGAACGCTCGATGCCGTCTCGGACGATTTCCGTAGCGCGAGCGCTCCCTCCCCGGAGATCCTCGCGGCGCTCGAGGCCGCGCACTTCCCCGGAGAACCAGCGGACGCGATTTCCGCGCGGGAACGCCTCGCCGCGGAGGAGCTCCTCGTTCTCGCTGCCCGGATCGAGGAGAAGCGCGCGCGGCTTCGATCGCGGCGCGGCCGGATCCTGCGCGCCGACGAGGCTTTGCGGCGCGAGGCGGGCCGGGCGCTCCCTTTCTCGCTGACCCGGGCTCAACGCCGCGCGGTCGGCGAGATCTCCTCCGACCTGGGCTCGGGGAGGGCGATGGCGCGCCTGCTCCAGGGAGACGTCGGAAGCGGAAAGACCGTCGTCGCCGGGCTCGCGCTGCTGCTCGCCGCGCGCAGCGGCGTCCAGGCCGCCTTGATGGCGCCGACCGAGATCCTCGCGGAACAGCACGCGGAGAGCCTCGCGGCCTGGCTCGAGAAGGCGGGCGTGCGCCTCGGTCTCCTGACCGGCCGGATCCGGGGCGAGCCGAGGCGGCGGCTGCTCGACGCCCTCGCCCGGGGAGACGTGGACGTGCTCGTCGGCACGCACGCGCTCGTCGAATCGCCGGTTCGCTTCCACCGCCTCGGGCTCGTCGTCGTGGACGAGCAGCATCGTTTCGGCGTTGCCCATCGGGCGCGTCTCTTCGGGAAGGGGGAGAGCCCGCACGTGCTCGTGATGACGGCGACGCCGATCCCGCGCTCGCTCGCATGGGCGATCTACGGCGAGCTCGACGTCTCGATTCTCGACGAGAAGCCGCCGGGACGCGGCCGCGTGACGACGCGCGTTCGCGAGGAGGACGCCCGCGGCCGCATCTACCGTTTCGCGGCGGATCGGGTTCGCGCCGGCGAACGCGTCTACGTCGTCGTGCCGGCGATCGAAGAGGGCGAGCGCGAGGTCGCGGCCACGCGAGAGACCGCGGCCCGCATCGCCGACGAGGCCCCGGGCATTCCGATCGCGACGCTGCACGGCCGCATGCCGGGCCCGGAGCGCGCGGCGGCCCTGGCGGATTTCGCGTCGGGGCGCTCCGGCATCCTCGTCGCGACCACGGTCATCGAGGTGGGCGTCGACGTCCCCGAAGCGACGTTCATGGTGGTCGAGAACGCCGAGAGCTTCGGCCTCGCCCAGCTCCATCAGCTGCGGGGTCGCGTCGGCCGTTCGAGCCGCCCCTCCTGGTGCGCTCTCGTCGTGGGCCGCAAGGCGGGGGAAGAAGCGCGGCGGCGGCTCGCGGTGCTGGAGGAGACGACCGACGGGTTCCTGATCGCGGAGAAGGACCTCGAGGAACGAGGACCCGGGGATCTCCTCGGGACGCGTCAGTCGGGTCTGCCGGCTCTGCGCGTGGCCGATCCCATCCGGGACCTGTCGCGCCTGGCCGACGCGCGACGCGAGGTCGTCGCGCGTCGAGAGCGAGGCGAGCGCATCGAAAGCGACCTGTTCGGATATCACGAGGAAGGGGGATCGCAGCGATGAGAGAGAATGCCGGAAGGAGGTTCCCCACTTGAGATTGCTCGTCACGGGCGGCACCGGTTTCGTCGGCACCCACCTCGTCAACGCCTTTCTCCGGCGGGCGCACGATGTGGCCGTTCTCGAGCGGCGACCCGGATCGACGCGGAACCGATACAACCGGCCGGTCGAGGCCGTGGCGGGCGACATCCTCGACGGTTCTTCTCTGGAAGCCGCGTTCCGCGGGCGGGACGCGGTCGTGCATCTCGTCGGCATCATCCACGAAGAGGGTGGGCAGACTTTCGATCGGATGCATCGCGAAGCGACCGAGAGCGTCATCGCGGCCATGGGTGCCGCCGGGGTCCGCCGGCTGCTTCACATGAGCGCGATGGGCAGCTCCGAGGACGGGCCCTCCGAGTACTCCCGGACGAAGGCCGCGGGCGAGAAAGCGGTCCGCGCTTCGAACCTCGACTGGACCGTCTTCCGCCCGTCGATCATCTTCGGTCCGGGCGACGGCTTCGTCTCCCTCCTGGCCGGAATCGTGCGCCGGAACCCGCTCTTCATCCCGGTGATCGGACCCGGAACGACGCGTTTCCAGCCGGTCTCGATCTACGACGTGGCGCGGGTGTACGCCGACGCCCTCGAGAAGCCCGAGACCGCGCGGCGCGCCTTCGAAGTCGGAGGACCGGACGTGTTCTCCTTGAACGACATCTACCGCGAGATCGCCGCGGCCGTGGGGAAGCGGCGGAAGCCTCTCGTCCACTTCCCGCTCTGGTGGGGACGTTTCCTCGCGCGACGATTCGAAAAGGCGGCTCGCCGCGGGTGGATCGCGGACCCGCCGCTCACGCGCGACCAGCTGAAGAGCCTCGGACGAGACAACGTCGCCGACACGTCCGCGACGCTCGAGGCCTTTCCCGGACCCTGGCGCGCCTTCCGCCCGGGGATCCGCGAATACCTTCCCCGCGGTCGGGAGCACGATCCGCGCTTCGGGACGGGGGGGCAAGTGGACCTGGAGCCGGTCCGGACGATTCGGATCCGCTGAACCGGGGCGCCGCCCGAGCCGCGTCCCCGCCGGCCGCCGAAAGGCGAGGGCCGCGGCGAACCGCGGCCCATCTTCCGAGGCGCATCGGGAGCGCTGGCTACTGTTTCTCTCCCTCCGCCTTCTGCTTCGAGGCGCGGTAGCCCGCCGCGATCGCGTCCTTCTCCGACATGTACTTGCCTTCCTTGGTGCGCCCGTACCAGCGGTCTCCTTCGTAGTGGTAGACCCCGGTCGACGTATTCACCCAGACCATCCCGGCGCGCGGGGGCGCCTGATAGGGCTGCTCGACTTCGCTCCCGCTCGTGGCGGAACCGCCCGTGGCTCGGGACGTGGACGGTCCGGTGGCGGGAGGCGGAGGAGGCGGAGCCGAGGACGAAGCCGGCGCCGGCGCGCGATTGGAGGAAGCGCGCCGGTGTCCGCCGGCGACGACCAGCGGAGAGATCTTCTGGATGGTCGACGCCGACACGCCGGCGTGCGAGAGGTCCTCGACCGAGGAGTACGGGCGGCCCGCGATGATCTTCTTCGCGGTGGCTTCGCCCACGCCGGGGAGCGCTTCGAGCTCCTTCGCCGAAGCCGTGTTCAGGTCGACCGGCGCCGAAGAGGATGCCGCCGAAGAGGACCGGGAAGCGGACTGCTTCTCCGAACGGGTCTCGGCCGCAGAAGACTTCGTCGCCGTGTGCTCCGACTTGGGCTTCTTCTCCGTCGCTTCGCTGGGAGCGGTCTTCGAGCCTCCCTTGACGGTCACGAGCGACGAAATCTTGTCGATCGTGGCCGACGACACGCCCGCGCGGGAAAGGTCCGCGACGGAGGCATAGGGCCTTCCCGCGATGATCTTTTTCGCGGTCGCCTCGCCGACGCCCGGCAGCGCCTCGAGCTCCGCGGCGGTGGCGCTGTTCAAGTTCACCTTCTTGGCGGCGGCCTCGGCACGCGGAGCCGCGAAGAGCGCGATCGCGAGAGCCGCGAGCGCGATACCGAGATTTCTGTGGATCGTTCTCATGAGGTCCTCCTGCCGCCGGTTCGAGCGACCGATCGGCAGGCAGACCGTATGACCGCGGTCATGAATCGAACATGAACGCCGCCTTCTTGGAGATTCCGCGCGCCTCGAGCTTCAGACTCGCGCCGGCACACCTGGGAACGCCGGAGCATCGAAAGGCCACCGGTCGGCTGCCGCGAGGCTGGCTACGGCGCGGTCGAGGGACCCTTCCGCAGCCGGATCGACCCGGAGCTCGTGCGCACCAGGAGTCGCGGTCCGCCTCCATTGAGCAGCCCGGTTGCGCGCTGGAGATCGTCGCCACGCGTGATCGCGACGCCCGGAAAGTCCGATCGGATCAGCGTGTCCTCCGTCTCCCCGGTGTCCTCGACCTCCAGGTCCACGTCCGCCTGGAAGTCCGAGGGGAGGGTCAGGAGCACGTCGCCTCCCGCGTTGCGGATCGTGACGCCCCCCTTGGCCTGGCGCCCGAGCAGCATGATGCGGACCTCGCCTCCACCGGTCTCGGCCGTCACGCCGCCGGCGACTCCCAGGAGGACGATGTCGCCGCCGCCGGTCCGGGCGCTCGCCGCGCCGCCGATGCGATCGACTCGGATGTCGCCCCCGGACGTCTCCAGAGTGGCGGAGCCAGCCACCGCGCCCACGCGAACGTCCCCGGCGAGGGTATGCGCTTTCAAATCCCCCTTCACGGGCCCCATCCGAATGTCGCCTCCGAAGGTCTTGATCTCCGCCCCGTTGCCGGCCGACGCGATCGTCACTTCCCCCGCGTGCGTCAGGATCCTGACGCGGCCGCTGACGTTTCCCACGCGGTAGCTGCCGTTGAAATTCGAAAGGAAATCGCCCGAGATATCGCCTCGGACGAGCTGATCGTCATCGGGCTCGTCCGGTTCCGGCTCCACGGTCGCGGGATGGGGCGGCACGACGCGGACCTTCGGGATGCGGACGACGACGTCGGGCATCCGCACCTCGACGGGCGGAATCGTCACCGTGACGGCCCGGTGACCGGACACGAGCGGCTTCGCCTCGGCCGCATTCGTGCCCGCGGCGAGAAGGGTGATGTCGCCGTTCAAAGAAGTCGTCGAAAACCGGGGCCCGCCCCCTCCCACCTTCGCCTCGTAGCGCCGCCCGGGAATCAGGACGCGCACTTCGCGAACCGTCTTGTTCTGGCTGTGGACTTCGACATCCGCCTCACGGAGGGACTCCTCGATCTCTCGAGAGATCTCCTCCGTGTCCACGAGATCCGCTCCTTCCTCCTCCGACGGGGCCGAGGCGCGCACGCGCGGCGCCCGGGGCGCCGGAGGAGCCGGCGTCCCCGACGCCAGCTCCTCGCGCGCGGGTGGCAGCGGGAACGTCGAGGCGATCGTCCCCGACAGCGTCGACGCACTCCAGTCGAATTTCGCGTTCTTCGGCAGGGTCGCCACGACCGACCCGTTGACGGTCTCGAGCTTCCAGGCGGACGCTTCCGCGAGAACGGTCGCGACCGCCTCGACGCGGCCGTTGACCGTCTGGGCCTGGACCGATCGCCGGGCCCCCGCGACCAGTACGTTTCCGTTGACGCTCTGTGCCTCGAGGTTTCCATCCACGTCCTGCACACGGACTTCTCCGTTGACCGTTTGCAGATCGACGGAAATCCCGGGCGGAATCGTCAGCTCATAGAGGGACACGATCCGGCAGTCCCGGCAGAGGGTGCGGCCGTGTCGATGGTCTCGCGAGTCGGGCCAGTCCGTCTTCAGCTCGTAATCCGAGCCCTCGTTCGACTGCAGGATCTTCGTCCGATTCAGGATCTCCTCGGCGCGCGACCGGTCCCGAGCCGTGACGTTCGTCGTCACCACCGCTGAGAAGGCGGAACCGCGCGAGGCGACGACGTCGCCGTTCACGTTCTCGACGCGGACCGTCGCGCCCGGAGCCAGGGTCGCCTGGAAGCGGTCGGTGCGCGATACGGTCGGCCCGGACTCTCCCGAGAGCGCCGCGGCCGCGAGGAGGAAGAGGCCCGCGGCCATGAGGACCCAGAGCGCGCGGCTCTCGACCTCCACTGCGCTCCTCGATCGGATCTCGTCTTCGGATCTCATCACCGGAAGAGACGCCGGTGAGACCCCGGAGTTACCGTCGAACATCGTTCAGAACTCCATCGTCTTCAGCGCGGAGGCGGCGCGCGCGCGCACGAAGCCGTTCTCCGAAGGGTCCACCGCCATCTCGCGCAACGATTGAATCGTGCGCGGGTCGGGAGATTCCTTGGCCGCCGACGCGAGCGCCTCGATCGCGACGAGGCGGACCGCCGGGTTGCCGTCGGACCGAAGGGCGTCCAGGAACGCGGTGCGAATCTCGGGGGTCATCCGCATGCCCGCGAGCGCGTCCGCCGCCTTCTTGCGGACGCCCGGGTTGGAGTCGTGGCGCAGAGTGCGCGTCAGCGCTTCGAGGATGTCGGGCGAAGGCGCCGCTTCTTTCGCACCGTAGTGCTGCTGCACGAGCTCGATCGCCCGCGACTTCTCGCCGGCCGTCTCGGCGTTTCGCGACACGATGTAAGCGAGAAGCTTCGCGACCTCCGGGTCGGTCGCCGCTCCCTCGACCGTGTGCCGGGTCGTGACGTCGAAGCCGATTCCGATCTTTCCCGTCTCGGCGGGCGGACCGTAGGAGAGATTCGACAGCCGCGGGTTCGAGCCGAAGTCCGGCAGCCCCGAAGGGGCCGCGGCCGCCGCGGTCGGGGACGGGGCGGCGGGTGAAGGAGTCTTCCGCGCCGCGGCGAGGTATCCGAGCCCGGCCGCCGCCAGGACCGCCGCGGCCTGAGCCGCCGGGCGGATCCAGCGGGGCTTCCGGCGGAACTCCCGGATGCGCGTTCGGAGCATCTCTTCTTCGATCAGGGCGCGCCCGCGCTCGAGGAATTGGGGGGTCGCTTCCGCGTCGCGATCTTGCCCCAGGAACTCCCAGGCGCCCTTGACGCTCTCGAACTCCCGGGCGCACTCGGCGCAGCCCGAGAGATGCCCGGCCAGCTCCTCCTCGGCCTGGGGAGAGATCTGCCCGGTCAGACGGTCGATCGCGCGTTCCGCGAGTTCGCGGCATTCCATGAGACGGCTCCTTCGGAAAACCGGGCCTTCAGAGTCTCGACGGCCCGGAAGATTCGAGTCTTGACGGCTCCGACGGTGATCCCGAGGATTTCGGCGATCTCCGCGTAGGGCAGCCCGTGATAGCGGGCGAGGACGAGCGCCTCCCGCTGCTCTTCGGAGAGCTCGGCTAGGGCGCGCCGGACGGCTTCGCGCCGCTCCCGATCGATCAGGATCCGCTCGACCCCCTCGCTGCGCTCGGCCGGCTCTGGTAGGGCGTCGATCGGAACGACGGGCGCGCGGCGGTCGCGGCGCCGCCGGTCCCGGCAGGCGTTGGCCGCGATCGCGAAGAGCCAGGAGGAGACCTCCGCTCTTCCGTCATATTGATGCGCTCGCGAGATCACTTTGACGAAGACCTCCTGTGTCACCTCTTCGGCCTGGCCACGGTCGGAGAGAAGCCGGTCGGTGAACCGCAGCAGAGCCGGGGCATATCGCTCGAAGAGCTCCGCCGCGCCCTCCGTGTCGCCACGTCGGACGCGCTCGAGGAGCGCGCGGTCGTTGCCTTCCCGCTCGCCGGAACCGAGGCCGCTTCCGATCGGCACGACTATTGGGGAGACGCCCCGACGGCCGGAAGGTTACGCTCCCCGCCGGGCCGGCGTTCCATCGCGAGGGACGCTATCACCCTGTCGGAGAAGCCTTTGGCGGCCGGGGAGCCCCGTCCGGCCGGTTGAAGGCGTTCCGCTATCATGGCGCGCCGATGGACTCGATCGCCTTCAAAGTCGTCGACTTCGGGATCCAGCTCGCAGTCATCCTCTTCTCCATCTCCCTCCACGAATCGGCCCATGCCTGGTCGGCGCTGAAGTTCGGGGATACGACCGCCCGGGATCTCGGGAGGATCAGCTTGAACCCGATCCGCCACATCGATCCGTTCGGAAGCGTCCTTCTGCCGCTGATGATGTATTTCTTCTCCGGCGGGCGGATCATCTTCGGCGCCGCCAAGCCCACGCCGGTGGATCTGCGCAACACCCCGAACCCGCGCCTCGCGAACCTCGTCGTCTCGGCCGCGGGTCCGGTCTCCAACTTTCTGCTTGCGATCGCGGGCGTTGGGCTGCTGACGATCATACGAAGCGCAGCACCGGAGGCGATCGGTGACCTGGCACTGGCGCTCCAGGGCCAGAGCTTCGCCGCCGGGGCGCTCGCGCCGATCGTCTACGTCCTTTTCCAATTCGCCCTCGTGAACGTCGGCCTCGGCGTCTTCAACCTGATCCCGATCCCGCCGCTCGACGGCAGCGGGGTCGTGGCCTCCGTCGTGGGCGAGCCGGCGCTTCGCCTCTTCCGGGTGATTGCGCCCTTCGGATTCCTGATTCTGATTCTGCTCCTCTCGACGCGGCTTCTGCGGGTCCTCATTTTGCCCTTCTACCTGCTCGTCTACCGAGCCGTCGGGCTGCCCGTCTGATGAGCGAGCAAGGCGAACCGACCGTCCTGCCCCCGGTCGACATCGCCGCCTGGAGCGGCCCGCTCGACCTCCTCCTCCATCTCATCCGCGTCAACGAGGTCTCGATCACGGACATCCCGATCGCCCAGATCACGGAGCAGTACACCGCGTATCTCGACGCGATGCGCGAGCTCGATCTCGACGTGGCTTCCGAGTACGTGGCTCTCGCGGCCGAGCTCATCTACATCAAGTCGAAGATGCTTCTGCCCCGGGCGCCGGGGGAGACGGAAGACCCGCGCCGGGACCTCGCCGCCCGCCTGCAGGAGTACGAGCGCTTCAAGCAAGCCGCCGAGAATCTCCACGGCATCGACACGCTCCGGGCGGGTCTCTGGCCGCGCGGCGAGCCGCCGGTCCCGAAGTCTCCCGAAGGCGAGACCCTGGAAGTCTCCCTCTACGACCTGATCGACGTTTTTCAGAAGGTCACCGAGCAGTACCGGCTGGCCCACCCGCCGGCGATGGAGATCCGGCACCTCCGCTTCTCGGTGGAAGAGAAGATGCGCGAGCTCCTGGCGAAGCTCGAGGAGCGGGGGAGCCTGCCGCTTCTGGAGCTCCTCGGACAGATGCGCTACCGCGCGGAAGCCGTCACCGCGTTTCTCGCCACGCTCGAGCTCGTTCGTCTGGGCGTCGTCACCGCCTATCAGCCGGCCGCCTTCGCGGAGATCCACGTATCCCGCACGGAAGTTCCCTTCTCGGTCGATCAGATCCGCGACGAGTACCGCTGAACGATCGAAGATAGACTTGCCGCATGGCCGAGACCCTCGCCGACGAGGCCGCCGCCGTTCCGGAGCGACCGCGCGAGAGGCGGGCTGCCAAGATCCTTCCGGCGCTCGAGGCCCTGCTCTTCTCGACGGCTCGGCCGGTGCGGAAGAAGGATCTCGCCGACGTCCTCGAGGCGACACCGGAAGCGGTCGAAGAGGCGCTCGTGCTGCTCGCGGCCGACGCGGATCGCCCCGAGCGCGGATTGCGGCTCGAGTCCGTGGCCGGCGGGTGGCGCTTCGTCACGCGGCCCGAGCACGACGGGCTCCTCCGGCGCTTCCACGACGTCTCGGAGCGGAGCCGCCTCTCGCTTGCCGCGCTCGAGACCCTCGCGATCATCGCGTATCGCCAGCCGATCACGCTCCCGGAGATCCAGGAGATTCGCGGCGTGAACTCGGCGAGCGTCCTGAACACGCTCTTCGAGAAGAACCTCGTGACGACGGCGGGGCGGAAGTCCGTCGTGGGCTCGCCGTTCCTCTACCGGACGACGCCGGACTTCCTGATCCGATTCGGACTGAAGGACATCGGCGAGCTGCCGCGACCCGAGGAGCTCGCCGAAGATCTCGCCGCGACGGTGGACGACCCTTCGGTTCGCGAGCCAATGCCCGAGGCCCGCGTGGCGGGCGAATCGATCCCGATCACAGAAGAGGAAGAGGAGGAGCAGGGTCCGGCCTCGGATAGTTAACCATTCGGTTAACTATAGGTCCCGTCCGCTCCCATGGCGCCGATCCGCCTGCAGAAGCTCCTCTCCGAAGCGGGTCTCGCCTCGCGCCGGGAAGCGGAGGAGTGGATCCGCGAGGGGCGCGTCCGCGTCAACGGGAAGGTCGCGCAGCTGGGCGAACGAGCGGATCCGGCCCGGGACGCCGTCCGCGTGGACGGCCGGCGGGTCCGGCCGCCCGCTCCGGTCCGAACGTACCTTCTCTTGAACAAGCCCCGGGGCGTCGTGACGACCATGTCGGATCCCGAGAAGCGGCGCACGGTGCTCGACTACGTGCCGGACGGCCTGCGTCGGCGCGTCCGCCCGGTCGGACGACTGGACGTCCAGACCGAGGGCCTTCTCCTGCTGACCGACGACGGCGATCTCGCGGCGCGCGTGACGCATCCGAAATCCGGCTTCGCGAAGGAGTACCGGGTCAAGGTCTCGGGGACACCCGGCGAATCGGACCTCCAGCGCCTGCGCGGCGGGATGTTCTTGGACGGCGAGCGCCTCCGCCCGTGCCGGATCGAGCGGCTCCGCACGACGGCGGCGCGGGGCGAGGGGAACGCGTGGCTCCGCGTCACGCTCGAGCAGGGCCGTTCGCGGCAGATCCGACGGATGTTCGCGTCGATCGGTCACCCGGTCTCGAAGTTGAAACGCACGGCGATCGGTCCGATTCGGGACGAGCGGCTGCCGGCCGGAGTCTGCCGACGTCTCGGGCCCGCGGAGATCGCCGCCCTCCGCCGGAGCCTGGAGCCCGCCCGCCGTTCGTCCGAGGGAACCGCGCGGGAGCGCGGCGAGTGACGGGCCGTCCCCTCCTCGTCGCGATCGACGGGCCGTCCGGCGCGGGCAAGTCCACGGTCGCCCGGGAGCTCGCCGCGCGTCTCCACGTCCCCTACATCGACACGGGCGCCATGTATCGAGCGGTCGGTCTGGCGGCGCGCGACGCCGGACTGACGCTCCCGATCGAGGACTCGGCTCGCGTCGTCGCGATCGCCGAAGAGGGACGGGTGGACCTGGAGCCGTCCGGGACCGGGCTCCGCGTGCGCTGGAACGGCCGGGACGTGACCGAAGCGATTCGCGAGCCCGCGATCTCTCTCTACGCCTCCGCCGTGTCTGCGATCTCCGGCGTGCGGAGGCGACTGGTCGAGGAGCAGAGACGACTCGGCCGCGAGCGCGGGGGGGTGCTCGAGGGGAGGGACATCGCCACTCGGGTCTTCCCCGACGCGCCGTATCGCTTCTTTTTGACGGCGGATCTTCCCGTGCGCGCCCGCCGGCGGTGCCGGGAGCTCGAAGACCGGGGAACGCCCCGCCCCTACGAAGAGGTCCTGTCGGAAATGGCCCGGCGCGACGAGGACGACAGCCGCCGCGCCGATTCGCCACTCACTCTGGACGATCGCTACACCCTCGTCGATTCGACGGACCTGGACGCCGACGGGGTCGTGTCCCGCATCGAAGGGCTCGTCCGAAAGGGCGAAAAAGACGGGAATTTGACTCCGACCGGCGGGCCCCCATAGAGTATGCTTTTGCGGATCAGATACTTATGAGGGGGCATTCTCTGCTTTCATGAAGCCCAAGAAGCGAGAAGGAGGACGCGAAGAAGCGCCGATGGAGACCGAACAGGAGCTTTCGCCCCAGGAGTACGAGCACCTCCTGGCTCAATACGAGAATTCTTTCAAGAATCTGCAGGAGGGCCAGATCATCCGGGGCCGCGTCATCGGCATCACACCCTCGGAAGTGATCGTCGACATCGGCTACAAGTCCGAGGGGATCATCCAGGTCTCCGAGTTCACCGACTTCTCCGGGAAGCTCACCGTGAAGGAGGGGGATCCCGTCGACGTTCTCCTGGAGCGCACCGAAGACCAGAACGGTTACGTGGTGCTCTCCAAGGACAAGGCCGAGAAGATGAAGGTCTGGGACGAAGTCGAGAAGTCCTATCGCTCGGGCTCGACCGTCCGCGGCCGCGTGATCGACCGGATCAAGGGGGGACTCGCCGTCGACATCGGCGTCAAGGCCTTTCTGCCCGGCTCGCTCGTGGACGTCAAGCCGGTCAAGAACCTGGAGTCCTTGCGCGGCAAGGACTTCGACTTCAAAGTCATTTCCGTCGACAAGAAGCGCGGCAACATCGTCCTCTCGCGCAAGGCTGTCGTCGAGGTCGAGCAGGAGGCCAAGAAGCGCGAGACCCTCCAGATCCTCGAGGAGGGACGGGTCCTGCGGGGAACCGTCAAGAACCTCACGGACTACGGCGCGTTCGTGGACCTGGGCGGCCTCGACGGGCTTCTCCACGTGACGGACATGTCCTGGGGCCGCGTCAACCACCCGTCCGACCTCGTCAAGGTCGGCGATGAGATCG
Organism: Acidobacteriota bacterium; assembly: GCA_046735265.1. Lineage (GTDB taxonomy): Bacteria > Acidobacteriota > Thermoanaerobaculia > UBA5066 > Gp7-AA6 > DATBFU01. Next base: position 4,957 of record JBKPSZ010000190.1, on the reverse strand, counting down.
ACGTCGTCGTCCTGAAATTCGATCGCGAGACCGAGCGCGTCTCGCTCGGAACCAAGCAATTGACCGAAGACCCCTGGACCCACGTGCCCGAAAAGTATCCGGCGGGCTCGCGCGTCACCGGGCGTGTCACGAACGTGACCGACTACGGCGCTTTCGTCGAGCTCGAGGAAGGCGTCGAAGGGCTCGTGCACGTCTCGGAGATGTCCTGGTCGAAGAAGGTCAAGAATCCGTCGAAGGTCGTCTCGCCGGGGGACCAGGTCGAGGCGGTCGTCTCCGACGTCAACCGCGACGCGCGCCGGATCTCGCTCTCGCTCAAGGACACGCTTCCCGATCCGTGGGACAGCGTCCTCGAGAAGTACACCGTCGGAAGCCGCGTGTCGGGGAAGGTGCGCAACCTGACCGACTTCGGTGCCTTCGTCGAGATCGAGGAGGGGATCGACGGACTCGTGCACGTCTCCGACATGTCGTGGACCAAACGCGTCAAGCACCCCTCCGAGGTCCTGAAGAAGGGGGACGACGTCGAGGCGATCATCACGTCCATCGACCAGGAGAACCGACGCATCTCCCTCTCGATCAAGGAATTTCAGCCCAACGACTGGCAGACCTTTCGCGAGAAGCACCAGCCGGGCGACATCGTGGACGGCGTCGTCTCGCGCGTGGCCGACTTCGGCGTCTTCGTGCAGATCGACGGCCTCGTCGAGGGTCTCATGCACGTGTCCGAGACGCCGATTCCGCGGGGCGCGAAGCTCGCCGACTTCTATCGCGAAGGCGAGACCGTCCGCGCAAAGATCCTGCGCATCGAAGACGCGGAGCTCAAGGTCGGCCTCTCGGGAGTCGGGGTCGACGCCGCCGCGGCAGCCGCCGCCCCGGCCGAGGCGCCCGCCGAAGCGGCCGTCGAGACGGTCCCGGCCGGTGCGGCCGAGCCGGAGCCGAGCTCCGAACCGGCGCCGGCCAAGAAGAAACGTTCCCGCAAGAAGACCGACGATCCTGGCACGGAGGGTTAGGACCGGGACGACCCCGAGACGACCGGCTTTCCAGCGAGGACCGATATGACGAAGGCGGAACTGATCGAGCGCGTGGCTGTGGCGACCGACGTCACGAAGAAGCAGGCGGAGGCCATCGTGGACACGGTCTTCGACGCCATCGTCCGCTCGCTCAAAGCCGGCCAGAAGATCGAGCTGCGCGGCTTCGGCTCCTTCCGCCTGAGGGAGCGCGGCGCCCGGATGGGTCGCAACCCCAAGACCGGAGTCAAAGTCGCCGTCCCGGCCAAGAAGATCCCCTACTTCAAGCCGGGCAAGGAGCTCAAGGAGCTGATCAACCGATAGCCCTCGGGGCCGGTCTTCCGCATGCCCGAAGTCCTGTTCGCCCCGTGGCGGTACGAGTATCTGGTGTCGGACAAGTCGAACGGATGCATCTTCTGCGACGCCGCCGCATCCTCGAGCGACGAGGCGTCGCTCGTCGTCTACCGCGGGCGGTCGGTCTTCGTCGTCTTGAATCGCTACCCATACACGAACGGACACGTCATGGTCGCGCCGTACCGGCATGACGCCTGGCTCTCCGCCTCGGAGGGGAAGACGCTCACGGAGCTGATCGCGACGCTCGCGCGCGCCGAGCGGATCCTCGTCGAGGCCTACCGGACCGACGGCCTGAACATCGGGATCAATTTCGGCTCGGCGGCGGGCGCCGGTGTCGCCGGGCACTACCACGTGCATGTCGTGCCGCGCTGGAAAGGGGACACGAACTTCATGACGGTCACCGGCGACGTCCGCGTCGTTCCGGAGGAGCTCGAGCAGACCCGCCGCCGGCTCGAGCCCCTCTTCCGGGGAGCGGGCGCTTGAGCGAGGACGCCCCGGAGGGGCGCGGGCGGGCGTTCGCCGCCGCGGCCCTCGCCTGGCTCTTTCCCGGTCTCGGCCACTTCTATCTGCGACGCCGCGCGACGGCTGTGCTCTTCGCCGTGATCGTCGCGGCGAGCTTCGTCCTCGGGCTCTCGTTCGAAGGCCGCCTCTACACGGTCGAAGACGGCCAGCCCCTGACGATCCTCGCCACGTTCGCCGTGTACGGCGCGGGCCTCTTGAACATCGCCGCGCGGCTCTTCTCCTCGAACCCCGGCGGCACCGTCCTCGCGCCGACCTACGAGTACGGCTGCGCCTTCCTCCTGACAGCGGGCCTGATGAATCTCCTCCTGATGCTGGACGTCTGGGACATCGCCACCGGGAGGAAGAAGTGATCGCCGCGCTCCTGCCCGTCGATCACTTCGTGATCATGACGGTCTATGCCGCCCTCGTCTCGGCGTTCTTCTCGCTCCTCTGGCGGGAGGGGCGCAGCGAGCGCTGGAAGCTCTTCGGTCTCCTGCTCGCGTGCCTCGTGCTGGGAGGTCTCGCGGTGGCGTGGATCATGTATCCCTTCCCGTCCTAGCCGAGAAGAGAGGGAGAGGGCTCGAGACCCACCGGAGGAGACCGCGAACCGAGAATCTCGAACGTCGCACCGGAACCCCGAACCTCATGTGCGGAATCGCCGGCTGGGTCGGTGAGGGCATCGACCCGGCGAGCTTCGGCCGGGTGCTCGAGCGCCTCGCCCATCGCGGCCCGGACGGCTGCGGGACCTGGACGGCCAGGGAGTCGCGGGCGCTCCTGGGACACCGGCGCCTCGCGATCCTCGACACGTCGCCGCTCGGAGCCCAGCCCTCGCTGTCGCCGGCGGGGACGTCCGCGTTCGTCCACAACGGCGAGATCTACAACTTCCGAGAGCTTCGGCGGGATCTGGAGTCCGAAGGGGAGCGCTTCGTGTCTGCAGGAGACGCCGAAGTGGCTCACCGCCTCCTCGTTCGGGAGGGGGCGCGGGCGCTCGCGCGCCTTCAGGGGATGTTCGCGCTCGCCCTCTGGGAGGAGCCGGCGGGACGCCTCCTTCTCGCACGCGATGCCTTCGGGATCAAGCCGCTCTACTACGCGCGGCTTCCTCGCGGTCTCGCTTTCGCCTCCCAGCCCGGAGCGCTTCTCGCTCTGCCCGATCTGTCCGCCCGGCTCGATCCGGACGCCCTCGCCGACTTCCTCGCCTACGGCTACGTCCCATTCGACCGCTGTCTCTTCGCGGGAATCCGCAAGCTTCCGTCCGCCCATCGGCTGATCTGGACCGCGGAAGGCGGGCGGCTCGAGATCGAGCCGTATTGGCGCCTCGAACGTCAGATCGTCCGCGACGACCCGGAGGAGCTCCGCGAGCGGATCGACCGCGCGATCTCCTCGCACCTCGTGTCGGACGTTCCGGTCGGAGCATTCCTGTCGGGCGGGCTCGACTCGACCCTCGTCGTCGCCCGCGCCGAGCGCGTCGAACGGCTCCCGACCTTCACCGTTGCCTACCGCGACGGCGACCTGGACGACGTCCGCTTCGCGCGCCGCGTCTCGGAGTCACTGTCGGCGCCGCATCACGAAGAATTGCTCGAGCTCGGAGACCTTTCCTCCGCCCTCGATCGCGCCGCACGGACTTTCGACGAGCCGCTCTACGACGCGCGCGCGCTCGCGATGCTCGAGCTCTCGCGGCTGACGCGGGCGTCCGTGAAGGTGGCGCTCTCCGGGGACGGGGGAGACGAAGTCTTCGGCGGATACGGATGGCACGAGACGGCCCTCCGATACGAGCGCCTTCGGGAGCGGCTGCGGGTCGTCCGGCCGCTCCTCTCGGCGGCCGAGCGCGGCGTGATCGCGCCGCTTTCGAAATCGGGGGTCGGGAGCCGGGCGTCGGGTGCGGCGCGCCTCCTCGGAAGAGAATTCGTGGATCGCTACTTTCCGGTGCGCGGCTTTTTCGACGCCGGAGAGCAACGGCGGCTGCTCGGAAAGTCCCCCGAGGACGCGGCCTGGCTCTTTCGAAAGTTCGACCGCCCGGACCTCCCGCTCCAGCAGCGTCTGCTCTTCCTCGACCTCCACACCTACCTCCCCGACAACGGCCTGACGCTCGTGGACCGCTCGACGATGGCGGTCGGCCTCGAGGCCCGTGTGCCTCTCCTCGACCGCCAGCTCGTGGAATACGCCTTTTCGCTCCCGCCGGACCGGCTCCTCCGCGCGGGTTCGACGAAGATCGCGCTGCGCGAAGCGATCGCGCCGTGGATCCCCGAGGAGGTCCTCCGCCGGCCGAAGAAGGGATTCTCGCCGCCGTTCAAACGTTGGGTCGGCGGGGCGCGGCGCGAAGAGGCGCTCTCTCTTCTCGAGTCGGGAGACCTCGCCGCGGACGACGTGCTCGACGCGCGGGCAGCTCGCGTCATCGTCGAATCGAGCGCGCAGCGCCGGCACAACAAGCTATGGCTCCTCCTGAACCTGGAGGCGTGGTATCGGCGCTGGATCCGGGGTCGCGAGCGGAATCCTTCCCCCGGCGCCGCGCCCGCGGCGGACCTGTTCTAATCTGACAATCGTGACGCTCTTCCTCTCGGCCGGCGAAGCTTCGGGTGACATGCACGGCGCCCGACTCCTCCGCGCACTCCGGCAGCGGCGCCCCGGGCTCGAAGCTTTCGGAATGGGAGGGGAGAGGCTGGCGGCCGAGGGGCTGGACCGGATCGCCCGGGCGGAGGAGCTCTCCGTCATGGGCTTCGCGGAGGTGGCGGCCCGCGTCCCGGCGATCCTTCGATCCCTTTCGGCGCTGACGCGGGAGGCCGCGCGGCGCCGGCCCGAGGCCGCCGTGCTGATCGACTTCCCCGATTTTCACGCCGCGCTGTCCCGACGTTTACGGCGCCAGGGCGTTCGGCTCGTCTATTACGTGAGTCCGCAGGTATGGGCCTGGCGCTCCGAGCGGGCGCGCGTGATCGCCCGGCGCGCGGATCGGATCCTGACCCTCTTCCCTTTCGAGACCGAGATCTACCGGCGCCTCGGCGCCGACGCCGTCTGCACGGGCCATCCGATCGTGGACGACGTGGCCGAGGGGCTGGCCCGAGCAACACCGCTCCCGCCGAAGACGGGGCCCCGCCTCGCCCTGCTGC
>JBKPSZ010000189.1:0-8315 GCA_046735265.1 Acidobacteriota bacterium | reverse complement strand
GTCCACGACGACGCGGGCCCGGATCTCCTGGGTCCCCCCGTCCGGAAGCGTCGCGCGAACGCCGACGGCACGGCCGCCTTCGAAGAGGACGTCGTCCACTCGAACTTCCTCGCGCACCTCCGCGCCGCACGAGGCGGAATGCCGGAGGAGCAGCTCGTCGAACTCGGCGCGCTTGACCTGATACGCCATCGGGTGCGCATCGACCGCGTCCCGAAACACGACCGGCCGGATCGTGTCGTGTCCCGTCTGGTCGTTCCAGAAGAACGCCCCGTACTTCTTCTGAAATCCGGCCGCGCGGACCTTCTCGAGGACGCCCAGCTTTTCGAGGATCGGGAGGCAGTAGGGGAGGAGCGACTCTCCGACGTGGAACCGCGGGAACTTCTCCTTCTCGAGCACCACCACGCGGCGGCCGGCTTTCGAGAGGGCGGTCGCGACGGTCGAGCCGGCGGGGCCGCCTCCGATGATCACGGCGTCATACAATTCCGACATTGGCGTGATTCTAGCTGCCGCCACGTCGGATCGCAGACTCTCATGATTCCCGCAGTCCAGTTCGACGGTGTCCGCAAGTCGCTCGGCGACCGTGTCGTGCTCGACGGCTTCACGCTCGAGGTCCGATCCGGCGAGACGGTGGCTCTCATCGGACCGTCGGGCAGCGGGAAGACGACCGCCTTGAAGCTCGTCAACCGGCTGCTCGAGCCGGACGGCGGCGCGGTCCGCGTCGAGGGGCGGGACGTCCGCGGCGAGGATCCGATCGCGCTCCGGCGCCGCCTCGGATACGTCATCCAGGAGGGGGGGCTCTTTCCTCACTGGAGCGTGCGCGAGAACGTCGAGACGGTGCCGCGCCTTCTGGGATGGCCGGAGGAGCGGCGCCGGCGCCGCGCCGAGGAGCTGCTCGAGATGGTGGGTCTCCCCGCGGCCGAGTTCGCGCCGCGCCTTCCGCGCGAGCTCTCCGGCGGACAGCGTCAGCGGGTGGGCGTCGCGCGCGCGCTCGCTGCCGATCCCCCGACGGTGCTGATGGACGAGCCCTTCGGCGCTCTCGACCCGATCGCCCGCGGATCGCTCCAGCGCGAGTTCCTGGAGTGGAAACGCCGCCTCGAAAAGGCCGTGCTCCTCGTCACGCACGACCTGCGCGAAGCCTTCCGCCTGGCCGACCGCATCGCGGTCCTGGACGGGGGGCGGCTCCGCCAGGTCGGCACGCGCGAGGAGCTCGAACGATCGCCCGCCGACGCCTTCGTGCGCGAGTTCGTGGCGCAGGGAACCGCGTGAGCGGGCTTCCCGGCTACTTCTGGGAGCGCCGCGGCGAAATCGGCGCCCTGGCCGGGCAGCACCTCGCCCTCGTCGCGATCTCGACCGCCCTCGCCGTCGCCGTGGGGCTCCCGGTCGGGGTCGCGCTCGCCCGGCGGCCGCGCCTGGCGCGCCCCGTGCTCGCCTTCGCCTCCGTGGTCCAGACGATCCCGAGCCTGGCGCTCTTCGGTTTCCTGATTCCGCTCCCCTTGATCGGCGGGATCGGGGCGCGCACCGCGGTCGTCGCCCTGCTCGTCTACGCACTCCTTCCAATCCTGCGAAACACGCATGCCGGGATCACGTCCGTCGATCCGGCGATCGTCGAAGCCGCGACCGGTCTCGGAATGACGCCTCGGGAACGGCTGCGCTCGGTCGAGCTGCCCCTGGCGCTCCCCGTCGTCCTCGCGGGCGTGCGCATCGCGGCGGTCGTCTCGATCGGGCTCGCCACGATCGCGGCCGCCGTCGGCGCGGGAGGTCTCGGCGTTCTCATCTACCGGGGCATCGCGACCGTGGACAACCGGCTCATCCTGGCGGGCGCGGTGCCGGCGGCCCTGCTGGCGCTCCTCGTCGACGGGGCGCTGGGGCTCGCCGAAAGGCGGTGGTCGGCTTGGAGGAAGGCATGAAGCGACTTCTCGCGGCGCTCCTCGCGGCCGCGGCTCTGTGCGCCGCGGGTTGTCCGAAGGAACGCGCGATCCGCATCGGATCGAAGAATTTCTCCGAGCAGGTGATCCTCGGAGAAATCGCGGCGCAGGCGCTCGAGGCGGCGGGGCTCCGCGTGGACCGGCGCCTGAATCTCGGCGGCACGTTCGTCTGCCACAACGCGCTGGTGTCGGGCGAGCTCGATCTCTATCCCGAGTACACCGGGACGGCCTTCACGGCCATCCTCGGTCAGAAGCCGGTCTCGGACCCGGCGGCCGTTCGGAGCCAGGTCGCGAAGACCTACGCCGGGCGCTGGGATGTCGTCTGGTCGCCGCCCCTCGGATTCGAGAACAATTTCGCGTTGATCGTTCGCAAGGAGGACGCGGCGCGTCTCCGGCTCGCGAAGATCTCGGACCTCGTCGGCCGAGAGGCCGAGATCCGTCCGGGCTTCGGATACGAGTTCGTCGAGCGCAAGGACGGCTTGGCGGGGCTCGAAAAGGCGTACGGGCTCTCTTTCAAGAATCGTCCTGTCGAGATGGATCTCGGTCTCCTGTATCAGGCGCTCGAGAGCCGAAAGGTGGATCTGGTCGCCGGAAACTCGACCGACGGGTTGATCGCGGCGCTCGGCGCCGTCGTTCTCGAAGACGACCGGCGGTATTTCCCGCCTTATGAGGCGGCGTTCGTCGTGCGAGGGCGGCTCTGGCGCGAGCGGCACAGTGTGCGCCGCGTCCTCGAGGAGCTGGGCGGCTCGATCGACGCCGCCACGATGCGCCGACTGAATGCGGCGGTGGACCGGGATAAGCGGCGTCCCGAGGACGTCGCGCGGGAGTTCCTGGCCGGCAGGCAGACGCGCGGAGGCACCGGTCATCCCGAGCGATAGCGAGGGATCCCGGGCTCGGCAGCTCCGAGCGTGGCATTCCTTGGCGAAGAATCCTGGGATCCCTCGTCGCAGACTCCTCGGGATGACCGGCGGGCGGGGACGAGCCCCACCCCGACATCCGGAAATCGCTCAAGGAGAGCGCCGGGCGGAAGGGGGGTCTGCTAAAATACTGCCCAGTTTCGACACAAAAGAAAGGCCGGGAAACGAGTCCATGCGGAGCCTTTTTTCCCTTTCCTCCCCGGGCGCCTGGGCGCTCCTTTCCGCGTGCGTCGTTCTCGTCGCCCTTCTCATCATCTCGTTCCGGTCGCGGTCGACGGTCTTCTGTCAGTACCTGAAGACGATGACCGGCATCGAATTGAAGCCTTCCGACGTGACCCGGCAATTCAAGAACGGCGGTCAGGAGGGAGTGCGTGAGCTCTTCCTCGATCTCATCATTCGCGAGGACCTGAAGCACGGCCCGGTCGAGATTCCGGATGCGGCCGGAGGAACGGCCGAGACCACCATCATCAACTAACCGGGCTTCGAGGTCGGAAGGACAGCGGCGCCCGACGCCGCTCTACTTGAAGTAGCCGTTCACGTCCAGGATCAGCTGAACGGTCGTCCCGACCGGCTGGTCGCAACGAACTGCGATGTCGCCGCTCGCGCCGAGCGCCGCCACCGCGTTGTTCGCGCGCGTCTGTCCCATCGTGTAGTTGATCGCCGAGACGAGCGGCCGCGTGGTGCCGGCCGGATACAGACGCAGGTCGCCGTTGCCGGTGGGGCCGACGATCGTCACGTTTAGCGAGATCGCTCTCGCGTCGGCGGGCACGTCGCACGCGCCCACGAGGATGAAGACGCGGTCGGTTCCGCCTTGGAGCGCGGCTCCGCCGGTGGGAGCGGGGATCATTCGCGTGTCCACGATGCGGCAGGGAGCCACGGTATAGAAGCTCGACGGCGAAGGCAGGCCGAGCCGTCCGATCTTGTTGCCGCGGTATTCGGTGAACCAGAGCGCGTTGTCCGGTCCCGTCACGATGCCCCACGGGAAGCTCGCCGCGGTCGGAACGGGATATTCGGAAATCACGCCGGCCGTTGTGATCCTTCCGATATTGTTGCCCGCGTATTCCGCGAACCAGAGCGCACCGTCGGGACCGACGCAGATGCTCTGGGGTGATTGCCGGATCGCCGCGAGCGGGAACTCCGTGACGATTCCCGTCGTCGTAATGCGGCCGATCGCGCTGTTGAATCCGCTCTCGGTGAACCAGAGGTTGCCATCCGGGCCGGCCACGATGCCAAACGGATGTCCGCCGCCGCCGGCCGGCGTGGCGAATTCGGTAACGACGCCCGCCGTCGTGATGCGGCCGACGTTGCCTCCGGAGTACTCGGTGAACCAGAGATTCCCGTCCGGCCCAACGGTGATGCTCTGCGGGAATGTGAAAGCGGTGGGGATGTCGAATTCCGCGACGACTCCGGCCGTCGTGATCCGTCCGATCTTGTTGGCGTTGTTCTCGGTGAACCAGAGGTTGCCGTCAGGACCGCTCGCGATGCCGGTCGGGCCGGAGCCTGATGTCGTGACCGGAAACTCCGTGATGTCACCGGCGGTCGTGATCCGTCCGATCTTGTTGCCGTTGAGCTCCGTGAACCAGAGAGCTCCATCGGGGCCGTTCGTGATTCCCTGGGGAGCGCCGACGTGCGCGGGAAGCGGGAAATCGGTTCGAACTCCCGCCGTGGTCATCCGGCCGATTCGGCCGTCGAGAAGCATCGACTCCGTGAACCAGAGAGCCCCGTCGGGCCCCAGAGCGATCCCCTGCGGACCGGTCGAGGCCGTTTTGACGAGGATTTCGGCCGTGAAGGCGCCTGTCGTCGTGATACGTCCGATCTGGCTCACGGCGGGGGCGTTCTCCGCGAACCAGAGGGCTCCGTCGGGGCCTGCGGCGATCCCGAGAGGGAAACTGAAGCTCGTCGGGGTCGAGTACGAGGTGATCTCCCCGGCCGTCGTGGCCCGTCCGATCTTGTTGGCGCCCGCGGTGAACCACAGCGCGCCGTCGGGTCCGGCGGTGATGCCGGCGGGATTTCCCACTCCGAGCGGCGTCGGGAACTCGGTGATCACGCCGGCCGTTGTGACTCGGCCGATGTTGCTGCCGTAGAGCTCGGTGAACCACAGGTTGCCGTCGGGTCCGCTGGCAATGCCGGTCGGAGAGCTCGCCGCCGTCGGGATTGCGAACTCGGTGAAATCCCCGGCCGTCGTGACGCGACCGATCTTGTTGACATTCAATTCCGTGAACCAGAGGGCTCCGTCCGGTCCCGCGCAGATTCCGCGCGGCCCGCTCGAGGCGGTCGGCGTCGTGAAAGAGCTGAAGACGCCGGCCGTCGTCATTCGCCCGACTACGTTTCCGAAGGGGAACGTAATCCAGAGGGCGCCGTCGGGCCCCGCCGCGATCCCTTCGGGATAGCTGAAAGCGCCTATCGAAAACTCGGTCACGACCCCCGTGGTCGTGATGCGGCCGATCTTGTACGCGGTGTACTCCGTGAACCAGAGCGCACCATCGGGGCCTAGGGTGATGCCGTGCGGATCGCTGAACGCGGTCAGCGTCGGAAACTCTGTCAGGACGCCGGCCGTGGTCAGCCGACCGATCTTGTCCGTGTAACTTTCGGTGAACCACAGCGCGCCATCCGGCCCGGCGGTGATCCACTGGGGACTGCTGTTGACATTGGGGAGGGCGACTTCCGAGAAGCTCTGCGCGACGGCCCCGGCGGCGATCGCCAGGACGAAGAACGCCGCGAGGCACGCCCGCAGAATTGCCGGTCGCCTTGGCAGGGGCCGCGGGGTCAAGACGCGCATCGTCGCCTCCGGTTTTGCGCGGACGCTATCACCGGAGGGAGAACGGCCCGGGACCTGCCGAGATCGGGATCCCTCGCCATCGCTCGGGATGACCCGCGCGCGAGGCGCGTGCGTCAGCTTTCGATCAGCCGGAACGTCGGAACGGGCTCTCTCCCCAGGACGGTCCGCAGCACGGTCGCGTGCAGCACTTCGTCCGACAGGATCTTCCCAGCCGACGCCGCGAGCGCGCGGTCCTGGAACCGATCCACGACGAAAAGGTAGACGCGCGCCGCGCCGACTTCGAGCTTGAACGCGAGCTCGAGGACGTCCTTCTCGTTGCCGAGCGGAACGCCGAACTTGTACTCCTTCTTCGCGTCGACGGGCGCGCCGCCTTTCCCCTTGATCGCGCCGGCGAGGAGGTCGCGGTGGAGCTCGTGACTTCCCTGGAAAAGCAGCCCGACTTCCTTCGCCTTCGCCGACAGAAGGCCGCTGCCGCCCGCGAGCCCGTACGCCCAGATCGCCTCGTGCTCGAGCGCCAGCGCGGTGTTCATCAGCGTGATGTCGTCGTAATCGGTTTTCGCGGACTTCGGGTCGGAGGGAAGCGCGATGAGCGGCCGGCCCGCGGCAGCCAGACCGAGCGCGAGACCGACGCGCCCGGCCTCCCGGAAGAGGTCACGACGTGCTTTCATGGAATCTCCTTGTCGAAATTGTAACGGCGCAAAAAAAACCGGCCCGGGCGAGCCCGGGCCGGGGGCGAGGAGACGGCGCGACTACTTCAGGCGGCTCCCGTCGGGAGCGTACTGGGCGGCCGGCGCCACGTTGCAGATGCGGGGATCGTTGGGATTGTCGTGCTTGTGGTCGAATCCGCTATGCGGCGTCTGCACGTACGGAAAGCCCGGGAGGAACGGCAGGTCCGGTCCTCCGACGAGGTCCGACAGTGCGTTGTTCGGCGCCACGTTGAATCCGTCCACGAGCACTCCGGCCACCACGCGGAGCTCGATGTCCACCACGTCGTCGTAGGGGCGGCGCCCGTTCGGAAATCCGGCGAGGTCGCCCGCGATGACTCCGAGCGGGTTGATGGAGGCGATCGGGGTCGGCGGCACGGCGACGTTCAGGCGGAGCTGGTCCGAGATGACCTCGCCCGGCCGCTTCGTCACGCCGTCGAGCCCCTGCACGAGAACGAGCAGATCGTTGCGCGGGTTCGGGGGAACGGGCACGCCGAGCACGGCGTCGAAGAGTCCGGCGAGCTCCGAGTTCAGGACGTACGTCCCGAAGTTCGCCAGGTCGTCCTTCGGCTCCGTCGCGTTGAACTTGTCCTTCTGTCCGATCGGGATGACGACTTCGTTGACGAGCGGGTTGCCGAGACGCGAGACCTGCACCCAGTTGCCCGAGTTGGAGACGGTGCCGTCGGTGTTGATCCGGCGGGTCGTCTGGCGATAGGTCGCGGCCCAGGCGCTCACGATGGCGGCCGGATCGCTCGTGCTCGTCGGAACCGTCCCGTTCTTGGTGATCTTCTCGATCGGCACCGAGATCGCGATCGAGTGGACGTCGTAGCCGGCGACGCCGTTCTGCCCGAATCCGTTGAAAGGCGCGGGGAGGCGGCCCGGGATGTTCAGGAGGTCGAAAACGCTGCCGAGGTCCACGAAGAACGGATCGGCGCGCGGGCCCGCGAAGACGACTTCACCCGAGGACAGGTAGTACACCGCCTGCGAGGAGACCTTCTCGTACCCTTCCGGAAAAGAAGCGGGCCCGACGTTGGCCGGGGCCTCGATCAGGCCGTCCGCCAGCCGGACCGTCGCGGTCGGGTTGGCCTGGCTGCCGGAGAGCTTGTCGATCGAGTAGGTGTAATAGACGTTCAGGTTCTCGGAGCCGAGAGAAGTGACCGGCCCCGTGTTGTAGAGGAACGTGTTGCCGTTGCGCACGTGGCGCGTGAAGAGGAAGCGGTACGTGACGTCTTCCACCGCGTCGCCGTCCCAGTCGATCTGGAACTGGTAGCGCACTCCCTCTCCGAAGTTGGAGAAGTTCGGACCGCCGCCCGGCTCCTCGAGCGGGATCCAGTTGCCGATGAACACGACGCGGTTGGGATCCTGCGGGTCGCGAAACATGTAGAAGTCGGTGTCGTCCGCGACGGGGTCCTCCCGAATCAGGGGCGCTTCGCGGTGGCTCGAAGCGAGTGCTGCGGGAGGCGCGGCGAGGGGTACCAGCGCGGCCAGAGCGGCCAGCGCGCGAACCCCTCCCAGCGCTCTCGTGAACCGGGATTTCATGGCTCCTCCTTTGATGTGATTCCCGGCGAGAACCGCTCTCCCGGGGTCATCGTCCTACCCGTTACGAAGGGAGGGCTCCCGGCGGATTCGTGGGTCGGGCACGGAGGAGTTCGGTTATTCTGCCCAGGCGGATGCCCACCTGGGATTCCACGAACGACCGGACTCTCGTGGCGCGGATCGAGAGGCGGGACGCTGACGCGCTCGCGGCCCTATACGATCGGTACGGCGCCCGGGCCAACGGCCTCGCCGCCCGCATCCTCCGGGACACGGGAGAGGCGGAGGAGGTCGTCCAGGAAGTCTTCCTCTACGTCTGGCGCGCCGCCTCGACTTTCGACGGGACGCGCGGAAGCGTCCTCGCGTGGCTGCTCGTGGCGACTCGCAGCCGGGCGATCGACCGGCTGCGGGCCCGGCGTCCCGGGGGGAGGGAACGGCTGCGCCCGCTCGACGACGC
>JBKPSZ010000188.1:0-8723 GCA_046735265.1 Acidobacteriota bacterium | reverse complement strand
GTGTGGACTCGAGGACCGCTCCGGTCCGGACGTCGCGCGTCGCCTCCTTCACCGACTCGACGCCGCCCATCTCGATCGCCGCGGCCCGGCGGGCCTCGGACGGGGCGAGGCCTTCGCGGATCTTTCGGTCCGTCAGGGCGTCGAGATAGCCGTGCACCTCGTCGTCGAGGTCGGCGTCGAGACGGGTACGCCGGAACAGGGCCGACCAGATGCTCGCGAAGCGGGATCGGAGGGACATGCGTGCGCCGTCCTAATCCGCCTCCAGCACCCGGCCCATCGCGAACACGATGCGCTCCCACTGCCGGCGCTCACGCTCGAGCTGCCGGCGGCCGGCCGGCGCGAGGCGATAGGTCTTCACCCGGCGGCCCTCCGGCGATTCCTCCCAGGCGCTCGTGACGAAGCCGTCCCGCTCGAGGCGGTGGAGCGCCGGGAAGAGCGACCCCGGCTTCACGACGAAAGTCCCTTGCGTGATCTGCCCGATGCGCTCGGCGACCGCGAGGCCGTGTCGCGGCTCGAGCGCTAGGGTGCGAAGGATCAGTAGATCCAGGGTGCCTTTGAGGAGCTCGGTGCGGCGGCTCATATAGAACTTCGATATCGACAGGTGATACGGAGAATAGGGCGCGGGGGTTTCGGAGGTCAATATGTCGCTCGCGCTGGCTCGGATGCCTGCAAATCGTGGTTTTCCGAATGTCGGGCCGGGGGTTAGCGCCGGGCGAACCCGGCGGTAAGCGACGGGCGAACCCGTCGCTTGTCGCGGCTCAGGAGCCGCTCGGTGCGTCGCGCCCTTCGGGCGCTCGGTACGTCCCCGCCCGCGGTGATCAGAGCGCCAATGTGGCGACAGACGGGTTGGAGGTGCGTTCTATCCGGATACCGCTACAGCCGCGAGGCGAAATCCTCCAGCTTTTGCGCGTCCTCGGGCGTCAGGCGGCGCGGGTTTCGGATGCTGCGCCCGATCGCGGAGCCGGCGAGCGTCAGCCGCCGGCCGGTCGAGAAGTCGAGCCGTCGCAAGACCGGGGCGACGTCGCCCTGCCCCTCGGCGAAATCGAAGACCCGGGACCGCTTGGCGCTGCCGACGATTCGATACTTCCGACCGCTTCGCCGGACGCTCGAATCCGACTTCGCGACTTCCAACCGTTCGAGCAGGCGCCACTGCCCGGGCGCCTTCTTCGGCGCCGTGATCACGACCCAGAAGCGGTCGCCGCGAGCCGCCTTCTCCCAGAGCCACTTCCGATCGGTGTACCAGTCGTGGCTCGCCGGCGGCCGGCCGCCGTTTTCGGACCAGAAGCTCTTCCAGTACAGCAGGTAGTCCATCGTCTCCGGCTCTCCCTCTCCGTCTCTGCTCTCTATTGTCGTGAGCCGGCGCGTTCTCGCGATATACCTGCGCGAGGGCAACCGAATTCCGAGGAGGTCTCCATGAGAGGGAAATGCGTTCTGGCGTTCGTAGCGTCGCTGGCTCTGGCATCGGCCGCTCTGGCCCAGACTTCGGGAGGGACCAAAGCGGGGCGGCCGATTCCGATACCGTCCGCCGACTTGAAGTGGTCGGACCTCGATCCTAAGGGCGCGCCGGGAGTCCAGGTCGCGGACCTGTGGGGCGACCACACGAAGGGCGGATTCGGCGCATTCTTCAAATTGCCGGCGGGGTTCGCGGTCCCGCTCCACCGGCACACGCACGACATGAAGCTCGTCACGGTCTCGGGCACCTACGTCCAGGGCCCGGAAGGAAAGCCGGAGTTCCGGCTCGGTCCCGGCTCCTACCTGATGCAGCCCGGCGGCCACTACTGGCACACCACGTCGTGCGACAAAGCCTCGGAGTGTGTCTTCTTCGTCGAGAGCAAGGGAAAGTTCGACCTCATGGTCAAGGACGCCGGAAAGGCGGCGGCGAAGAAGATGTAGGGGCGGGGCTCGTCCCCGCCCGCGATGGAGCCTGGTCATCCCGAGGAGTCCGCGACGAGGGATCCCGAGCTTCCTTGCCGGCGATGCCAGCTCGGCAGCCTGCCGAGTCCGGGATCCCTCGCTCTCGCTCGGGATGACCGCTGTTTGCGGCGGCCACAAGGGCCGCCCCTACACAGACGGCCACCAGGGACTCGCCGCCCCTCTCCCGCTTACGCCTAGTTGATCGCCTTCCCCTGCTCGAGCTGCTTGGCGAGGCCTTCGAGATTCTTTCTGTTGGCCTGGTCGGGCGCCTGCGCGATCGCGAGCTTCGCCTCCGCGAGCGCCTTCTTCTGGTCCCCCATCGCCGAGTACCCGCGCATCAAACCCACGTGCACGGGCCACTCGCCCGGGTAGCGCTTCGCATTCAACTGGAAGAGCCGCATCGCCTCCTCCTTCTTGCCGTCGGTCATCAGCGTCCGCGCGGCGAGATGGATGTCGACGGGCCCCGCCGTCCGATGGTTGATCGCCTTCTCGAACGTCTTCTTCGCGGCGTCGGTCTGCCCGTTGATCGCCTGCAGTCGGGAGAGCGTCGCGAGCGTCGTGAAGTTCTCCTGGCCTCCCGCGTACGGATCCGACACCGCCCGCTCGGCCCACTTCAGCGCTTCCGCCGTGTTGACCTTGTTCTGTGCGCAGAAGTCCGCCGCCTGCTGCCAGTTCTGCCAGTAGAAGCCGGCCCACGTGCGCAGGTCGCGGCGCATCCCATCCACCCAGAGCTGGTTGACGTCGTCCACCGAAATCGTGAAAGGGATCTGGAGGTCCTCCCACTCGAGGGCGGCCGTCACCTTCGACGGCTCGCGCATCGTGAACTCGTAGGTGAGCCACTCGTGGTACGGGCTCTTCGCCGCGTTGGTCGTCACCCGCAGCGCGTCCTTCGAGGGGTCGTACCAGTAGCTGCCCCAGGAGTCGGCGTCCTTCGAGAAGATGACCGTCCACTCCTCCTGTCCGGGGATCAGGTGGAGACCGTAGCGTCCCGCCGGCAGCGGCTGGCCCTGAACCTTGACGTCATGGGTCACGGTGAAAGTCGTGTTTTCGTTCGCGCCGCCGCGCCAGGGACACTGCGTGCATCCGTTCAGAGCGAGGTCGGTCATCCCCCAGGGCACGAGCTCTCCCCAGATCTTTCCGTGGCGATCGGTCGGACCGCGGACGACCCGCGGGCTCGAGTAGTCGATCGTCACGCGGACGGGCCCGATCGCCTGCATCACCGAGGCCTGCGGGTTGTCGCCGTTGGGCGGGAAAGTCAGACCCTGGGCCGCAAAGCCGTCCTGGCTGGCGAGAACGCCCGGGACGAACGCCAAGATCAGCGAGACGAACTTCGGAAATCGAAGTCGAGAGGTGCGCTGCGCCATACGTCCTCCTGTAGACCGTCTGGGAGACGGGCTTCCGAGAGATACGGCGACGCGGCGGCGGGGTTTTCGCCGGCGGCCCCGGGGCCGCTCAGCCCCGATCGACTTCGATCGTTTCCTTCTTGCCGCTGTTGGCGACGGCGATCATGATCCCCAGGCCGATGGCGGCGAGCAATCCGACTCCAACCCAGAACGGGGCAATCGTGGCGAGGATGCCGGTCTTCCAAAGAGCCAGCAGCGCCGCCACGACGAGCAGGATGTAACCGAGCAGGTACAGGCCGGTCCACTTCATGGATCCCTCCTCGAGCCAGGCTCTCGGAGCCTGAAAGAGCAAGGTCCGGGCCAGCGGCCTGGAATCCAGGAGACCCGGTCCGGCGGCGCGCTCGCGGGAGGAGAATGGGCCGGGACGTCATGAAGCGCCGAAAAGCCCGGACGCCGAAACGGTCCGCGCCCGCTCCGAAACGCCGCTTCCCGGCGCCGGTGCTCGCGCTCCTGCGCGAATCGCGGATGCTGGGCGTGCGGGCCGGCGCGGACGACCATCGTTTCACCGGCATCTGGTTCGTTCTCGTCGGCGACCGGCTCCTGGTCCGGCCGTGGAACGACGATGCGGCCGGATGGCATCGAACGTTCCTCGAGGAGAAGCGGGGCGCGATCTCGGTTTCGGGTCGGGAGATCCCGGTCCGGGCGAGGCCCGTCCGAAGCGAGGCGACCTTCGACGCGATGGACGCGGCTTACGCCCGGAAGTACGACACGAAGGGCTCGCAGCAGTGGGTCCGCGGCTTCCGGACAGCGAAACGGCGGAAGACGACGACCGAGCTCCTGCCGGTTTGACTCATTTCCCCGCTCGCAGACGCGAGCGGACCCAATCGGCGACGCGCGCGGGAATCTCCCCGCGGTTTGCCCGGCCGACACTCCAGAGCACGACGTCGGGCCGGCTCTTGACCGCTTCGATGAGAGCTCCGCCGCGCTGCGCGACCGTCGCGACGAGAAGCGCGTGCGAAGAGAGAAGCGACTCGACCTTCCGGACGAAGCTCTTCGACAGGCATTCCATCTTTCCGATCTCGTCGATGAAGACGACGTCCGCGCCCTCGGGTGAGAGCTCCTCCGAAACGAAACGGTCGAGAACGGCGAGGTCCACCCCGTACTTGCTGACCTTGTACGGCGATCGCACGCTCACATGCGCCAGGACGTCGGATCTTCCATCGAAAGCCTCGATCCGGAAGCCCACGCGCTGACCCGCTTCGCGGATCTCCCCGGTGAAGAAACCGCCGATCGCGAGCTCCGCCGCCAGCTCGTCGGCCGCCTTCCGGAGGGCGGTCGTCTTCCCGACTCCCGGCGGTCCGGTCAGCAGGAGCGCGTGGGGTTTTCGACTCGCCATGGTCGGTAGACTCGCCGCGGAACTCTACGGCGTCGGGCCGGGAGCCGGAAGCGCATGGAAAATCGAGAGCGGGAAAAGGAGGAGGTGCGGGATCGGGTCTGGTCGCGCCTGGAAGAGTCGGGCGAGGCGCTCTTCCCCGGCGCGCGGGGCCGCATCCCCAACTTCCGCGGGGCCGCCGCCGCGGCCGACCGGCTCGCAGCGACTCCCGAGTGGCGGCGCGCGCGAGTCATCAAATGCAATCCCGACGCGCCGCAGCGGCCTGTGCGGCTGCGGGCGCTGCGGGAAGGGAAAGTCGTGTTCATGGCCGTGCCCCGCCTCGCGGAGAGGAAGTGCTTCTGGAAGCTCGATCCGAAGCGGCTCGAGCGAAGCGCGCTGCCTGCCGCGGCGACGATCCGGGGCGCCGCGCGGCTCGCGACGCCGGTCGGCCCGCGCGAGCTGACCCACGTCGATCTCATCGTGGCGGGATCCGTCGCGGTCAACCGAAAGGGGGTCCGAGTCGGAAAGGGCGGCGGCTATTCCGATCTCGAATTCGCGATCGGCCGGGAAGTCGGTGCGATCGACGAGACGACCGCGGTCGCCACGACCGTTCACCGACTCCAGCTCCTCGATCGCGCCCTTCCGGTCACGGCCCACGACTTCTTCGTCGAAGTGATTGCGACGCCCGATTCGATCCTTCGGCCGAGGCATCGACGCCAGCCGCGGGGCGTGCTTCCCGACCATCTCACGGACGGCCATCGAAGAGAGATCCCCGCGCTGCGCGAGCTCGGGCTCGCGTGAGAATCGGCCTGCCTCCGTGACAGACTCGGGCCAACCGAAACCAGACGTCGGAAGGAGTGTCGAGATCATGCTTCCCATCCAGTCGGGTCGCGCCGGGATCGCCGTGCTGCTCGTCTTCACCGCTGCTCTTGCCGCCGGACAAACGCCGACGGCGCTGCCTCTCGACGACGCCTTTGCGATCAAGACTTTCCAGATCTACGACGGCGGCGCACAGGTATCGCCCGACTCGAAGTGGGCGGCTTCGGTCGTCTGTGACCCGGCGGCCCGGGCGAAAGACAAGGCCGGGAAGATGACCAGTCTCGTCGCGTCGCGCGGCGCGGCCATGTACAGCTGGGGATGCGACATCGTCGTCAGTCGACTGGACGGAACCGCCGAGCGCAACGTCACGGGCGGCATCGGCAACAACTGGGCGCCCTCCTGGTCGCCCGACGGCAAGACCCTGGCGTTCTTCTCCGACCGCGACGGCAAGACGCGCCTCTGGTCGTGGGACTTCGCGACCGGAAAGGCACGACGGGTCAGCGACGCCGTCGTCCGTGTGGGCATCGGCCTGCAGCGCGCGATCTGGCTGCCCGGCGGATCGGAGGTCGTGGTCCCGCTGCACCCGGATGGGATGAGCGAGGACGAGCTCGACGTCGGCCTTCCCGGCCACAAGGTCGACGCGAGGCCCGAGCCCGACGCGGTCTCGGGCTCGACCGTCAAGGTCTATCGCTCGGGAGCCGCCGCCAAGGACGCGGAAAAGACTTCCGGAAAAAGCGTTTCGACCACCATCCAGCGCTACATCACGGACATCGCGCGCATCGACCTCGCGAGCGGGAAGGCTTCCGTCGTCGTCCGCCGCGCCAATCAGATCCGGCTGATCCCTTCCCCCGACGGGACTCGTCTGCTGTATTCGGAGCTGAAGCCCGGTAGCGGGCTGATCGTCCCTCTCGACATCGTCGTGGTCGACCTCGCGACGGGAGTGCGTCGGGTGCTGGCGACGGACGTCCCGAGCTCTTTCGAAGCCTCGGCGGTCTGGTCGCCGGACGGCGACCGGATCGCCTACCTCGTCAGCTCCGAGTCTGCGAGCGGCACGCTGCAGACCGGGGGCGTCGCGGACACGCGCGGATCGCTCGCCGCCGTGCCCGCGAAGGGAGGCGCTGTGCAGAACTTCGCGCCGACCGAGGCGGTCGCCGGGTTCGACTCCGACCGTTTCAACCCGGTGTGGAGCCGGGACGGGAAGAGCATCTTCCTCGTCGGCGACGACCGCGTCTGGAAGGCGACCGTTGCCGACGGACGCGTCGCTCCCCTGACGGCGAAGCTCGACGCGAAGATCACGAGCATCGTCCATGCCTCCGACGATCGGACGTCGTGGGAACCCGTCCCGGGAGCGATCGCCGTCACGACCTCGGACCCGGCGACGCTCAAGTCCGCGTTCCAGGTCGTCGCCGCCGACGGCAAGGTGACGAGCCGCCTCGAGGAGCAGAAGCGTTACGCGATGCCATACGACCGTCTTCGAGCGACTCCCGACGGCCGCGGGGTGATCTACGACGCCGAGAGCAGCGCCTCGCCGGAAGACCGGTGGATGACGACCCGGGAATTCTCGCAGCCCGTCCGCGTCACGCACCTGAATCCGCAAGTCGAGAAGTTCCCTCCCGGCGAGTCGCGCATCATCGAGTTCCGGAGCGCGGACGGCGAGACGCTCCGGGCGGCGCTTTTCCTTCCGGCCGGCTACGAAGCCGGCAAACGTTATCCGCTGATCGCGCTCGTCTACGCGAGCGGAATGGGCTCGCGATCTGTCAACTCCTTCGGTATCGACTACATGGGCGAGTACAACTACCAGATCCTCACGACGCGCGGGTACGCGATCCTGACGCCGGACATTCCGGTTCGCACCGGAACCCCCATGCGCGACCTCATGAAGGCGGTCCCGCAGGCGCTCGACCGGGTCATCGAGCTCGGCATCGCCGATCCCGACCGGCTGGGCGTGACCGGCCAGAGCAACGGCGGCTATTCGACGCTCGCGCTCATCTGCCAGACCAACCGGTTCAAGGCCGCGGTGATGAACTCCGGATTCGGCGACCTCGTCGGCTTCTACGGCTCGATGAACAAGAACGACGGATCGGGCGGGTGGCATCCGTGGCTCGAGAAGCTCGGAGGCGCGATGGGCGTGCCGCCCTGGGAGGCCCCGATGCGCTACGTCGAGAACTCGCCGATCTTCTATCTCGACCGGGTCCAGACGCCGCTGCTCATGCAGGCCGGCGCCGACGACGAAGGGATCGTCGAGTATTCGGATCAGGTCTACGTCGGGATGAAGCGCCTCAACAAGGACGTGACGTATTTGCGATACCGCGACGAGAGCCACCTGCTCGAGCGGCACGCCAACAAGCTCGACTACTGGAGCCGCGTTCTCCCCTTCTGGGAGAAGCACCTGAAGCCGGCGCCGTAGGAGGGCGGACGCTGGGGATTTACATCGTCAGGACCACCCGGAACCGCGCCTTGCCGCTCATCATCCGGTCGTAGGCCTCGGCGGCGCGGTCGAGCGGGTAGGGCTCGTTCATCGAGCGCACTCCCGTCCGCACGGCGAAAGCCATGGTCTCCTCCGAGTCGATCGAGCGGCCGGAGGACCAGCCGGCGATCGAGCGGCGACCGATCAGAAGGCCGGCCGGCACTTGAATCGGATCAGGCGGAACGCCGACGACTTCGAGGCGGCCGTCGACCGCGAGGCCGCCGAAGACCGCGCTCATCGCCTCGCCGCTCGTGGCGGTCGCGAGGATCGCCCGGGCGCCGCCGAGGCCCGTCAACTCCGCCGCCGGGTCCTGCCTCTCGCTGTCGATGTAGACGCGCGCGCCGAGCTTGCGCACGAAGTCCTCCTTGTCGGCGCCCCGCGCGATGGCGACCGTGTCGAAGCCCATCTTCGCGGCGAACTGGACGCCCATGTGTCCGAGGCCCCCCACGCCCAGGACGGCGACGAGGTCCCCGGGCCGAGCCCCGCTGTGTCTCAAGCCCATGAAGGTCGTGACTCCCGCGTCCATCAACGGAGCGGCCTCGACGGCGGAGAGGCCTTCCGGGATCCGGGCGAGCGCAACCGCCGGCACGACGGCGTAGTCCGCGTAGCCTCCGTCGAAGGAGATCCCGGAGATCAACGGCGACACGCGGCAGAAGAGAAAGTCGCCGCGCCGGCACGACTCGCATCGGCCGCAGTGTCCCCCGTGCCAGCCGACTCCGACGCGGTCGCCCTTCGTCCAGCCTTCGACTCCCTCTCCGACTTCGTCCACGACGCCTGCGATCTCGTGCCCGGGCACGCGCGGATAAGC